>JBEKNN010000020.1:0-55932 GCA_049522755.1 Bryobacteraceae bacterium | reverse complement strand
GCCGAGCTGAACCTGCTGAGCCGTATCGATTACATCTCAACCGTTTCCGGAGGCGGCTACATCGGCGCCTGGCTGGCCGGGCGGATTCTCCGCGAGACCGCCCAGCGGATCGAAGCCGCCCAGGCGATCCAAACAGCCGATGCCGGGCAAGCGGTTCCAACTGCTCCGGCGACCCAGGCAGTTCCTGCAGTCCGAGCGGCCCAAGGGGCGCAGGCGGCGCAACCGGTCCAAGCCCTGGAATCGGCACCAGCGGCCGGAACGGTCCAGCCGATCGAAACAGTCCAGGCGACTCAAGCGGTCCGAGCAATTGAAGCTTCTCTTTCCTTGAAGCAGTCCCCAAACCCGGCCCTGCGTGACGGGCGGCCGATCCAGTTCCTCCGCGAATACAGCAACTACCTGACGCCGCGGACGGGATTCTTCAGCGCCGATACGTGGACGATGGGCGTGACCTGGTTACGGAACACCCTGTTGAACCAGTTGATTCTGGTAATTGCGCTGGCGGGTTTGCTGCTGATCCCGCGGGTTATACACGAAGTCGCGTTTCCCGCGCAAGCGGCCGCCTGGAAATGGGACGGCGGAATCGCCCTCATTTGCGTATTCATCTGGTGCGTGGGGGGCAATCTCAGCCGGGTGGGCCGTATCCCGAATGCGGCGGGCCAGGCAAATCCTTCGAAGAACCACTGGCTGACCGTTCAATCGAGGATCCAGGTTCTTGCGGTGCTTCCCCTTTTATTGCTCATATCGCTGGCGGTCACACGCTTCTACTCGGTTGTCTACAGCCCTCCCGGATGGTGGATTCCCGCCGGTCTTTTGCCTCACGGCACAGATGCGGAACGCCACTTCGCCTGGATCTGCTGCCTCTTTGGAGCGGCCTGCGCACTGGTTCTGTTTCTGGTGGGGACCTTCGGCGGGTATGAAAGATGTATGCGCGAGCGGAGTATGGGAGGAAGCCGCGCGCTGGCGATCGTAACCAATGCGATAGCCATCATCGGCTCGTTGTTCACAGGCGCCGCCGTCGCGTTTCTGGCGTGGTTTTGGGCGAAGCTGATCCGATCGTTGGCGCTCGCGCTGACGCCCGGCTGGTTCCTGCCTCATCTGCCCGATTCGGTACGCCACATGGCGTTCGGCAGCGTGTTGATCGCGCTATGTATTCTGGCGCTGTTGACGGCGATCGGGGAGCTTTGGCGCTTCCAGGAGCGCCGGAGGGGCCGAACCACAGGACCGTCACACCGGAAAATGCTGAAAAACGCGCTGGCGTGGGCACTGGGCGGCATTCTGGGAGTGGCGGCACTCTGGTTTGTGGGTCACGTTTATCCCGACAGGTACGTTCCCGCGTGGTTCCCGGCCGATCCTGGATCGCCGGAGCGCCCGGTAGCCTTTCTATTGTGGTTGACGGTTTCGATCCTGTTCGTGTTTTCCGGATATATCCAGCGCCTTGCGGATGAACTGTGGTTTGCGGGCGAGAATGGAAAAAAGCTCGCGCAACGAGTGCTCACGTACTCGCTGCTGGGCATGGCGGTTCTATTAGCGAGCGCCGCCGGCGCTGGCCTGCTATGGTTGGCGGGGAGTGCGTTCTTCGCGTGGGCTCCTCAAAAAGCGGGAGAGTGGCACGTACTGACATTCGGGCCTCCGCTGGTCATCCTGTTGATCTCCCTGATCGTGGCCCTTCATTTGGGAATCCTGGGATCGAGACTCGTCGATTACCACCGGGAGTGGTGGTCCCGCTTCATCGCGTGGTGCATGATCTATTCGTTGGCGTGGCTGGCGCTGTTCACCGTCAGCGTTTATGTCCCGCTGCTCTACGCATCCTCGATGGCGGCCACACGGGAATGGGCCATCTCCGGCCTTAGCGCTACATGGGCCATCGCCACAGCCGTCGGCGTGTTGGCGGCACGAAGCCCCAGAACCAGCGGAAAGCCGCAACAGACGCAGAACGGGAACGGCCAGTCGGCCTTTGCGTCGGCCGTGTCGGCCGCGGCGCCGTACGTATTCATCGTGGGACTGCTGACGGCAGTCTCGGTGAGCCTGGAACAACTGCTCCGCGGCCTCCTGGTCGGCGGCGTCCCCGACTGGAACAGCGTACATGGCGCATATTGGGGAGATCTGGAGACCATTCAGCAAAGCCTGGGAAGCGGGCTCATGTGGACTGCTCTGGGATGCCTGGCGCTCTCCTACTTTATCTCCACACGCGTCGACCTGAACGAATTCTCGATGCACAACTTCTATCGGAACCGTTTGGTGCGCTGCTATCTGGGCGCGTCGCGGCTCTCCCGCCTGCCCGACAACTTCATTCAGTTCGATGAGAGCGATGAGATTCTCCTGAAGGACCTGACCGTATCCAACCCTTCCAGACCTTACATGGGCCCGTATCCAATCCTCAATACGGCCTTGAACCTGGTGGCCGGGGGTGAGTTGGCGTGGCAGGAACGCAGGGCGGCATCCTTCGTCTTTACGCCCCGCTATTGCGGGTACGACGTCCGTCAGACCATGGCGACGCGCTTACCCGACCGGAACGCGGGGCCGGAAGCATACCGGCCAACCGAGCACTACGCCTATCCCGACGCCGGCCCCTCTCTAGGGATTGCGATGAGCATTTCGGGGGCGGCGGCGAGCCCGAATTCGGGGGCGACCACGTCGGCGGCATCGTCTTTCTTGATGACCGTATTCAACGCGCGGCTGGGCTGGTGGCTCGGCAATCCCCGGAAAGAACGCTGGTGGCAAAGCTCCAGTCCGGGTGCGTTTGGTCTATTCTATTTATTCAACGAGCTGACGGGCGGCGCCAACGACGAGAGCTGGTACGTCAACCTCTCCGACGGCGGACATTTCGAGAACTTGGGGGTCTACGAGCTCGTTCGGCGGCATTGCCGGTACATTGTAGTTTGCGATGCCGGCCAGGACGGAGCTTTTGCGCTGGAGGATCTGGGAAACGCGATCCGCAAGTGCAGGGTCGATTTTGGCGTGGAGATCGAGATGCGACTGGACCAGATCCGCGACGTAGATGCCAATCGCAACAGCCGGTCGCATTGCGCGGTGGGAACCATCCGTTACCCCAATGCTCCCGCGGCTGTGCGCGAGGGCAAGCTGGTATATCTGAAGTCGAGCATAACGGGAGACGAAGACTTCGACGTGCTCGAGTATCACCGTCGCGTGCCGGCATTCCCACACGAAACAACGGCCGATCAGTGGTTCAACGAATCGCAGTTCGAGAGTTACCGCAGCCTGGGCCGCCACATCGCTCTGACCACCTTCACGCCGGCCGGGCGCACGGCCGCAGACGGAGGCGATTCCCCGAACGGAACACCCTGGAATAAGCCGGAGTATTTTCAGACGCTGGGCAAACACTGGTACCGTCCGAGCGAGAACTTCGAGAAGAAGGCGCTGAAGCACGCCGAGATCTATGCGGAAATTATGGAGCGTCTGCGCAAACTGCCCGGCCTGAGCAGCCTGGATTACGATCTGTTCGGAAAGATCATCGTGGAACCCGGGTCCCTTCCCAGGGAACTCAATCGGGACTCCTTCTACGTGGTCAACTCGCTGATCCAGCTCATGGAGAATGTGTATGCCGATCTGGATTTGGAGCATGAGTGGGACCACCCCCGGATAGAGGGCTGGAGAAGCGCTTTCCAGAGATGGGCGAACTCGCCGAGCTTCCACAAAGTCTGGGAGATCAGTCGAGCGACTTACTCCAGCCGGTTCCAGCGGTTTTACGAAGATCGCCTCACGAACGCCGATAGAGTTTCCGGGAGCTGAGAAATCTATCGTCGGGCGACACCGCTACGGCAATGATCTGCCAGCGGATTCCTCAACGTTGCGCGCCAGGAGGATCAATTTCGACGGTTAATGTTAATCATCGGCGTGCGGATGGATCGCCCGTGGGCGGGGGCGCGTGGTCTTCGCTCGCTGGCGCGCCGAGCAGTTCCGTTAAGACCGGCTTCAGCGCATCCGCCCAGACTCGATATCCATTCAACAAGGGATGCAGCTTGTCACGATCGTTCATCATGCCGTCGTGGAGTTTCCCATCATGTTCGGCGAGCCGGTCGTTAATGTTCAGATACCGGATCTTCCGGCCGTCCGCCATAGCTGCCAGGTTGGCGTTGATTCTCTCGATCTCCGGCATTACAGCTAAGTTATCGTTGCGTGGAAAGATGCCCATCAGGATGATGACCGCGTTTGGAGCCTTCGATTGCATGACGCGGACCACGGCTTCCAGGCCCTTTGTCACATTTGCCGCAGTCCTCTCGGCGCCTTCGGGCGGAACTGTGTTGCCAACATTATTAGTCCCGGCTAATAGTACAATCACCTTCGGATCGACGTCATCCAACTCACCGTTTTCCAGCCGCCAGAGGATGTTCTCAACCCGATCGGCGCCCCATCCGAAATCCGCCGCGTTCCATCCGAAGAAGTTCTTCTTCCAGTTTTCAAGCAGCTCCGGATAGTCTGTAGCGCCCCACCTGCGAGTGATGGAATCACCTTCGAAATAGACGTCTATGCGGCCCTGTTTGGATTTGGCGAGAAGCTGTTCGTGCGCGATCTGGGAATTCTTGTCCGTTCTCGGCGCCGGCCGGTCCGCGGAAACCGTCTGGGCCGGAAGCAGCGATATCAACGCTATCGCCGCTATCGCCGCCAGGACGGTCTTCACACGCGACCGCCCGGACGCGCACGGTGCAGGAACTTGTCGGCCCACGGAATAAAGTATTTCCAGTTCGGCGCGTCGGTATGTCCACCGTCGTGCTGGCGCCACGCAAGCTGCCCATCGAGCAGCCCGGTGTTCACCGGCGGCATCTTGGCGGTGCGATAGTCCGCGGTAACGCTGAGATCCTTCGCGCCGAGTAAGCGGAACACCGGCTCGGCGGCTACGGCTGCCATGAAGCTGCCCTGATGATCGAGCCACTTTGCGTCGCCCTTCTCCGGTACGCCGTAGCTGACGAAGGTCGGGCGCGGCGCGCAGAGCGCGAGCAGTTCGTGAGCGTCCACCGGCAGGTCGCCCGGCGTCTTGCTTCCGAAAGTCGCTTCGGATGCGCCGTACTTCAGGAAATTTCCGGCCATCCAGTGATATTCACCGGACCCTGTAAGGTTCTCGACAGCCTCACCCCAGTTGCGTCGATGAAGCTTCGCTCCACCCTCACCGGAGGAACCGATCAAAACCACCGCGAAACGCGTATCGAAGGCCATCGTCACGAGGGCGGCTTTGCCAAAACGCGAGACACCCTCGATACCGACCTGTTTGGCATTCACGGCCTGGTTTGTTTCGAGATAGTCGAGGCCGCGTGATGCGCCCCATCCCCAGGCCCGCAGCGCGCCCCAGTCGTCGGGCTTACGCGGCTGACCCTTGTTCACCAAGCCAATAATTCCTTTGGTCAGACCGGCGCCATTATCGGCCTGAATGCTGCCTGGGTTGATGGAGGCAAATCCCCAACCATCGGCGATGAGTTGCTCGGTTGCGGGCAGGTCGGCGTTCGCCGGAGGCGCCACGGGTCCACGGCCACCGGCAGGCGCGCCGCGTCCTGGCGCTCCACCGCGTCCGGGGAATACCGGCGCGGGAAACGCGACCTCGGGAATGGTGCGGCCGCCGAACATCATCATTACGGGCACGGGTCCTTTAGCGTCAGCGGGGAGAACCAACGTCATTTGGATATCGACCTGTATGTCCGGGTCCGACGAATTGTCGACATGGCCGAGAAGCTGCTTTCCGATGACAGGATGGTTGCCGACCATTGCCTCGGCGGTCTTGGTAACCTCCCAAGTCACCTTTGGAGTGGCCTTTGGGATTCGTCCCAGCACCTCACGCTCGAAGTCTTCGACAATTTCAGGCCGGCGCTGATTCCACCACTTGGCGGCCGTAGTAACCTTTTTGCCATTCTTTAGCGTGAGAACCTCAGGCAGATTCGGAAATGGATTCGCCGTGGCCTCGTCGTAGTTGGCGTGGTTCGGCGCGCTCTCAGTGCCGCTGGGGCCCGGGCGAAGCGCCTTGATTCCGAGCTGATCCATCATGTTCTGGTGATCTTCGGCGGCGGTCCAGTTCTTTGTGTCGACCGCGCTTTGGGCTGACACACTGAGGACAACGGCGACTGCCGCAACAAGGGAGAATGCCGATCTGAGACGCTGTCGATTCACACTAAATAAGAGATCACATTTTGTTCGATCACGCAACAAACTTGCGCCACGCCGTTTCCGCAATTGGGACTTCGGGGCTCGGGCCGCCGGACTCACTTCACCGCCTTCCAATTTTAGGTGTCAATGGGTGTCCATCTCGCCGTGCCGCCGCCGTTCCGCAGGTGGGCGTATCTACCTATAGGTTCCGCAACTGGCACTTGGCGCCACACACCCCACCTCGCTACCATGGCTCATGCAAAATAACCTGGCGGCGGTGACCCTGTTCTTCGGCATCCTCGGCGCCCTTTCCGCACCGGCCCCCAGTCTGGCAAAGGACTCTCCGATCGCGATCAAAGTCGTCATCGTGACCATGTTCGAAGCGGGCGCCGACACGGGTGACCGCCCCGGCGAGCTGCAGTATTGGGTGGAACGTAATCATCTCGACAAGATCCTTCCGTTTCCGCAGGCCTACCACGACCTACGGATGAATCGCGACGGAGTCCTCGCCGTGCTCACCGGCGTGGGGACGGCTAAAGCCGCCGGCAGCATCATGGCTCTTGGACTCGACCCGCGCTTCGATCTGCGCAAGGCCTACTGGATCGTCGCAGGCATCGCTGGCGTCGATCCCTTGGACGCATCGCTGGGCTCGGCCGCCTGGGCCGAATGGGTGGTTGACGGCGACCTGGGCTACGAGATCGACGGTCGCGAGATCCCCGCCGATTGGCCCACCGGCTTCGTGCCGCTCGGTAAGTCCAAACCCTATGAACCCCCGAGAACCGAGGGCTGGGGTGAGGCGTATCACTTGAATGCCACGCTCGCCGATTGGGCCTTCCATCTGACTGAGCACGCGGACCTCGGCGATACTCCCGAAATGCAGAAGGACCGCGCCGCGTACGCTTCTGCCAACGCCCGCCGTCCACCCTTCGTGTTGAAGGGCGATACGATCTCCTCCAGCACCTTTTTCACCGGCGTCAAGATGAGCGAATGGGCCAACCAGTGGGTCAAGTATCACACCGGAGACAAAGGCAACTACGTCACCACCGCCATGGAAGACACCGGCACTCTCAGCTCGCTGCAGATGCTTGCCAAAGCCAACCGCGTGGATTGGAATCGCATCATGGTCCTGCGCACCGCCAGCGACTTCGACCAACCCCCGCCGGGCGTGAGCGCCGCGGAAAATCTAGCCCGCAACGCCGGCCGGCAATATGTCGGCTACCTGCCCGCGCTCGAATCCGCCTGGCGCGTCGGCAACACCGTGGTTCAGGAAATCACGACCCACTGGAACAAATACAAGTGACGTCCCCAGTTTCTGAAGAAAGGGAATCCACATTTCCGCGGGATCGGCTACCCGCGCCATGGCTGGGCGCGGGTAGCGTGGCATCTTGCAGCCGTGAAGGAAACGGCCCTCAGAAGCTGAGTCTGAGGGCGAACTGCATGATTCGCGGATCGGCCGCCAGCGATGTGATGACGCCGGCGGAGCCTCCGCTCACGTTGGCGTTCGGCAAACCAAACGCCACGGTGTTGGTCAGGTTGAACGCTTCGGCGCGGAACTGAAGCCTCATTCGCTCTTTGATTGCGATGGTGCGGGAGACTGAGACATCCAGGTCCATCAGATTGGGACCCTGCAAGGTGTTGCGGCCGGAGTTTCCAAAAAAGCCCGGCGCGGGCAGACTGAACGCATTGGTTCCGCTAATCCCATTACACCCGGGATTACTGGAAACGTAGACCCAGCAGGTGACCGTTTGGGGCATCACCGGGGCGCCGATCACGTTGGGCAAGGCCGTCTCTTCGCCGATGTCGATCGAGCTGCTGTTGGCGCTGTCGAACGCGGTGAACGGACGCCCTGCGGAGTAAGTGTACGATCCGGCGACCTGGAATCCGCCGAGGAGTTTGGACGCCACCCCATCCGACAGGAACTGTTTGCCTCTGCCGAACGGCAACTCATAGACCCAGCTGAAAACGACGTGCTGCGGGACGTTGAAGTCGCTTAATCCGCGCCAGGCGTTCTGGTTATTGGTGATTTGGGAGAAGGCATTGGAGCCGTAAACCGAAAGCTCTTCGGCCGTATTGTCAATCGACTTCGACCAGGTCCAGGCGAGATTGAAACTCAGTCCGTTGGTGAAGCGGCGCTCGAGGGTGAAATCGAGTCCGTTGTAGCTGGAGTTGCCGTCGTTCTGCGAGTATTCGAGCAACCCGAAATTAGGATACGGAAGCACGGGCTGATTCTGCGCGTTGAGCAGCACCTGCTGGCCGTTATTGACGAACTGATTCAAGTCGCTCAGAGTCAGAAGGTGGGTGCCTTTGCTGCCAACGTAGTCGGCTTCGATGAACAGGTTGCGCATGATCTCGCGCTGGATGCCGAAGCTCCACTGCTGGTTGTAGGAACGCGGATCGTGCGGATTGGTGGCGCGGATGTGCAGGTCCTGGTAGTTGATGTCCAGCGGATTCAGGAACGTCGCCGGGAATCCGCTGTCGAGCGGGAACACGGGCTGTAGCGCAGTCGAGGCAAGCGCGATATTGTTGTTGATGAACGCCGGCGGATTCTCCGCAAGCTCGTCTTCGCTGCCCGCACGGTCGAACGGAACATAGTAAATGCCGTATCCGCCGCGCAGCACCGACTTGGAGTCAAGCTGGTAGGCGAAGCCAAAGCGGGGAGCGAAATCCAGCTTCTGCGGCTGCACCAGCGACCGGCTTTCGAGCGATCCATTGGTTGCGTTGATGATGGAGCCGGAACCGGCCGGATCGAAATTCGCGAGGTTATTGTTGCCCTCCCATACGGGCGAAGCGAAATCGTAACGAATGCCAAGGTTCAGCGTCAGCTTCGGCGTTACTTTGAAATCGTCCTGAGCGTAGAAGTCGAACCAGTACCATTTCTGATGCACCTCGAACTGGTTGGAGAGCATGGCGGTCTGCGGGTCGCCGTAGAGAAAATCGGCGTAGTCGTTTCCGGTGCCGGAGACGCATTGGTTGCTGGCATTGCGTTCGCAAGTGAACTGATTGGAGAAGTTGAGCGCGCCGCGCAAGCCGGGCACGTCCTGGAAGTTGTCGGTCTGCGGCGCGTGCAAATCGCCGCCGAATTTGAACTGATGCCTGCCGCGCGTCCACGAGAGACTGTCGGCGAACTGCCACTGCTGAGTCTTCTGGAATTTCGGCAGGAAGTTGGGCGACCCGATGAACGTGTTGAGATTACTGAATGTGATCATGGTGAGCCCGCCGGCGAACGCGGGGTTGTTCGGAACGCCAGGCACCAGGTTGCCGCCCGGCTCGCCGAAGGGTTCCTGCTGGGCGTAAGAGTTGTCGTGCTCATAGCCGACGCGGAAATCGTTGACCAGGCTTGGATGAATGGGCCGGGTCCAGCCGATGACGGCCTGATCCGCGGTCAACTGATAGTCGCCCTGGGAGGAGGACTGGGTGCCGTCGGCGAGACCGGGAAAGAGTCCCGGGCTGTTGCGGTTGCGGCCACTCCAGGTGTAGCGGGTGAACACGTTGTCACTATCGTCCGGCTGCCAGTCGACGCGGGTGGTATAGCGATTGGTGTTGTCAGTGAGGTCGGCGTTGCGGAAATAGTTGTTCAGCTCCGCCCCCGCGACCGTTGGCTGTGGAAACAGGTTCATGACCGCGGTGGCTACCGTCGAAATCTGCGATGCCGGGATGATGTTGCCGGGAACCGGCGCGCCGTTCTGGTAAATGGTCCCATAGGTGGTATTAACGGCCGCTCCGGCCGCGGCGCTGAAGTTTCCGACGCGTTCGTTGTCGGTGGGCACGGTGCCGCTGCGCAGCTGACCGGTGATGATGCGGGTGGTCTCTTCGTCGAAGAACGCGAACAGTTTGTTCTTTCTTATGGGGCCGCCGAAGTTGCCGCCGAACTGGTTGCGGACGTTTTCCGGTTTAGACAACCCTTCCCTGTTTGAGAAAAAATCGTTGGCGTCGGTGTCGCGGTTGCGCAGGTATTCATAGAGCGTGCCATGGTATTCGTTGGTGCCGCCCTTGGTGACGACGCTGACAACCGCGCCGCCGCGGCTGTATTCGGCCGAATATGGGGTGGTGATGAGTTTGAATTCCTGAAGCGCATCGATCGACGGGCGGGCCACCTGCGTGGTCAACTCCTGCACGTTTTCGGAGATGGAATTGTTGTCGATGCCATCGAGAAGAAAGTTGTTCTGAAGCTGGCGCATGCCATGGACGTTGAACCCGCCCGTGCGCCCGGCGCTCGTGCTTCCTCCCTGGTCGGTATAGCGCTGGCCTTGTACGCCGGCGACGAGAATCGCGAGATCGTCCCAGCTGCGTAGCAGCAGCGGGTATTCAGTCACATACTTGTTATCCACCACCGTTCCGAGAGAGGCGTCTTCGGGGGACAGAAGCGGGGCTGCGGCTTCAACGCTCGTGATGGTGGAAACCGCTCCCACGGCAAGCGTGAAGTCTTGGCGTCCCTTCTCCGTCGCCTCCAGGGTGACGTTGCTGACGGCTTTCTGAAAGCCCTGCTTTTCGATGGAGATTTGATACATTCCGACCGGCAGATTAGCGAAGAAATAATAGCCGGTCGAATTGGTCTGGTCGTCACGCTCCAGTCCGGTTGCAGTGTTCCGCGCTGTGACTTTGGCCTCGGGAATTATGGCGTCCGTCGAGTCCCTGACCAGTCCGGTGAGGCTGGAGGTATTCACCTGGCAGATGGCGCTGCCGGCGCACAACAGCGACGCGTACAGAGCGCGCTTCAAGGTTTGATTCATCTTGTTAGTGGCTGTCCTTTTGATTTGAAGTTGTACTACGAGGGCCTTTTTTACACGTAGCAAGACGACATGACAGAAGCATAAAACATTCATGACTTTACGATTACAAAGGAGTAAACTATCGGAAAGTCATTCTATTGTCGGATTCGGCTTGTTACACTGACGATTCTCTATTCCTCGAATCACGACATGAAAAACAAAACCCTGTCACTAATCTGTATAGGACTCCTGAATCCTCAGCCGCTTGGCGCCTGGGGCTTCCGGGGTCACACCGTGGCGAACCTTGCCGCGGTCGAATCGATCGGCGCCGATGGCCCGGCTTTCTTGAAGGCGTATAAGGCTTACATCGGTCATCTCGGGCCGATACCCGATACCTGGCGAAGCGTGAGCGAGCCCTGGCTCCGCATCTCCGAGGATCCGAATCACGGCTGGTACACGGAATCCTTCGACTTCATGAAAGAGATCCCGCGATCGCGCACCGAGTTTACGCTTCGCGTTTACGACGAGTATCTGCGCGTGAGCAAGACCGATCCCGAGCGCGCGAAACTGCTGAATATCCGCTATACGGGGCTGCAGGCATATTCAATGATGGAAGGGTATGAGCGCATGAAGGCAGGAATGCGTCTCTACCGGCTGGCCGGCGGCAAGGCCCCGGGCCTCACATCGCGGTATCAGGATATCGACGGGCTGTATGGATCGATATCGCCCCTATTGGGCGATCCCCGGCGCGTGAAAGAGTACCTGGCGCAGGACATCGCGTTCTATATGGGGTGGCTGGGGCACTATATCGCGGATGCGGCGCAGCCGCTCCACAATTCCAGGCATCACGACGGCTGGGACGGCGAGAACCCGAAGGGTTACACGCGCGATCCCACGATCCATGGCCGCTTCGAATCGGAGTATGTAGATCTGATCGCGGTTACAGAGGCGGACGTTCTGCCCTATATCGGCAAGCAGGCTCGCCATCTGGACGATCCGTGGAGCGCAATTCTCGATCACATGCTACAGGCCCGCGAGGCTGTGGAAGACGTCTACCGCCTGGATTTGCGCGGCGCATTCAAGGATCGCAAAGATGCGGAAGCCAGAAAGCTAGTCTATACGCGACTCGCTTCGGGCGCGGGCTTCCTCAGGGACCTGGCATACACCGCGTGGATTGAGAGCGCCAAACCGGATCCTCCCGCGAAAGGCGTCGATCTCCCCAATAATCCGGAGAACCCGCGCTACAATCCCTCCACCGGATCCGCACCGGCGCCGGCCTCGATCGCTAAATAGCCCGTTGTGTTCAACCGGCGCGAAGAGCCAGCCGGGCAGAGTTATGCCACGGAAGCTCTGCGTAACAGTTGTCACTCGCGGTCCCGATGACCTATATTCGAGAGACATATTCGCCTGATGACCCCGGCCGGGAATTGTAACTGGCGGAGGAAGGTTTGGCCGCAATCATTCTGGCGCTTGTGATCGGCATTCTAGCTGTAGCCCCGCGGTGAGCTCGGCGCCACAAACCCCAGCCGCGTTTCATCTGTGGCGCTCGCTTAAGTGCGCTCGCATCCGCTCGTGAGTCGGGCTCCGCAGCGTCAGCAACAGCATTCGCCGCACCGATGGATGTCCGGCTTGACATTCGAGTCACGGCCGGAAGCGCCCAGTGGTGAGGACCAGCGCCGGGTGTGTACAGAAACTTCCGACCGGTCGTAATTAAATGAATCGTCGGCTGAAGGAACACATCCTATGGGGCAGGAGGTAATTTCAATGACGAATGACAAGAAGGTCGCACTGGTTACCGGTGCGAATCGCGGAATCGGACTGGAGACGGCTCGACAATTGGGACAAGCGGGTGTCACGGTGGTAGTGGCAGCCCGGTCTTTAGCGTCTGCCAAGGAAACGGCGGCGAAGCTTCAGGCTGAAGGGCTGGACGTATTTCCGATTCAGCTTGACGTCACGAAGGCAGACGATCGCAAAGCGGCCGCTAAGACAGTCGGCGACAGGTACGACAAGCTCGACATCCTCATCAACAATGCTGGCGTGGGCGCGGAAGATGGTATATTCGCAGCTAAGACAATCGAGACGACCGAAGCGGAGCTTCAGAAGGTCTTCGGAACCAATGTCTTCTCCGTCGTTGCAGTGACGCGGGAGTTCCTGCCCCTCCTGAAGAAGAGTGAGGCGGGTCGCATCGTCAATCTCTCCAGCATTCTGGGATCGCTGACCTTGCAGGCCGATCCGCAGAGTCCGATCGCGAGTATCAAGACATTTGCCTACGACGCATCGAAGAGCGCGCTGAACGCCTTCACTGTTCACCTGGCTGCTGAACTAAAGGGTACGAACATCAAGGTCAACTCGGCGCACCCAGGCTGGGTCAAGACCGAGATGGGCACTGAGCATGCGCCTATGGAGATCCCGGACGGCGCCAAGACGAGCGTTCAACTCGCCCTGATCGGTTCGGATGGGCCTAACGGCCGCTTCATCCACCTCGGAGAAGAGCTGCCCTGGTAAGGGACCGCACAAGAGTTGAGCGATGTTGAAAGGTGAGCGAACGCGAAAGCGGATCATTGCGAAGGCGGCCGCGCTCTTTAACCGAAAAGGCTTCGGTGGCTGCTCTATGCAGGATATCAGTGCGGCCACCGGGCTGGAAAAAGGAAGCCTGTACAGTCATTTCGGGACCAAGGAAGAGTTAGCCGCCGAGGCGTTTGACTATGCATGGTCAGAGACATGCGCCGCTCGCGTGGGCAACCTCGGAGATGTCTCGAATAGCGTAGATAAACTCAAACTGCACATCGACAACGTTGCCTCTCAACCTTCGTTCGCCGGCGGATGTCCGATGCTTAATACGGCTTTGGATTCGGACGATGGCAACGTGACGCTGCGACGCCGGGCCGAGAGTGCGATGCGTGGCTGGGTCGGTCTGCTTGCCAACCTGGTTCGCGATGGCCAGTTGAAGAAGGAGATCAGATCATCCGTCGACCCCGAAGGTCTCGCAACTCTGATCATCTCGCTCCTCGAGGGAGCGTCAGCTAGCGCCAAGCTTCAACGATCGCCTTTGGCCATGACCCTGGCTAAGCGACATCTCACGGAACACCTTGAAAGCCATGTGCGGCTTGCGGTCGGGGAGAAACGATAGTATCGGGATGGCAAGGGTGAGACCTTGCAGTTTCACCGCCTTGCGCCAATCAGAACCGCTTGGAAGGCTCCGTGCACGGGTTGAATCCCTGAGCTGACCTCTCGCCCGAGACCCGCGAGATTATTCAGAAGAAGCCCTGCAGCCCGATCCTGAGCGGAGGGTATCAAAAAACGATCACGTTGCAAGTGAAGCGGACGCGAAGCCGCCCTCTTGGGCGTCCGCGCTTAACTTTCGACTTCCTCAACGCCGGTCCACCAGGGAAATCAACTCCACTTGCGTTGACCCCGGAGGCATAATCGGCGACACTCGTTAGTTGGGATTCCAAGACGGAAATCTCAGATGAGGCTTCGTATGCGCTTTCTATTCCCCGCCATCGTTATCTGCACCGCCGCGGTATTGCCGGTCCTCGCCGCTGACCGCGTAAAGACCGCGAACGGCATCGTCGAATCCACTACCGCGCCCAAAGACGGTGTGCGCAACTTCAAGGGCATTCCGTTCGCACAGCCGCCTGTAGGCGATCTACGTTGGCGGGAGCCGCAACCCGTCAAGAACTGGACCGGCGCCCGCAACGCCGACCAGTTCGGCGCCCGGTGCATGCAGCGCACCTCCCCCGGCGCCGACTATTGGTTCCGCAGCAACGGCATGAGTGAGGATTGCCTCTACCTCAACGTCTGGACTCCCGCCAAGTCGGGTAATGAAAGACTTCCAGTTCTCGTTTACATATTCGGCGGCGGCTTCCAGAACGGCGACGGCTCTGAGCCGCGCTACGACGGCGAGAGCATGGCCCGCCGCGGCATGGTCGCGGTATCTGTCAACTACCGCATCAACATCTTCGGCTTCTTCGTACATCCCGAGCTGACGAAGGAGTCCCCGCACCACGCCGCCGGCAACTACGGTCTGTTGGACCAGGTGGCCGCTCTCCAGTGGGTGCAGAGGAACATCGCGGCCTTCGGCGGCGACCCCAGGCACGTCACCGTCGCCGGCGAATCTGCCGGTTCGATCTCGGTCAGCGCGCTTATGGCTTCGCCGCTCTCCAAGAACCTGATGGCGGCCGCCATCGGCGAGAGCGGCGCCGCCATCTCCAGCCTGCCGCCGCAGCCTCTTGCCGATGCCGAACAGAACGGCGTCAAATTCGCTGCCGCCGCCGGCGTCAACACGCTCGCCGCCCTTCGCGCGATGACCGCGGAGCAGATTCAGGACGCCGCCGCCAAAGCCCAGGGGGTCCGCTTCAGCACGGCGACGGACGGCTATTTCCTTTCGAAGTCTTTGACGGAGATCTTCGAAGCCGGTGAGCAGGCTAAGGTTCCGCTGCTCGAGGGGTCGAACACCCAGGAGCAGGCGGCGCGCTCAGTTCTGGGCAGTGGCGACCCTACGCCGGAGACGCTGGCCAACGCCATCAGGAGGTTCTATGGGGATAACGCCGAGCCGGTGCTGAAGGCCTACGCCGCCAGCACCACCGACGAGGTTTACGAAGCCGCCACCCACCTGGCCAGCGCCCGCTTCATCTCGTACAGCACCTGGAAATGGGCTGAACTCCAGATGAAGACCGGTGGCAAACCGGTATACCGTTACCTATACGCTCGTCCCCGGCCGGCTTATCTCGGCATGCCGGGTGAATCCTCGCCCGCTGCGCCTGCGGTCGGCAGGGGCGGCAACGGCGACAGTGGGGCCGGCGCCCAACAAACCGCTCCGCCCCGCGGCGCGTCGCATTCCGCCGAGATCCAATACGCCTTGGGCAACCTGGATCTCGACAAGCGCTACACCTGGGAGTCTGCCGACTTCGAAGTATCCAAAACGATGCAGGCCTACTTCGTGAATTTCATCAAGACGTTCAACCCGAACGGCTCCGGTCTGCCGGACTGGCCGGCCTACCGCGCCGACGATCGTTACCAGCGCATCCGCATCGACGTGAAGTCCCAAGCCGAACCCGAAGGTGACCGCGAGCGGTATCTCGCGCTGGAGTCGACGACGGCGCGACAATCGTCGCCCCTGCGATAAGGCGTTTCAACGGAAGCGCGGATCGTTGAAATTGAGTCGAAGGTCTTCGAAGGGGTTGGTCTCCCGCCCCACGCGCGATAGAATGTCTCACTTTTAAAAATCGGGCAGGCGTTTTGGTCAAGTAGGCTGGGCGCCGCAACGCATACGTATCTATCGGCGTTTATCTGCGTTCATCGGCGGCCCAAAACACCTTCCGTGTGGGCTGGCAACCAACTTCGGACGCTTGTCGCGCCTGGCGGACAAGAAGACAATACTGAACTTCGGCGTCCAATTTAATTGGATACGTTTTACTTTTCGGTTTTGGTCTCTGCCCGCTCGTGTGAATGATGCCCGCATCCAAAACAAAGCATTATGGATATGTTTTATCGAAACGTTACGGCCCACCAGCAGCCGGAGGGGACCGATGGCGCCGGGGCGTCAGGCGACAATTTGCGGAATCAATTCGCCGTATACGTCGGTGAGCCGCATGTTCCGGCCATTGAATAGATAAGTCAGCCTGGTGTGATCGATGCCCAGCAAATGCAGCATGGTGGCGTGGAGATCATGGACGGCGATGGGCTGCCGCTCCGCCTTATAACCGAAGTCGTCGCTGGCTCCGATGATCTGGCCGCCCTTGATTCTTGCGCCGGCCATCCACATGGTCATGGCTCCGGGATTGTGGTCGCGCCCGACGCCTTTCTGCGAAATCGGCATGCGCCCGAACTCGCCATGCCAGACCACCAGGGTTGTGTCGAGCAAACCGCGCGCCCCCAGGTCGGTCAGCAGGCCGGAGATGGGGCGGTCCACCTCCGCGGCGTGCCGCGTATGATTCTCTTTCACATCGTCGTGCGCATCCCAAGTGTCCCGATTCTGCTGACCGAGTCCACCATGATAAAGCTGCACGAACCGGACTCCACGCTCCACCAGACGGCGGGCCATGATGCATTGCCGGGCGAACGGCTCGGTGATCTGCTCGTCCAACCCGTAGAGCTTGCGCGTGGCTTCCGATTCGCTATCCACGTCCACCGCTTCCGGAGCGCAGCTCTGCATCCGGTACGCCAGTTCGTACGAAGAGATGCGCGCCGCCAGTTCGGAGCTGCCGGGATAGTTCTTCAGATCCATCGCATTCAGCTTGCCGAGCAGATCGAGCCGGTCGCGCTGCTGCTCGGGGCTCACCTCTCCCGGCGGTTTCAGATCGATGATGGGGTCGCCGGCCGAGCGGAAAATGGTGGCCTGGTAAGCCGCGGGCATATATCCCGCGCTCCAGTTGGACGGGCCGCCTAACGGTCCGCCGCGATGATCGTAGATCACTACGAATGCCGGCAGGCTCTGGTTTTCCGAGCCGAGACCGTACGTAACCCACGACCCAACACTCGGGAGTCCCATCTGAATCTTGCCGGTATTCAGCTCATAGGTCGCCTGCACGTGATCGTTCGATTTTCCATACACCGATCGCAGGAAAGCCATCTCATCCACATGCTGCGCCAGCAAGGGGAATATCTCCGCAACGTCCATCCCGCATTGGCCGTGTTTGCGGAACTGAAACGGGCTCGGCATCAGGGGGCCGGGATTCCCTTGGCGGACGACAATCTCGCCCTTGCCGGACAACGGCTGGCCGGCATACTTCTCCAGCGCCGGCTTGGGGTCGAAGGTATCGAGATGGCTCACGCCCCCGCTCATGAACAGTGAAATCACACTCGTGGCGCGCGGGGCGAAGTGAGGCTTGCGCGGGGCATACGGGTTGTAGCCCACCGCTTTGGCGTCGCACGCGCCGCTATCCGGCTCCGCGCCCAGCAGTCCCTCCTGGTTCAATAGATAAGCCAGCGCGAGACCGCTTACGCCACCGCCCGATCGAAACAGGAAATCGCGTCTGGACCAAAAACTCTGCATGTGTCACCGCACGTATAGAAACTCGTTCAAATTCAAAAGCACATGCGTGAAGTCGGCAAGCGATCGCTTTTGCAGGAACTCCGCGGCGAGCTTCGCTTCGTCTTCGCGCGGGGGCCGCGACAAGGCGATCCGGTATGCCAGGTCGACCCGCTTCGCGGTATCGCCGTGCGCCGCTTCCTCCACCCGGTCCGCGAACAGCTTGGATTGGTTGAGCACGAACTCATCGTTGAGCAGCGTCAAAGCCTGCGTGGGAACCGTAGAGACATTCCGTCTCCCGCAGCTTGTATTTTGATCGGGCAGATCGAAGACCTCGAACATCGGGAACGGCAGACCGCGCTTGCGGTACACATAGATGCTGCGGCGCCACACGCGAGGTCCGTCTTCTTCCCTCCTCCAGATGCCCTCGGACATCGAGCGGAGGATTTCTGCGGGAATATGCGGGAACACCGGCGGGCCGCCTATCGTCAGATCCAAAGCGCCGCTCGCCGCCATCATAGCGTCGCGCACAATCTCCGCATCGAGTCTCTGGATGCGGAACCGCCACAAGTATTGGTTGTCCGGATCCTTCTCCGCATCGCCCGCATCCTCATACTGCGACGCCATCTGGTATGCCTCGGACGTCATGATCAGGCGATGCATCTGCTTGATGCTCCAGCCACGGCGCATGAATTCCACAGCCAGCCAGTCGAGCAATTCCGGATGAGTGGGCTTCTCACCCATCTTGCCGAAGTTGTCCAGCGTCGCAACGATACCCTGCCCGAAATGGTGGCTCCAGATTCGATTCACAATCACGCGCGCGGTCAGCGGATTTTCCGGTGAGCCGAGCCATTCGGCCAGCGCCCTTCTTCTTCCCGAAGTTCGCCCGTTCGCCGGCGGATCTTCCGTCGGTGGATTGCCGTAGGTGATCACGCCGATAAATCCGGGCTTCATCAATGAGCCGCGGCTTTCGGGATCGCCGCGGATCAGGAAGTAAGAAGGCGGTGGCTGATAGCGGCCCGGCCCTTTGAATAAGAAACTGCCTTCGGTGGCCTCGCTCTTCACGCCTTTGCCAGGGGCGGGCTCGTCGCCCGGACCGTCGGGAGTGAAGCGGTAGTCGCCGTCGGTGACAATGGCCGCCATCGGGAGCGGCTTCGGCCGCTCACTTTCCAGAGCGCCGATCTGCGTATTCAGGGCCTTCTTTTGCGTCAGGTCCCCGGGGGACATCGCGCGGTCGATCTCGTCGCTCGCTACCGAGGTGGTGCGAATCACCTGACCCGCCAGTAGCGCCTCTCCGGGCGTGCGTTTCTCTTCCGGAACTGCGATGGCGCGCTGTACGTTGGCAGGATACTTCTTGTACTTCTCCTGCGCCAGCCGGGAACGATAAGGCTCCTCGATTTGTCGAACCCGCTGCCTCAAAGGCGCGATCTTCGTATCGATTTCAGCGGTCTTCGCTGCATATGCCGCGGCCTGCTCGTTCGACGCCAGCGGATAATCCGTCTCCACGTACCCGAACAGCGAGGCCTGCATCTGGTAGTAGTCTTTCTGCGAGATCGGGTCGAACTTGTGGTTATGACACCGCGCGCAGTTGACCGTGAGCCCCAGGACTCCGCGCCCGATGGTACCGATCATGTCGTCCAGGTATTCGTACCGAAACTGAGGATTGTCTTTCTCGCGATAACCCACCTTGGCGTAGCTGCGGAGAAACCCGGTGGCGATCATGCTGTCGTCGGTGACCCGATCCAGCTCGTCGCCGGCGATCTGTTCGGCAAGGAAAGTGTTGTATGGAATGTCCTGATTGAAAGCGCGGATCACGTAGTCCCGGTAGCGCCACGCGTTGGGCCGGTCGTAGTCGTGCTCGAAGCCGTTGGAATCGGCGTAACGGGCCACATCCAGCCAGTGACGGCCCCAGCGCTCGCCATAGTGCGGAGAGGCGAGCAGCTTGTCGATCAGATGCTCCCACGCTTGCGGCCCGTTGTCGGCCAGGTACTCGGCAGCCTCGGCGGGCGTCGGCGGCAACCCGATCAGGTCCATGTATGCCCGGCGCAAGAGCGTGATTTTGTCGGCCCGCGGCGCGGGTTTGAGGCCCTTTTCACGGCGTGCGTTTTCGAGGAATCGATCAATCGGGTTAGTCAGGTTTGGGGAAACCAAAGGCACGGGAGATTGCACGGGCTTCTGAAACGCCCAATAACTGCGCGCCTCCGGTGGAATTGGCATCTCCTCAAGCGAGGTGAGCTGCGGCGAACCCGGCGGCTGCGTTTGACGGGCGTCGGATGTGTTCCGGGCTGTCGTGTTCCGGGCTGTCGTGTTCCGGGCTGTCGTGTTCCGGGCTGTCGTGTTCCGGGCTGTCGCGTCCCGCGGTGTGGCGTCCCAGAGTGCGCCCTGGTTGATCCACTCCTTAATGAGGGCAATCTGGCTGGCCGTGAGTTTACCGTCCAGAGGCATCGAAGGCTTCTCAAGTCCCGCGACCAGGCGGTACAGGCGACTGTCCTCGGCCTTCCCCGGAACAATCGCAGCGCCTCTATCGCCGCCCTTCAGCGCGCCGTCGCGCGTACGCAGATCGAGCTTCGAAAGCTGGATGGCGCTGCCGTGACATTGGAAGCAACTGTTTTCGAATACAGGCCGGATGTCTTCGGTGAAAGAAACCGGCTTGTCGGCGGCGCGGATGAACGCGCCAAACGCAAATCCAACCCATGCGCAAGCGAACACAAAGTTGGCCGCTCGCTTGAGCGAGATTCGCGCCCCAAGATTCCGCAGAGCACCGACCGGCATTTCAAGTCGCCCTGAGACAGTATAGTCCTTATCTGCGCGCAGTGGACGGCGAGCGCGCGGCGGGAACGCCAGCCGGACCGGAATCGTGCGCCGCTCATCCGTTGCTAAACTACTCCCGCCCTTAGCTGCCGACCGCTTCGGGCATATGGTGACGCGTGCGCATCCAGGTTTGCTATTCCAACCGAATCACGGCAGCATTCCGATCCCCAACCGTAGTGGCCACCGTCTTCCCGCTAACAGTCGGGTGATTGGATTCCTGCCAGAGTTCTACTGCCCGTTGAAACGTGGAAGGCAGTGAGATCCGCACGGTCCGCGCCGTGCGCGTGGGATTGACAACCCAGAGGTAGGCGCCGCCCGCTCCCTTATGAAGCCGGGCTTTCACCTCCGGGTCGCTGGACTGGACTTGCTGTTGGACGCCAGCCCAAGCGAGAAGACCAGCGAAGAATTCGCGCGTCGAAGGAGCGTGGTTCCGAAAGTAGCCCCCGCCGGGGAAACTGCCGAGCAACAGCGTCTTGCCGTTGCCGAAGGTGTTTTCCACGGCGGCGATGTGGCCGTTGGCGTACTGACCCACGGCCTGGCCCCCCGCCGTTTTATATTCCTGCAAGAAATACTGACCGGGTATCTCCTTGCCTTTCACAGTCAGCGTAAGCTTGGTCAACAGGTCGGGAGTGAACTGAACATAAGTCTCGCGGGCCCCAAACACCTGGTCCAGACCGAGGTTTGGCTGGATGGCGCCGGCCGTGCCACCGTCCCCGAAATACCCGGGACAGCCTTCGCTGACCAACTTGCCGCCCTTCGCGACATACTCGCGGAGCTTGTCGGCGGTGGATTTCTTGAGCATCTCGGGGTAGGGGAGATAGATCATCGGGTATTCCCCGATGTCGTCGATACTCACGAAATCGGCCTGAATATTCGAGTCGAAGAAAGCCTGGTAAGCCCCTTGCGCGGATTGGGAGTAGGCGCCCGCCGCCGATCCGCCGCGGCCCCCACGACCACCGTCGGCTCCCCCGCCGCCACTCTGGACGGAGTTAAAATCCTCGGACTCCTGCACGAAAACGATTCCCACGTCGCCCTTGACCGGCCGCGACTTCCAAATGTCCGCGTGCGCGTTGGTCCAGCGAGCCAACTTGCCGGCCATCTCCGCCTGCGGGGTGACCGAGCCGTCCATTCCCATGGGACCGAACGCTCCGAATAGCGGCCCGTCGAGCAACGGGCGCCAGCGCGTGAAGAGGATGCCGGTGGCGCCGGCGGCCATGTCGATCAGGCTCCACACGCGGACATCCTTGTCGTCCGAGCTGCGCCCATCTTCCAGCGGGCGGTTTATGACCTGCGGCTGCATCCACAGGGGCCCGCCGGTCGCTTCGGCGTGCCAGAAGGGTTTCCCGCGCGAGGCGGCGCGCACCAGATCCACCGCATGAAACTGCATCCAGGGATCGTTGCCATGGCGGGAGGCAACCCACGTGTAGCCATATGAATCCACGTCGGCTGCCGTCCGCCACTCAATCTCCGTGAGGGCGCCCGTACCGTGCGCGGTGATCTTGTTTTTCTTGTCGAGCCGGCGAATGAGTTCCGTACGCCAGCGCAGCAGGCGAATGGCGTCGTCCCGGCGGAACGCCAGCCAGTCGAGGGAGTCGGGGTACCCGCCATTGCCGTGCGGCGGGTGAACCGATTCCCAGTCGCCGAAGCTGTAACGGCGCCAGGCACGGCCAAGGGCCTCCACCGTGCCGTATTTTGCTTTCAGCCACTCGCGGAACTTTGCCTGAGTGGCTGGACAGTAGCACTCTTGCACCGCGCCCTCGTTCCACACGTCGTAGCCCAAAGTGGCGGGACTATCGCGATAGCGCTCGACCAGCGCAGTCAGGAATTTTTCGGCTTGGCCGCGGACATCTTCATTATCCAGGCAAAGAGGCGCACTGCCGGTCGCGCTACTGGCGCCGACGGACGGATAGGTCTCAGAACCGTCGCTGCCAACATGGCGCGCTTGGGGGTATTTATCCCACATCCACTCGGGCGCGCCGTTGACGATTTCGGCGATGACGACCTTGATGTGGTTCTGAGCTTCGAGTTCCACCATGCGGTCATAATCGCGCCAGTCGTACCGGCCCGGCGAGTTCTCGATCGAGGCCCACATGAACCAGTGACGGAAGATGTTGACGCCCATCTGAGCCGCGGTCTTGTGGTCGCGTTCCCAATCCTGCTCAGGCGGGTTCGATTTGCGAAAATACACCGCGCCAAAAGGGAACAGGGGATCCGGTAACGATTTTTCTTGGGCCGCAACACAAAACGTCAGAACAAATGCGGCGGACAACACGCCCGCACAGGCGAATTCGATTCTTTTCATCGAGCGGCGCTCCTCATCATTTGGTGGACCCTCGGAAGACTCTCAACCCAGGATCTCGACTGGTTCAAACGTCCACGGAATTCCCTGAACCCCAAAACCTCGTCCCGCCAACAGCTCATTCTATACCCCGTGCTGGTCGCATCCTGCACAATGCGCGGCTGCGGCGACGCTTTAACGCCACGTCGCTACGGTAGTCTTGAACCGGCGAGTGCGAGCGCTGCGGTCGCCAGGGTCGCCAGCAGCTGTCCACATTGACCGCGAGGGCGGAACCCGAAAGCCAAGCGCGCCCGCCGTGGCGGCGAGTGCCGTGCTGCTCGCGCTGCGGAGTCCGACTCTCGGCGAGCCAGATGCGCGCGCACTTCACCATATGCCCGAAATGGCCGGCGGCCTCCGTGCACGGGGACCGATGTGGTACGTCATAGTGACTCGTTCCGTAAAGCGGACTCTTCTGGCGGTATCACAGCGCATGGCCCCGCTCAACTTCCGAGTAGCGCGTGATCCAGACGAATCGGGACGTTTCGGCGTATTCACGTCAGCCTCGCCGCGCTGCCTCGATGGCGGCGATGTCGATCCTCTTCATCCTCATCATCGCCTCGAAAGCACGCTTTGCCTCACCGCCACCAGCCGCAAGCGCATCGGTGAGCGCGCGCGGGGTGATCTGCCAGGAGAGGCCCCAGCGGTCCTTGCACCAGCCGCACTGGCTTTCCGTGCCGCCATTGCCGACGATCGCGTTCCAGTAACGGTCCGTCTCTTCCTGATTCTCCGTCGCGATCTGGAAGGAAAAGGCCTCGGTGTGCCTGAACGCCGGGCCGCCGTTGAGACCGAGGCAGGGAATGCCCAGGACGGTGAACTCCACCGTCAGCACATCGCCCTTCTTGCCGCCCGGATAGTCACCGGGAGCCTCGTGAACAGCGGCTACTTTACTATCCGGAAAGGTGACGGCGTAGAAGCGCGCCGCCTCATGCGCCTCTTTGTCGAACCAGAGGCAGATCGTGTTCTTCGGCTTCATGTTCGTGTGCTCCTTGTGCTCGATCGGGGCGAAGGCCGCGGTCTTTGCGTCGGTCCGCATCGGTGACCCACCAATTCATCTGCTGATCTGCTGCGGCCGACGTCTCAAATTGGTCGCGACCCGTCCTGCCCCCTAAATCATATCGCCGGCAGAGATCGACTTCCGAAGCTATGACGGGCCAATTTCCGAATGATCCCGATCGAGGTTCCTCCTCGGAGTAGATTGCGCAAATCGGCGTAGCCTTTACCGATAATGCCAGGATAGTCGGCCATCGGGAAAGTCAAGCCTGTGAGACGGCGTTACCGGAATATGCGCCGTGACGAATCGACGCGCGCGATCCAACTTGACGAGAAACGCGCTTCCAGGCGAAGCGCCGCCCGGAAACCTTCATCGACTCCGGCCCGCAGGAAGTTTATTTGCCGGGACTGTGATCGCCTTGCTCACGGATCCGGATGTTCCGGAACATGGCCCCTCTGGGGACCGAAGGCGCTACAGGCTTGGGCTTCGGCAAATTGGGAAGCGATTTTCCGAAGCCGGCGTGTCTCTGCGCCAGTTCCTTCTCGTGCGGCTACGCTTTCGGCGTCAGCAACAGGAATGCAATCAATCCGCCTAAAAGTGCGGCTAGTACGCCTGCAACGATGACCACTGTCCGCCTTTTCGTTGGAGATGGCGGTTTCAGTTCTGACGGTTTGCGTGTGCCCGTGCGGCTCTCATCCTGCTGCCGGGCCGCAATGATTTGCGCCAGATCGAGCGCGGGCGAATAATCGGGCCGCCGGGCCAGAACCTCACTCACTCTTTGACTGGCTTCGCCATACCTTCCGGAGTCCACGAGTGTCTTCGCAGCTGTTACGCCTTCCTCGGCGCGGGCGCCTTCGATCTCGTCCCCAAGCTTCTTAAGCCGCTTTTCTTTTTCCCAACGCTTCCGCCCAGCGGCGACGATCTCCGCCGCGTGGGCAAGATTGCCGGCGCTTCTCGCGTCCGACGCAGCCGCCACGATATTGTCAATCTCCGCCTTGTACTTTCCTTCGTCCGCCTTTCGCTTTAAGGACGCAAAAGCGGCTTCGCGCGGAAATTTTTCGATGGCGCTCTTCGCTTGGGTGCGGGCGTCGTTCCAAGCACCCTGTGCAAGGGCCTGTTCGATAGCCGCAGCAAGTTGCGCAATCTCGTCTTTGTGTTCGGCGTCGTCCAAGAGCGAACTGACGCGCGCCGCAGATTCAGCCAGTTCGCGCGAATCCGGATAAGACTTGATGCTGTCTTCCAGGGAGCGCTTCGCAGACTGGAATTCACCTTGCTGCACCAACTCCGAGGCCGTAGCCATGGCAGCGTTGATTGCCTTTTTCCGGCCGAAATCTTCCCGATCTCTCCTGACCTCGGACAGCGCGGCGGCAACCACCGAAGAGTTCGGATAGCGGGAGTTGCAAGCTTCCAGCAAGCGCGTGGCGTCATCGAACCGGTTCTGGCTTCGAAGCTCAATCGCTTCCTGGCAGACCTTTTCGATGTTGGCCGCTTGCTCCTTCCGCGCAGCGAGTTCAGCCAGTTTCCGCTGTACCTCGAGGAGCCTGGAATCCTTTCCCAGATCCCCAAGTTTCGCTTCCATCAGCACGGTGGCCGCCTCATCGGCGCGCCCGCCGGCCAGCATGGGCTGAACCTTGGCGAGGGTTTCCGCGATGGCGCGCTCGCGGCGCTCTTTTTCCAGGGAGCCGCGCACAGATTCGCGCTCGGCTGCCAGGGCAGGCTCGTTCGGAAATGTTCGCAGGCCCTCGTCGATGCGGTCGAGGGCCTCCTGCCAGCGTCTGGAGGCCGCCAGTTTCCGGATCTCCTCGATAGCCGCGGTGACGTTCGCAGAACGATCGCGGCTCTGCAGTTGCGATTCGGCGCTTTTCAGGAGTTTGGCGATCTCTGCGTCCTCGCCACTCCGTGCGACCGATTGGCGGAGAAGCTCGGCGGCGGCCTCGGGCTTTTTTTGCTCCAGCAGGATGCCGGCCTTGCGCACTGCATCCTGAATGGCGCGCCTCTTGTCGCGCTCCTTTCGCTCGGCCGAAATCTCTTCCAGCAAGCCATCCAGGGGCGCGCCATCGCCCCAAACCTCGATCGCCTGCTCCAAGCTTCTTTGCGCTTCTTCCACCTTGCCCTGACGGCGCAGCTGGCTCGCCTCTTCGACAACCAGGGCCACCGCCCGATTGCGTTCTTCAGCGGCTTTCCCCGCGACGGCGCTCTGCAGCAGACGCGTCAGTTCGCCATCGTCGCCGAGTTTGGCCACGCCGGCTTCCAGGGCGCGGATAGCCCGATCGTATTCACGCTGTTCGATCAACGCGGCAGCGTCCGCCTTCAACTGCGCGGTCTGCCTGGCTCGCCGATCGGCAACTAAACGCTCCGTGACATGCCGATGGAGCGCGACTAGCTCCGTATGATTGGGAAAATCGGCAAGCAGTCCGTCGACTCTCGCCAACGCCTGCTCGAAGCTGCCGCTCCTCAGCAGCGTTTTGCATTCTGCCGCGCCGTCGGTTATCCGCCGCCTGCGGATCTCCTCTGCCTGTTGATCTTCGGCCCGGCTGCGCAATGCCGAGGCTTCGGACGAATTCGGATAGCGCTTCTCGATCCCCGTAATCAGGTTCAATGCCTGTTCGGTTTCACCGATCAGCAACAGACCCTCCGCGCGCGCCAAGGCCTCTTGCAGTTTGCGCTTAGCGTCGCGCTCTTCCATGCCAGCGCGAATCTGCCGCAACAATTCTTTGCCAAGATGGTTGGCGGGGTCGGAACCCAAGGCTTCGGTTACCAATCGAAAGGCATCCGTGAGATTCGAACCGGCCAGCTCCTCGCGCGCGCTGGCGAGCAGCGTTTCGGCGCGCCTAGCCTGCTCAATTTGACCCTCGGCCTTTTCCAGGCGCGTTTTGAGCTGCGGGTCCACCGGCCCCAGTTGCCGGATCATGGCCAAGGTGGCTGCGGCCTCTTGCAACTGCCGGTCGCGCAGCTGCTTCTCGGCCTTGTCGAGGTGCGTACCCGCGCGGCTGGCGGCATCGCGGCGCTGGAGCGCTTGCTCGATCTGCGTACGGAGCTGGCGGGCGGGGGCATGCACGGGGTCGAATTCGAGCACTTTTCGCACGGCTACCTGCGCCGCATCCAACCGGCCGGCGGAGAAGAGCTGGTTAGCCTGCGTATAGAGCGGCCCCGCCTGGGCCCGCTGCAGCTCCATGACGATCGGCTTGGCATCCAGCACCACGTCGGATAAGCTGCTATAGCGCGCCTCGCGAGACTTTGCCAGAGTGTTCTTCAGGATGCGGTCGAGGCCTTCCGGGCAGCCGGGCACAACCGAGCTCACCGGCGGCGGCTCGATAGTGATGATGCGGGTAATGGTTTCGCCGGTATTGGGCGAAGCAAAAGGATTCTTGCCCGTGAGCAACTCGTAGAAGGTCACGCCGAATGCGAAGATATCGCACTGCGCGTCGGCGGCGGAGCCGTTGAATTGCTCGGGCGACATGTAGGCGAGTGTTCCGATAATGAAACCGGTTTTCGTGAGGTTGCTGGTGGCCTCGGTGGCGATGCGCGCGATGCCGAAATCCATGATCTTCACGGCCCCGCTGGCCAGCCGCATGATGTTGGCCGGCTTGACGTCGCGATGGATGATGCCTAGCTCGTGGGCGCATTGCAACCCATTGGCGACTTCCGACATGATCTCGATCTTTTGGAGCAGACTAAGCGAATTCTCACGAATCAAATCCTGCAGGTTGGTTCCCTTCAGGTACTCCATGACGAGATACGGCGCGCCGTCCTGCACCCCGGAATCGTGAACGGTGACGATATTCTTGTGGTGCAAATTCGCGACGGTGGTAGCTTCCGTGCGGAACCGCTGCACCAGATCCGGATCGCCCGGGGCGCTCATTACCTTGATTGCGACGGTACGGTTGAAGCCCGGGTCGTGGGCGCTGTAGACGCGTCCGAATCCCCCGCTGCCGATCTCTTCCTCAACTTTATATTTTCCGATGAACTTCCCGGCAACGGAAGGCGCCTGACTGGCTTCGGACTGCTTACCGAAGATTTCACGCGAATTCTCGTAGGAAGATTGATAATCCGTGAGTAGCAACTCCACCTCTCGCATCAGCGCGTCGTCGCCGCGGCATTCGCGCTCCACAAACCGTCGGCGCTCTTCCTTCGGCATTTGCACGGCGAGCTGGAAGACGTCGGTGATGCGCTTGCGCCGGTCGGTAGGGGTCATTTTGCTTAACAGCTCCCGGGTCACAAACTTTGAGGTCACGTCACATGCTGCCGGAGGGCGCAATCAGCCGCGTTCCAATCCGTTGTGACAGGCTCCCGCAAAGTCGTTCTCGGTGCTGGAAGAGCGCGCAAACTCTGTGGTGTTGGGTGGGCCGCCGACCCACGACATCCCATGAAAAGCCCCGGTGTGCCCAGGGGTTTTCCCGGTGTGCGGGGTGATTTTGCGACTCTGTCCAGCGGTATATCTCAAGTACTCCTTTCCTCAATGGATAAGATTCTATACCTTATAGACAAACGGTGCAATTCGACATATGTCGGGCGCTTCGCGTCTTAGTTCTATAGTTGCTTGACTGAAACAGTCGAATCATGGGTTGAGTACTGGGCGGTGAGGTAAGAAGGTACCAGAGCGTGTGTTGGAGCACTTCTTTAGATGGCGGCCACAGGAAAGCACAGGTCGGTAGTGGGTATGGCTGGCAAGCAAGCCAGGCCAGGTAAGGGCCGGACCTCTCCATCAATTACTTTGGCCGCCTCGGCTAGGTTCGCAGGAAAGCCTGGCAATGGAATTATCGAAAGATTTCGCGGTGGCGGCTCGCTGGTGAAGATCCGGTAAAGCGTCTCGTTGTTGACGGCGCCCAGTTTCAAAGCTGTGCAGCGCCCCAGCCTGGAGACCCGCGACTCCCGGTACCAAAAGCCATTTGATTTTTGCGTCAGTATTGATATCCTAATGGCCTACCATGGCTACGTCTGCGTTATTGACGATCAACGCCCGTTACCAAGTGAAGGCAAAACCGCTTGGCCAAGGTGGAATGGGGGTTGTCTACACAGCCTACGACATCGTAACGAAGCGGGACGTAGCGCTGAAGACGATGAGGGGCGCGCTAAGCCCCGAGGCCCTGGAGCTTTTCTCCAAAGAATGGTCGGTGCTGGCGCGTGTGAGCCACCCGAACATCGTCGACATCCTGGACACTGGAGAGTTTGAACAGGACGGCGAGCGAAAGCCGTTTTTCGTGATGCCGCTTTTGCCGGGCGCTACCCTGGAACGCCTCATCGAGACTTCCAGCACACGGCTAACCGTCGAGCGGATTGTGGGGATCGCCGCGCAGACGTGCCGCGGACTTCAGGCGGCGCATGAACAAGGTTTGGTTCACCGCGACTTAAAGCCGAGCAACATCTTTGTAATGGACGACGATACCGTGAAGATTATCGACTTCGGGGTTGTCCACCTCGCGGGGGCGGAGTCCATAAAAGGGATTAAAGGCACGCTTCAGTACATGGCGCCGGAGCAGGTCGAGATGAAGGGCGCATCGCCGGCTTCCGACATCTTTTCGTTGGGAGTGGTCTGCTACCAGGCTTTGACCGGCCGTAAGCCGTTCGGCAGAAAGACGGAGGCGGAAACCGTTGACGCCGTAATGCGCTACATACCGCCGCCGGTTTGCGAATTAAACCCGCTCGTCAGCCAGATTGTCAGCCGCGTAATTCACAAAGCCATGGCTAAGGCCCCGTGGCATCGGTTTTCGAGCGCACGTGAGTTTAGCGAGACCCTCCAAAAAGCGCTCAACGGTCAGCCCATCGAGCGGTTTGATCGGGAAAAGATTCAGCCCCGCATTGAGCGGGCGAAGAAAGCGCAGATGGAAGGCGATTTTCAGTTCGTCTCCGAGATTTTGACCGAATTGGAGGCTGAAGGTAATATCGATCCGGAAATGACGGTATTGCGCATTCAACTCGATCAAGGGATCCGGCAGAAATCCATCCGTCAACTCCTGGAAAGCGCCCGGGTCCGCTTAGAGGAGGATGAATTTCCCCTGGCGCTTCAAAAGATCCAGGAGGTACTCGGAATCGACCCGGACAACGCCGATGCGCTCCATCTAAGGAAGGAGATCGAGAAGCAAAGCAGCGAGCGGCAGACCGAGAACTGGTTTCGATTGGCGGAGCAACATCTGCATAACCACTCCTTTGGCCAGGCGAGGCAAGCGCTCAACGAAATCCTCAAGCTAAATGCCAGGGATAACCGGGCTCGCGAGATGTTGGGGGAGGTGGATCGGCAAGAGGAGGAGATCAATCGGCTGCAAGCGGAAAAGGAGCAGTTGTACCAATCGGCAGTGAGTTGTTACCAGCATGGCGAGGTCAGTTCCGCACTGAGCAAGCTCGAACGCGTCTTGGAACTGCGCCGCCAGTCGCCCGATTCGGCCATTCCCGACCGTGATGCGCAATACCAGAGTTTTTACAATCAGATTCGCACGGAAAAGGACGCCGCGCGAAGTTGCTACGCCGAAGGCCGGCGGTATCTTGCGGACAAGAATTTCGCCAAGGCGCTGGCGCTATGTGAAGACTTTCTGAACAAGTCTCCGGGCGATCCGATATTCCAGGCGCTCAAGTTGGAGGTGGAAGAGCAGCAGCGCCAGGAACAGTCCGCATTTATCGCCGAGGTGGCGCGCCGCGAGGAGGGGGAACCGGATCTCGATCGCCGGGTGAACATTATTAAAGAGGCCGTGGAACGGTATCCCGACGAGCCGCATTTTCAGAAATCGTTGCGCCTGGTCAAGGAACGCCGCGATCTTGTGAATTCCATTGTCGCGAAGGCCCGTCAGTATGAGGAACGCGGTCAGTATAATGAGGCTCTCAGCCAATTTGACATTCTTCGAAACATCTACGCACAGTATCCCGGGATAGAGTTCGAATCGGAGCGCCTGAAGCGCCGCCGCGACGAGCAGGTCCGGGAAGAGGCCAAAAGCAGGTGGGTGGAACAGATTGACCGGAGCATCAGCGCGGGCGACTATGCAAGAGCTTGGGAGCTTGTACGCACGGCTAGTTCGGAGTTTCTGAATGACGGGGAATTGTCCGGTCTGGAGCAGCTGGTTCAGCAGGCTCTAGAGCGCGCCGCCGAAGCGGACGAGTGGCTGCAGCGCGGCCAAAAACTGTGCTTCGAGCGGCAATTCGGCGAGGGCCTGGAAGCGCTGCGCAAGGCAGCTTCGCTCGACAACCGGAACGCGATGATCCGGGCGGCCTTGTTGAACGCCTTGGTGGAGCAGGCTCGCTCGGTGCTAGGTCAGGATTGGCGGGCGGCCGAACCGCTGATTGAGCAGGCGCTGAACATCGACGGGGGCCACCCTCTGGCCAAGAGTCTCCAGGGACTTGTGCTGGATTACAAGCGTCAGGAAATCGTGAACGATTGTGTGTCGCAAGTGCGGGTGATGCAGGCCAACGGCGATTTGAGCGGAGCCATGGCCAAGGTGGAAGAGGTGCTGGCGTCATACCCGAACGAAGCGCGGTTGGCGCAACTTCGTAAGACGCTATTGAATCTGGGCGCGGTGTCTTTAGCCGCTCCGGCGCCGGCGGGGCAGCCGGAAGCTTCGCCCGCGGCGCCCAAATCGGAAGATCCGGCGGCGGGGGAACCCGGAGCGGTTTCGATCATGGAAACCCAAGCGCCGGTTATCGACTATACCACCGTTGGCGATCCCAACCCGGCCGGCGTTTCGCCAATGCAAGCTCCGCCTGTCGCGAAGCCGCCGCAGCCCGCGGGTGGTCAGTCAAAAGGGTTGACCGGGGCGCCGAAACCGGTCGGGAAGAAACCCGGCGGTCTACTGAACTTGCTGCGCAGTTGGGCTGGCCCCCAGGGGCGTTTTTCAAAATTGCAGTGGGGCATAATTGGCGCGGCTCCGGTAATTTTGGGGTTGGCCTTGATAGCGTTACTTTCTCATCGGCAGCCAACCCAGAAACCCGTGCTGGTTCCCGAATACGCGGTGGAAATCGAATCGAATGTGCCCGGCGCGAAGTATCTGGTTGACGGCAATCCGCCGGCTTCCAAATATCCGGCGGGAACACCGCATAACGTAACCGCGCAAATGGCAGGGTATAAGCCGGCGGCCCAACCATTCACGCTGCCGTCGGAGCCGCCCAAAACCCCCTACGTTATTTCCTTGCAGCTGGAGCCGGAATTGGCGCGGCTCGGACTGACATCCGATCTGAAGTCCGGCAAAGTGTCGCTGGACGGTGGGCCGCCGGAAGATCTTAAAGACGGCAACTTCGATAAGGACGGGATTGCTCTGTCCACCGACCACACTTTTTCACTGACTGATGGAACGGGATCCCTGGAGTTTTCGTTTCGCGCCGAACCGGGGAAGATCGTCACCCTCCCTGCGCCTCCCAAGGCTAGAGACATGAAGGCCTGGGTGATCGCAAATCTGGGCTCAAGCGCTCGCGCTTACGCCGGCGATACTTCATTGAAAGCCGGGCCCAAGGACCATCCCGAACCAATTCCGGTCGAAGGTCTGGACCTTGGAACAATCACCGCCGATACCGAGATAACGGTCGACGACGGTAAGTCCCCGCAAACATACTCCCTGAAAGCCGGCAATGCGCCTACGCTCACGATTTTCCTGGGCAGCGATCCAAATTCGGCCAACGTTCACCTGGAGGGCGTGCCGCCCGGCGCGGACGTGTTAGTCGCGGTGGATCGACACACGCCGATACGTCCCCGCAACAACTATCTGGGGTTGATGGCGGGCCAGCACACTCTCCACTTTACGGCAGCAGGTTACGAGCCGATTGAGCAAAAGGTGGACTTGCAGAAGGGCGAGAGGCATGATCTGCAGCTTGAATTCAAGGTAGTGGTGCGGACTGGAACCCTGGTGATCGACGGCGCTACGCCGCAGGCCGAGGTATTGCTGGATGGCACTCCCAAAGGCACTGTGGACGGCGAGGGTTCGTTCAAGCTGGCGGATGTGCCGCCGGGCGATCGCACTGTAGCGCTGCGGAAAGCGGAATTTGAACCTAAGGAACTCCCGAAGACGTTCACGGCGGGGCAGACGGTTCATATCTCCGGAGCGGATGGGCAGTTGAAGCCGATACCGATGGGCGCGCTCGTTTTTCGGGTTTCACCGTCAAACGCGATCGTCTCATATAGACAGGTGGACGAGTCACAGATGCGAAAGGCCGAGAATGGTCAAGATCTGCCTCTGAAAGCGGGGCGCTATGAGGTCGCGGCCACCGCGCCTGGGCACGAGTCGCGCCAGACAACGGTCGCGATCGAATCTGGTAAGACTCAGACCATTGGCTGGACATTGCCGCTAACGGCGGTGACTGGCAGCACCGGGACGGTGGTGAAACCGCAGCCCGAGAAAAAAACGCCGGATTATTTTCAGGATCCGGATTCCTGGACGCAGAGCGATGCCTGGTGGATCCATAAGGGCGCGGGCACGAGTTGGCTGATCCGCCCTGAGGGCACGTTTCGGATCGAACTCCAGCAGGTAAAGACCGGGAAAATTATCAAGAAAGTGCGGCGCGTGGACTGGGTGATCGATGAGAAGGGTCCGAACAACCAGGTGGAGTACTCGTTCGACTTTAAGACCCTGGTGCGGCGAGTGACGGTGAACGGCAGCACAACCGAGTCGAAACCCGTGAAGTTACCGCCCGCGGCGGCATCCGCTGAGAGCTACGCGATTCAAATCGAGATCGGCGCGGACCGGATCGTCATCAAAGACGCGCAAGGTAAAGAATTGGATCGATATCAACGCCCCAACCCCACCGAGGCACTTGGAAAATTCGGGTTCAAAGGCGAGGTGGGGCTAGTGGTGAAGTGAGCGCGGGCGCTCGCAGAAATTTGCACGGTTCCGGACCGCGAGCGTCGGATGCCAGCCTTACGAATTCGGGCAAAGCCGCGCGGGGGCCGTTACGGCAACATAGCTATTTTCGAGACTGGTCTAATGCGGAAGGTTGAGGTACATGGTCGGTAGTCGGGCTGCGCGATTCCTCCCCCTGGTAATTGTCTCTTGGGTCTCGACGACTCAGTCCGGTATCTGTCAGTCCCCGCCGAGAGTCGATCAACGCCAAGCCGACCAAACATGTTATCCGGTAGGTCAAATCATTATTGGCTTAGGCAAGAATGTGGACCGGAACAAGACTGCTTATTCTGAGTCGACCCTCATTGCGTCAATCAAACAGCGAACCGTTTGTTCTCGACCGACCGCAAGCGAACTGGGTAAGATTCGAAGCGCTGGCGGATCGGAAAAACTGATTGATGCCATGGAAGCGGCGTCGCCCGCGCCCCTGCTTGCCGCTCCGGCCCCGCCATGCCCACAGCTGGAGGCGGTCGCCCCGAAGCAGGGACGACTGACCGTCACTTGCTCCCTGGTTGACTGTAACGTCTTCGTGAACGGAACTTCCATTGGGACAACCACGAACGGGGTGCTGTCCCAAACTATACCGGAAGGGCCGGCTGCAGTCTATGTTACCGCCAGGAATTACGAGCCTGATCGGCGACAGGAAATCGTAGAGATCAAGGATAGCGAGCCCAAACTAGTCAACTTTAAGCTGACTGCCTCGCGCGCTGCCCTTGAAGAGCTGGGCGCCAAATTGTTCACGCAGATGGTCGAGGCGCTCGGAGGTGAAGATGGTCTGAAGGCATCGGCGCTTGTACGAGGCAAAGGCGAATTTACGTCGTATCGCGACGGAAAGCCGACCGAGTGGCAGATAGTAGCGTTGATCAAGCTGCCGGACAAAGCTAGATTTATTGTCGGCGATTTTAAAGGCGGCCGTCAAAGCTACGAAATCGTGCGCACCGAAGGCGAAATGGAGTTGACCAAGACGGCAAAGGGCGCGGCGCTGGATGATTTGAACCTGGCTCTCCATCAACTTCAGGATTATCAACTTACGGAAACTCTAAGGCGTCTGCGAAGCCCAAGCTTCAAAATCGCGGCTACAGAGCTTATTCCGAGCCATGGCGAAGACGTAGTCTTGGCGGCACAGGGAGGAAGTGAAAGGTATTTGATTAGCCTCGATACCGACCATCGCCCACGCGAGGTTCTGTTTGAGTCGGGGGGCCTTGACAAGGGCTTGAAAGTTCTTTACTCGGATTACGCGCCAGCGGGGCCGGCCTTTTACCCAAAAAGAATGCAGGTGCAGCGGCCGGATTCAACCAATGGTATCGAGGTGAAGTTTGATACAGTCGAGCTAAATCCTCCCGACGTCAGGGACGCGGATTTTGTGGTCAAGAAGGGGAAACGCTAACCCGCCCCGTGGTGACCGCGATAGCCCATACCGGAGATGCGCATGGCTAACAGGAGGCTGGGACAAACGCGATCGGCGGCGGTTGCAGGTCTTCTCGCAATATTCGCGGCGCTACCTTGCGCTTCGTTTCAGAAGCAGGATTTCAGTGCAGATCGAGCCCCGCGGCCGCCAAGCACTCTGCTTATATCTTTGCAGAGCCTCTTAACGTTTTTAGGTAGTTCTGAAGGCGATCACTCCTCTGAAGCTATGGCTATAAAGCTCATCGAGATGCATGGGCTGGGCTTTCGGCCTACGGCGGATGATTTGGAAAAGCTGAGAAAGGCATCTGCTTCGGAGGATTTTCTTAAGGCGATTGAAACGGCCGGAACGCCGGCCCCGGTCGTGAAACAAGGCCGGTTGGCGGTAGGTTGCGAGCCTGTGGACTGCGAAGTTTGGGTGAGCGGTAATTTGATTGGAACCACCACTCGCGGTGAGATTCCATGGATCACCCTTCCTGAGGGAAAGGTAATTGTGTCCGCGGCCAAAACGAACTATGATCCAATTCAAGCGAAACAGGAAGTACCGATTCGGCAAAACGAGCTAACTCGCGTAAAATTCCAGTTTAAGATTTCCCGGGCGGGGCTCATGGCGACTGGCGCGAAGCTCTTCCAACAAATGCGCGGTTCTATTCGCGCCGGCGAAGGTGAAGCGGCCCGCGGCGCATCGACCGAACAAGAAGGTAATGCGTTACGGGTAGCGGGAACGTTGTACCTTCACGATTCGGCCGGGCACTGCACGGTATGGCCGGTAGAGGCGTGGTTTCGGGAGGGGCATGAGGCCCGGTTCGAGCTTTCCCGGTTTTATGAGAGGTATGTGTTGACCATGACGGCAACCGGCCATTCGTGGGACCGGACTCCTCCAGCCAAAGAAGCCCGCGAACTCGAGGCTGGCATTCGGTTGATCGCAGACGGGCAGCTACCCAGGCTGATAGAGCGTCTCGATGATCCGGGTTTGACTATGGCGGCGGTTGATGCTCCAGTTGGAAGCGAGGTTGCGCCCGTATTCCAAGCCGGGGGCGGGTCGCAGACCTATCGCATAACCCTGGATGCGGCGTACAGGCCGAGTGAGATTCAAGCGGAGTCGCCTGTTCCGGGTTCAGGTCTTAGGATGCTGTACTCGGACTACGTCTTGCAAGGAAGTGCTTATTACCCGAAAACAACGCAGATCATTCTTCCGGATGGCGTCCAAGGCATCGAAGCACGGTTCGATACGGTGCAGATTGTCTCTTCGCAGAACACTTACAAACAGGTTTCATCGAAACATTCGAAATTGCGCTGAGTCGCTTCAGACAGTCATGGCTTCCCTAATACCTGTCGGAGCACGGCGCTCTAAGTTGATGCGCGTTCGCCTGGGCGTGATCGGCTTTTGTGCGATCCACGGGCTGCTTCTGATGGTCGCGCCATTTGAGGGCGCTGGACAAAAGAAAATCGAGAAAAGCCTGACGCCGCAGCCTTCTCCGCAAGTAATTTCGGACGTGGACACCCTTCGCCCGATAGCGGACGCTTCTAAAACACCCGCGACTCTGAGTATCGCGCAACCAGAGGCGCTAGTGCCGATGTTCGAGCATCTATACCGTCTCAATGCGCGACAGGACTCAGCGCCAATCCATATTCTGCAGTTCGGCGATTCTCACTCCGCAGCTGACGATTGGACTGCGGGGCTCCGTCGCCTGCTGAAGGAGCGGTTCGGCGATGGGGGCTCTGGGTTTTCTCTGGCCGGTACGCCTTTTCAGGGCTACCGTCGCTTCGACGTGCAGGGCGGTGGAAGCGCCGGCTGGCATTCTGAAGGTCTTCGCTCCGCGACCGGCGACGGATTTTTCGGAATCGGCGGCGTCGGCATCTCGACTCAAGTCGAAGGTCAATCGGTTTTCATTGAGACAGAATGCGATCGCCTCGAAATCGATTACCTCCAGCAGCCGGCAGGTGGCGACTTAGCTCTCTTCGATTACAATCAGCTTCTGGAGAGATTTTCTACCAGAGGCGAATTGGGGCCTGGTTTCGTCAGTTATCAAACCATGCCGGGCCTTCACCGCTTCATACTGAGGACGCTCAACTCAAAGCCGGTCCGGCTCTTCGGCTGGGTTGCGGACAAAGAGACCGGAGTCACTTATGAGACTCTTGGAATCAATGGAGCGGAAGCCTCGATTATTCTCCGCTGGAATGAGAGTATGTTCGCCGCTTACTTACGCCGCCGCAATCCCGGACTGATCGTACTGGCCTACGGCACCAATGAAGGCGTCATTGGAGACTGGAGTTCCGAGAAATATCAGGCAATGTTTTCGGATATATTACAGCGGTTTCACCGCGCCGTCCCCGCTGCTTCCATTCTGGTCCTTGGCCCGCCGGACAGCTGGTCGTACCGCGAGGGAACGCGACGGCCATCACCAGGCATCGACCGCATCATTACAGCCCAGAAGAGCGCCTGTCGCGAAAGCGGCTGCGGTTTTTGGGATACACGGGAGCGCATGGGCGGTCTGGGATCAATGCGCGATTGGGTCCAGGCTGGACTCGCACAGGGCGATTACATTCACTTTACTCCCGCGGGTTACCGTCGCTTGGCTACGATGCTCTTTGGAGATATGATGCGACAGTACGAGCTTTTTGGGAAAATCCGCATAGAAATATCGGACCCAGTCCCTTCTCATCCGCGATGAGTTCCGCGCCGGTCCAAAGTGCGCGCTCTCGCAGCAGTCGGTGAACTACGCCCGCATCTGGCTTGCCGTGAGTCGGGCGCCCGCAGCGCCAGCCGCTCGGCATTCGTGGGCCCCATGGGCGTCCGCGCTTGGCGTCGAGTTCTCCCTCGGCGGTCCGCGTAGTCGCTACCCCATCTGGTTGCACACATCCCGGTAACCTACGAATGCGCAAGCGCCGCGCTCACGGCTCTCGCCCCAGTGATGACCCAGTGATATGGCTGGACCGTTTCTGAGGCTGGTGAAATGAGGTCCAGCGTGAGATACGTCCGGGTTTGACTGCGAAATCACTTTGCACTAGACTCAGGCAAATGATATCGAGGGGTTGGATGTTCGCTGCGGTAATCCTGGCAGCCACGGCTTCCGCGCAGCCGCCTTCGTACAAAGCGCCGCGCACGGCTGACGGCAAACCGAACCTCAGCGGAATCTGGCAGGCGCTCAACACCGCCAATTGGGACATTCAAGGCCATGCGGCCGCAGCCGGTCCATTGCCCCAAATGGGCGCGATCGGCGCGATTCCTCCGGGACTGGGCGTCGTGGAAGGCGACGAGCTTCCCTATCTGCCGGAGGCCGCCGCGAAGAAGAAAGAAAATCTGGCAAATCGCTGGACCGCGGACCCGGAGCTGAAATGCTACCTGCCGGGAGTTCCCCGCGCCACCTACATGCCGTTTCCGTTCCAGATCGTCCAATCGGCGAAGACCATCCTGTTCTCCTACGAATATGCCAGCGCGGTCCGCACCGTCAATATGGAGACTGCCAAAGAAGCGCCTATCGACAGTTGGATGGGCTGGTCGAACGGACACTGGGAGGGCGAAACCCTGGTGGTTGACGTCACGGGCCTCAACGACCAGACCTGGTTCGACCGGGCCGGCAATTTCCATAGCGATGCGCTGCACGTAGTGGAACGGTACACGGCGCGCGGCCCGGAGAGCCTCAATTACGAGGCTCTGATCGAGGATCCAAAAGTATTTTCGAGACCGTGGAAGATGCGCATGGTTCTGTATCGGCATGAAGAACCGAATGCCCAGCTTTTGGAGTTCAAATGCGTGGAGTTCGTGGAAGAATTGATGTACGGGCCGCTTCGCAAGAAGACCGGCAAGTGATATGAAAGAGGGGAAATCATGATTCGTGCCGCCGCGTCGATCGCCGCGACCGCCATTCTGGCGGCAACGTCGGCCTTGTGCCAGGACCATCCCGATCTGCAGGGCATCTGGACCAGCGCTTCGGTGGTTCCGCTCGAACGGCCCGCCAGCCTTAAGGGCAAGGAATTTTACACCGAACAAGAGGCCGCCGAAAATGCGAAGCGAGTGCTCGGGATGACGAGTTGGGAGCGACTCGGAGGCCAGGCCCCGGAGCACTACAATATGTCCCAATACGGTCTCGACCTGAGCCAGGTGAAAGTGGCGTCCACCTTGCGCACGTCGCTGATCGTCGGCCCTGACGGGCGTGTCCCGCCTTTGACGCCCGAGGCGCAGAAGCGGAATGCCGAACGGTCCGCACGCAATCGAGGCCATCAATTCGACGGTCCGGAGAACCGCCCGCTGCAAGAGCGGTGTCTCATCTACTCCACCGAAGGACCGCCCATGCTGCCGTCGGCCTACAACAGCAATCTGCAGATCGTACAGGACTCCGGGCACGTGGCCATTCTGCAGGAGATGATCCATAGCGCGCGGATCATCCCCACCGACGGGAGTCCGCATCTGCCGTCCACCGTTCGCCAATGGATGGGCGATTCGCGCGGCCATTGGGAGGGACAGACGCTGGTGGTCGACACCACCAATTTCACCGACAAGACGGCCTTCCGAAGTTCCACCGCCGGTCTCCATCTGGTGGAGCGCTTCACTCGCCTCGATAAAGACACCATCGTCTACGAATTCACCGCCGACGATCCCGCCACGTGGGTCCGCCCCTGGACCGCGCAGATCCAGTTGACCCGCATTGAAGGCCCGATTTTCGAGTTCGCGTGCCACGAAGGAAATCAGGGTGTCGCGAACACCCTCAGCGGAGCCCGAGCCATGGAAAAGGCCGCCGCAGAAGCCGCCAGAAAAGACTCGAAATGAGGATCGATATGAGGACCAAGCTAGCGATATCTTCGGTGTGCGCCGGTCTCTTTCTGGCGGTGGGGCCAGTCCGGGCGCATCATTCGTTTGCCGCGGAGTTCGACATCAAGCGGCCCGTCAAACTGCGCGGGATTGTGACCAAGATGGATTGGATCAACCCGCATTCCTGGATTCACCTGGACGCCAAAGGTCCCGAAGGGAAGGTGGTGAGTTGGATGATCGAAGGGGGCAGCCCCAACTCCCTGCTTCGTTTGGGCTTTACCAAGACTGCGTTGCCGCCCGGCAGCGAAGTGGTGGTGGAAGGATTTCAGGCTAAGGACGGGTCCAACCGGGCAGTCGGACAATTTGTTGCGTTCGCCGACGGCCGCAAGCTGTTCCTCGGCGGTTCGGCTCCCGGCGCTCACGGAGACAGCGATAAGTAGCTGAGCCGTTGTCGAAGCGCGTGGCGGGAATCTGGCTGTTTCCGATTATCGAGACCGTTCACGTGCTCGGCATCGCAGCTTCCGCCGGAACCATCTTATTCGTGGACGTGCGTCTGCTGGGTATCGGCATGAAACGCGAGCGCTTCAGCGATGTCCTGGAGCAACTCCAGCCCTGGACGCTGTCGGCCTTTCTGGTGATGGTCATCACCGGTTCGCTGCTCTTCCTTTCGGAAGCGGTGAAGTGCTATCACAGCGTGTTTTTCCAGATCAAGGTCGGGATGTTGGCGCTGGCCTGCGGGGAACGCCCTCCCGTTCCACTGGAAGGTGTATCCGGAGGTTGAAGTCTGGGACCATCTGCATCGCACGCCTGGCCGCGCACGCCTTGCCGGCGCGCTGTCTCTCGCGCTCTGGATCGGCATCATCGCCGTGGGGCGGCTATAGCCCAGGCTATAGCCTATGGGAAGTAACGCGCTGCACTCCTTTTTTTGAGTGGTGCGACTCCACCGCCCTTAGGCGTGGCCATCCGCGATTCCACATAGATGTTTGCCGTCGTAGAGATGCTACACCTGCTCGGACTGGCCTCGCGACGACTGATAAGCGGGCTCGGATGTCCTTGTACAACTGCGGAACTGGAAGCGAATCGGTTTCGTCATGATGGCGGCGGGCTGCCTTCTGCTGGCGGGCTCCAAAGCCGAGACGTACTATGCAAACCCGTACTTTCACCTGAAACTCGTCCTGCTCGCGCTGGTCGGCATGCATGCGCTGGCCTTCCGGAGTCGCTGCATCGGACTCCGAAACTGGCGGCTTGCCTGTCGCTCGCGCTGTGGCTGGGAATCGTCTCGGCCGGACGGCTGATTGCGTACTATGAGCCGGCGTCCGGGGATCCGGCTCACTCCGTTCCAAGAACGGCGCCGCCCTAACCAGCGTTATCCCGCCAACGGACTGTCCGTGAAGACGTATTCCGATTCGGTTGCGATCTTCTGGCGGTGATCGTCGGCGCGGCGCGGATTCAAGCCTGCGACCGCTCCGGGCATACCGTAAAATGCGCCAGTATCCGGCTCGCCATGAGTTGGGCGCCGCGACGCCCGCCGCACAGCATTCGCCGATGGGCGACCACGCTTGGCTGCCTGTCCCTCCCTCGCCGGGCCAATCAAGGTGAAGAGATCAGACGAAGTCGATTTGGAAGATCCAGCCCGCCGTCGGACTATCGTTGTTGGGCCATCCCGGATGGATACCGGCATCGCAGCTGATCAGCTTGCCGTCGTGCATCGCGAGCCCGTGAGGGTCGGACGAGTTCGGAACAAAGTCCACCGTCTCCAGCACTTTGCCGGTCGCGGCTTCGTACCTCACCAGGCAAGGCCGGTACTCATCGTAACGCTTACAGTCGTTGCCGACGACCTGCCAGATGGTCTCGCTGTCCCATGCGATGCCATGGTAACGCACTCTGTCCGGAGCCTGGTAGAACGGGATCAGGAATTCGGGCTCCCAACTCTTGGGATCGATGCGAACATTGGCGCGCAGCCGCAAAGACGCGATCCAAAGCTTGTCGTCGTGCCAGAGGGCGCCGTGGCAACCGCCGCCGTCGTTGGCCGGACCGAGCGGGATCTGACGGTGGCTAATAAGCTGCGAGTTCATGTCCACCTGAAACACGCCTTGCGGAGGCGCGTTGGCGACCATCCAGACATACCCGCCACCCACGGCCATGCCGCTCGTGTTTCTGGAAGGTGTGGTCACCGTTTTCAGAAGCTTGCCATTCCAATCGACCAGCCAGGCGTCTTCGGTGAGGGATTTCGGCTCGGGCAAATGATACGTAGCGGCTTGGGCGCCCGACAGCTTTTGCTCGGCAATCCATAACCCCCCCGGCGTGACGGCAATCCCGTTGGGAAATCCTTGCGGGCTCTTGAAGAGCTTGGTTGTTTTCGCCATCCGGGACGGAACCCGCCGATTCGATTGCCCGCCGTTCTTTTGGGTGTCGGCCAATGTTTGTTGCGAAAATGCAGCATTCCCTTTCGCCAGGGCCAAGCCGGCGCCGATGCCAGCCGTGAGGAATTCCCGTTTGGTCATAAGACCTCCAGAACCTGCTATGCCGGATCGACGGATCGCTTCTGTCCGGTCACAGCAGTTGACGTGGCGAATTATATAACACTTGTACCCGCGAATCGCGATTCTCCGACGCGCTCCGGCGACGGTCGATCTCCTGGACGGCGGGCAAGAGCGAAGGCCAAGGGCTGTTGAGGAACTACGTCGGGAGAATGACGGAGTTCCCACTTAGGAAGCAGAACGGACTGAACGCAGCTTACGGCCGCCCCATTGCGTACCAGATTACGAAGTCCGTCATGGACGGCGTTACTCCTGTTGGCGCATCCGCGACGTGTTCTGACCGCTGAGAGTCTGTCCCGCACAGCCGCTGTCGGCGAGAGCCGGCGGTAGTGGGCTGACTTCGACGCGGCCGGTTCCGTGAGGATCCATCAGATTCCAGATAGCCTGGCGACAGCCGGCTACTTGGCGCCAACCTTCATCGTGACGGGGCAATCCGGCTTCTTCTGGACCCAGATTGGTCCGCCCGGAAGGATTCTCAGCACATCGACCGGACCACCCACACTCGGCGCGCCCGCGTCGATCTCGACTTGAAAGAGGTACCGGGCCAACGCGGGCATATCGAGTTCCGGCAACCCGCCGGCGGCACGCAGCCGGTCGATGGCGTCGCCCTCTCCGAACCAGAACGCGCGAACGCCGCTCGGGCAGTTCCCAGGACAGGAATCCCGGATGATGGTCGTCTCTATCGCCCCCTTCGGCGAGAGAGCGAGCCCGAGCGAAAAACTGGTGGCTACCGGCGCTCCAGCGTCAACGCCAACCAATGCTACGGTGACTGCGCCCTTAGAGTTGATAAGCTTCGCATACCCCGCCGGGTCGCGCTCTTTAACGTTCGGGAGTTCGCGCAGTACGGCGGTTTGCACTTCACGCTCGACTCTGGCGAGCTTCGCGGCAACGCTGTCGCCTTCCCGGCTGCTGGATGCGACGATTGTCGGAATATCGAACCCGGTTTGGGGATCGTTCACAAGTCCCGAGACGGCAAAGAAAAGGCTGGTGTCGGCTTGGTAGATCTTGCAGACAGTTCGCCTGGTGGCTGAAAGTCCGCCGCCGCGAATGGTGGCCGCGCTATCGGCGGCGATTACGACTTCCTGCGGCGTGCGAATGATGACAACAGTCGTGGCTTCCGCTGGCGTCATGTGCAGGCGCAAGACACAAAGCAGTCCAACCGATCGTATGACTCGCATGGCCGCTATGGTTTTCAAAGGCCCGGTCAACGGCGCCCTCCTGCTCCGTGCGGCGGTATCACACGAATGATCGCCATCATGCCGTTGTCCTCGTGTCCCAGGATGTGACAGTGATAGACGAAGTCGCCGATCAGCGGACCGCGAAAATCCATGCGCACGGTAACGCTCGGATAGGGCCCCGACCCCGACCAGTAGGGCACTTGGATGATATCGAGGTATTGCCCGTTCTTCACCGGATCGCCGTTTAGCTTGAGGAGCAGAAAATGAATCTGGTGAATGTGAAATTCATGATTCTCCATGGAGCGGTTCTCGATGGTCCAGTCTTCGACCGAACCCTGCGTAGTGACGATGGCCGGCGGGTTGTCCGGACTGAAGAGGGTAGGGGATTGGCCATCGACGGCGATATAAAAGTTCGTCTGGCTATTCGGGTCGGTGGGGTCCGATAATACCTCGGAAAAGTAGAGCTTGCGTTCCGCCGCGGGCCGCTCCCGATCCAATCCCGCGAAGCGCTGCTTGTGAGGCGGCTCGGAGCTATAGGGAACGTTGAAGGGCGGCTCGGATGCATTGTCCGACGCCATGATGGCTGCTATCGGCCGTGTGGGATCATTGTCGCCGTCCGGACCCGTATCGACGTTCAGGGTCATCAGGGTCGCGCTCTTGACGCCTGAGTCCGGCCCGGTCACGATGAATTCGGCGCGTGCGGCGGGCGCCAGCAGTATGTCCGTTTCGGTGATGCTCTTGCCTTGCGAAGCGCCGTCCTGAGAGCCGGTCGGAACGCCATCGAGAGCCACTACTTGCAGCGACTGGGGCGTTCCGTCGTATTGCAGCTGCAAATCGATAATCGTATCCGCCGAGGCGTTCAACACTCGCCAGAACCGCTTTTCCGCAGGTTTCATTTGAATCACAGCGGGCGTAAAAGCCGGATAGGCAACCGGCACATAGTTGAGCGATAGATCCCAGGATGGGATGCTGCCGCCGGCAGTCGGATTGCCCGGAACGAGATTGTCTCTGATGACTAAGAGCTGCTGCGGCAATCCGGCCACATCGGAATTGACATTCTGTATCCCTTCCACGATCAGTGCTCCGGAAGCCCCACCCTGCACAGCCGCCTCGGAGATGCCGTGAATGTGCGGGTGATACCAATAGAGTCCGGGGGGCTCATCGAGGGGAAATTGGACATCGTATTGGAATGTCTCGCCGGAATTCACCATGGTACGGATGACTTCATCTTGATGACACGCCGCCGGAGTGTTCGTGCCGTGGTAGTGAATGTTGACGGAAGAGGCTGTCATGGTCACAGCTCCGCAGGTGTTCGATGCGGTCCCTGAAACAGTCATTTCCGGCATCGCCGCCATCGCGGTGGAGGGAGGACTGGCCGGCACATTGTTTGTCAGGTTGATCAGCAGCCGATCCCCCGGAAGCACGTGGAGAGTCGGAGACTCCGAGCCGCTCTCGGTCATGAAACAGAAGAGAGTGTTACCGTACCGATCGACAGTGGTCTCGTAAGTAAAGTTGACCCGCAGGACGCCGTTTTGGCTGAACAGGTCCTGCGGCGCCGTGATCGAGCTTCCTGCAGGAAAGCGCGGACAGGCCGCGGATCCCTGAGCAAAACCGCACAATTGCGCCATCGCAAAAATGACCGCCGCGGACGCGAAATGCGCACTCAGATGTAAAGACTTTTCCAGTTTCATAAAATGTCTCTTCTTCAGAATGTGAACTTCGCGCCGGCCTGAACCAGGCGGGGAGCCGCTGCATTGACGACTTGGCCGAACGTCGCACTGCCGATATTGCCGTCAACAGCTTGCGGTCCGAAGAACTGAGCATGGTTAAAGACATTGAAGGCTTCGAGCCGGAACTGGAGGGATTTGGATTCGGTCAGGCGCAGATTCTTGAGAAGCGCCATATCGAAGTTCGCCATTCCCGGGCCATGGAAATAGCGCCGCGAGGCGTTGCCCGGAGTGCCGAGGGCATTCTCGCTGAACAGTGAGGCATTGAAATACGGCTGCCCGTTGCGTGGATTGTGATTCAGAGCGAGGGGGCCAGCCGTAACATCCGGTTCATCGACGCCAAAATTGTTGATGCCATTTGGTTCCGCGCCCAACAGCGAGTTATCGCCGTAGTTGATAAGCGTAACGGGGAGACCGGTAGTGAAGCGTGTGATGCCGGAGAGTTCCCACTCCTGCGTCCAGTTGTTCTTGACGCGAAGAAGGCGTTCCAATGGGACAAGATAGCTATAGCTTACGACAAAGTTCTGCGTCATATCGAAGGCGGACAAAGCCTTGCTGAGTGAGGGATTGAGCGGATTCACTTCTTCGCCCAGGTTGGAAGATTGATCGAGTGACTTGCTATACGTATATGCCGCCAGCAATTGCAGCGGACCGCTGGTGCGCCGCAGGGTTACCTGCAGGGAATTGTAGGTGGAGTTGCCAATGGTGGTCTCCGCGGTGTCGCTTCCGAAGTTTGGCCCCAACGGACCTCTGGTCCCATCGATCACCTGCCCCGACGCGGTGGTGAAAACGTCGCTCTCGCTGAACGGACCGCACGGGGTTTGGCCGGGAGCCAGGTTGGCTGGGTTGCCGAGTTGCAGACAGAGCGCGGGGTTGCCGGGATTTGCCTCCCTGAGAACTAGAAGATGGTGCGCCTGATTACCAATAAAGCTTACGTCGAGTACGGTATTGTTTCCGAAGCCCCGCTCGATGGCGAGCATGTACTCCTCGGCGTAGGGGATCCGGTTGTTGGTGGAATAGTTCGGCATACCGCTTATCGGCTCAAACTGCGACCAATCGAGACTCGCGTCCGGGTGAGTGGCCGTCGTGTTCAGCGGCGCCAACTGAACCGGAAAATACTGCCCGACGTTTTGGCCGTTGGCCGCCGTAATGAAGGGGCTGGCGAACAGCGGCGGAGCGGGACTGGTATAAGTGGTTCCATACGGCGCGTTGGCGCTGCTGATTCCAATGGTCAGGGCTTCGATCGCGGTATAAAAGATGCCATAACTGGCCCTGACGCTTGTCTTGCCGGGACCGCCGAGGATCTTGCCTGGCAGGCTGTCCCTGCCGGCGCTGGGCGACCACGCCAGCCCGATACGCGGCGCAAAATCAAGATTTCCCGGAGGCGCGATGGTGCGCGGGACGCCGGGGTCGGTCGGGAACAGGATACCGGCGGGAGCGCCAGGGAAAACCACAGACTGCTGTCCCGGCGCGAAGGTCGCGATCTGATTATACTTTTCGTACCAGGGCTCGACCCGGTCCCAGCGCAGCCCATAGTTTAGCGTGAGGTTATTTCTCACGCGCCAACTATCCTGCGCATAGAGGCCGGCATACTTATTGCGCCCGTAGAAAGATTGAAGCTGGCTTTGGTTGTACTGGCTCGGTATGCCTAGCAGGAAGTCCGCGAAATCGACGCCGGTCTCACTGCCGAAGAAGATGAAATTGCCATTCAATTGGGCAATGGGATCGGTGTTGACTTGATCGTAGTGGAACTGTCCACCCACTTTGATCGTGTGCGTGCCAACGACCTTCGAGAAGTTGTCGCCCAGTTGAAATGTGTTATTGACCTGTTTCAGCTCGTTGGTATTGGTCCCGATGGAGAAGTTATTGAAGTCGACGCTCTCCACGCCTTCGGTTTTCGGCGAGAGCGGCACGATACCAGGAGTATCCTCTCCCACCGCGAAACCCTGCGATGCCAGGCTTGCGCCTACGCCGCCAATCGGCTTGCCCAGGTCTGTGGCGTCGCGCATGAAGCTGAAGTGGAATTCGTTGACGGCGGTCGATCCGAACGTCTTGGCGTCGCCCAGGGCAAGCAGCTGCGCACGCCCGGAATTCAGAGCATTGAAACCTGGAACATTCGCGCCGCCTTGAGCGACAGGGTAGGGGTTGTTCTGCGACCAGCCGTCCAGAAAATAGTAAGCGGACAGCACGCCCCAGCGCGTCGCGCCATCGAGCCGGTAGGCGCCCTTGTCATCCTGCAAGGTCTGGTTGTAGCCCGAGGTAGAAAACGTGCCGTTCGGATTATTGGGCGCGGGAATGTATTGCAACAGATTAGTAGCCGGAGCGGACCACGCGCTCTTGGGAATGGTGGCATTGGGCAAGACGCACTGAGTGGAGCTGCTGCATCCCGAGAAGTAATATGGCTCGCCTGGAGTTATGCCATAGCCGAGTTTCTGCGAAAGCTGGCTGGCCCAATAAGACCCGGTCACTGTGGTCGGGACCGGGTTTCCATTCTGATCGGTGGTGGTAAAAGCGCTCGCAAGGCCGGAAAGATTGCCGGTACGGTCCTGTAGCGAGGGAACGGGGATCTCGCCCGTATCGATTCCCTGAGTCGACCGTGTCCCCTGATAATCGGCGAAGAAGAAGACCTTGTTCTTCCGGATAGGGCCGCCTATTGTCGCTCCAAACTGGTTTTGGTCGAACGCCCCGCGAGTGGGCGAGAAGTAGTTGCGGGCATCGAGATCTGTGTTGCGCAGAAACTCGAAGACATTACCGTGGAATGTATTGCCTCCGGACTTAGTCACCACACTGATCTGGCCTCCGCTGAACTCGCCGTGTTCGGCGTCGAAGCTGCTTGTAAGAATCCGAAACTCAGCGATGGAATCCAGGTTGGGAACAATCGCCGCGCCCATGTTGACGTCTTCCTCGACGTCGCTTCCATTCAATACAAAGCTGTTGGCGAACTCCCGCTGCCCGTTGATCGAGATGGTTCCAGGGTTCAGGCCGCCGGAGGGAGAAAATGCGCTCACGCCCACATCCTGAGTAGTGTCGGAAGTCAGGGAAGTGACTGGGATGACGCCGGATTGAAGGGCGAGAAGGTCCGTATAGCTCCGGCCATTTAGAGGCGCAGCCGCCATCTGGCTGCCGCTGATCACCTGGCCCATCTGGGTATCGGCGGTCTCGACGTGCGCGGCGGATTCGGAAACGGTCACCGTCTCAGTCCTATCCCCGATGGCGAGAACCGCGTCCACGACCACTTTGCCGTTGACATCGATCACAACGCCCGTGCGCCGGAGCGGCTTGAAGTCCGCGGCGTCTACCGCGAGGTCGTAGCGTCCAACGGGCAGACTCGGAAATGCGTAGAAGCCCCGTGCATCGGTTGTGATGGTTTGCTTGACGGCTGTCGCCGTTTCGACCACAGTGACCTTGGCGCCAGGAACGCCTCGGCCGCTGGGATCGGCAATGGTTCCTAGTAAGGCGCCGCCGTCGCTTGCCCAAAGAGTCAATCCCAGCAGGGCGAGCGCGGGGATGATCCCGACACTCTTGGTTCCCACGGCTGGCGGTCTACTCCGCTTGGTTGTTCCCTCATTGTCCTCTGCCTTCCGCAGAGTCTGGATGTCGATCTTCACCGGCTGTTCTCCTTAGAACGATTCTTCGGCTCGTATGACGGGCCGGTTATTGAATTGAAATGAGCAGCCATAGCGCCTGACTTGTGCAATTTGCGCAGGCGCCAAAAATGGAATGTGTTGCGATTCGAGTATGGAAAGGCGGGAGTGCCGTGCGCGGAAGCGCGGCCGCCAAACGAACTTTCCTCTCGGGCTACACGGCTGACGGCCTTATAATGAGGGTGTCGCCAGCCTTCCGTGTTGTCGATGGACGGGTCTCCACGGTGCTTCGCCAAAAGGTTTCCGTGGAGGCCTGTTTGTATTTAGTGGTTTAGCGATTGTGCAGTCTGTATTTCCGCCTCCTCCTGCTCGGTTGAGTTTGCGCAGGCCCGACAATTGCCGCCGACCTCCAATCGGGTCACCCGAATCGTGAACCCGGCCAGCTTTGAGAGCTCCGCTTTGAGCCCTTCGAAAAGAGGGCTCGAAAACTCCTCGATGCGACCGCAGCGAAAACATGCCAGATGGACGTGGTCGCGCTTGGTCTTGACTTCGTAGTAATGCTTTTCGCCCTCCAGATGCATGAGATCGAGTTCGTCGATCAACCGCAGCTTCTTTAAGAGGTCTATGGTGCGATAGACGGTGGCGCGGTCGATATTCGGTTCCCGTCCGCGGGCAAGTTCGAGCAAGGAGCCGGCATCCAGATGCTCCTTGGCTTCTTGAACGACCTCGACGATCGCGCGGCGTTGGGCAGTCAGACGAATGCCTCTCGAAGCCAGTTCGGCGAGTAACGCACGGCGTTCTAACTGCGGACTCATGTTCTTCCCCATAGTTGCAACTCATTCGCAATACGCCGCGCAGAAAAGCCGCGCTGTTTGTTCCTAGTTGCGACTGTGTCGCAAAGAAATCGGGAGTAATACATCGAAATAACTCTTCCGCTTCATATTACGGAACCCACGGTTCGAAGTCAATGGAAATCAGCAAGCGAGTTGCAACTGGCCAAGACAGCGATTAATCGCGCCAAGACTGCAACTGCCAGGGTTGAGGGAGCCACTCAGGGTTCGGAAGCCGATATTCGCGAGCGGGCCGGAATACTCTTCATGGAAGCGCTCAGGGTAGAGTTTCAGCAGCAGCCGGATCAATTGCCGCAAGCGCACGGCTTGCGCCACGCGCCGCCCTGGTTACGTAAGGCGGTAGTAGCGGCGGCGATCGTCGTCCAGGTGCGGATCGGGCCGCTCGCCGGATTCTACGATGAACCCCTGTTCGGGGCATAGCCGTGGCGCTCGCCATCGGCCAGGGCGAGGAGCATGTGAAACATCGGCAGCGGAAGGGGGAGGAAGGCTTGGACGGTGTCTTTCGGTCGCATAGGTCAATTTATAACCTATGGAGTCATTTGACCCTTCTGCGTCAAGAAACATCTTTCGGGAGATTGCAGGCCGGGGACCGGCGCTACTGGGATGGAGCGGCGATCGGCTCCGATTTCATGCCTTCGGCGGAAAGGATCACCAGGTCCACGCGCCGGTTGTGCGCGCGCCCTTCCTCGGTTTCGTTCGTATCGGCGGGGGCGTTCTCGGCATAACCCGCGACCGCCATGGTGTCGGTGGGGATCGCGAAGCGGTCTCGCAACAACTCCAGCATGGCAATCGCGCGGGCTGTGGATAGATCCCAATTGCTGTGGAAGCGGGAGGTGTGAATCGGCCGGGCATCCGTATGACCTTCGAGGCGCACGGAATTGGGTAGGTCGCGGACCACGGCGGCAATCTTCGCGATGGACGGAATACTGGCCGGCTCTACCGTTGCATCGCCCGATTCGAAGAACCCGGCCTCGCGGAGGCTGATGGTAAGCCCGCGCGCGTCCATGTGGAGTTGAACCTTGCCGCTCTTCAGCTCTTCGGCTAAGGCTTCTTGCAGCTTGGCGAGCGATTTGGTCAGGTCCGCCGGATGCCGCTCAGGCTCCACTGGCGCGGGCGGCGGTTGGTGAGCCGGGACCGGATCTGGAGTGACCGGCGCCTTAGCGGCCTCGTGTTTACCACGGCCCAGCGCGGTATTGAGGGCGGCGCTCAACTGCCCGTGCTCCAAGGCGTCCCGCACCGATGCCGATACCTGCTTCGCCTCGTTCTTCTGGGTCGCGGCGAACATCACCACGAAAAAGGCGAACAACAGCGTAATGAAATCGGCGTAGGAAACCAGCCACCGTTCGTGGTTTTCATGCGGGCGATGTATGTGGCGCCTCAAGCCGGATCCCCTGTGCCGTTCACCGCTACCGGACAAGAAAGTGCGCGATTGGATGGTCTGGTTTTCATCTGCTAAGCGCGCGGGGCGGCGGCCTCCATAGCGGACGCCTTTGCCGAAGCCTGCGCAGGCTTGGCTGGCCGGGCTGGTTTGTCGGGCTTTCCGGGCATGGTGTAGGATTCCAGCTTCAAGCGGATCAGCGTCGGGTTCAGCCCCTGGGCGATACCGGCGACGCCTTCGAGCGCCATTTCCTTGAGCATAACCGCGCCGCGCACGCGAGCCCGCAGTTTGCCGGCGAGCGGCAGAAAGAAGATGTTGGCCGCGCCGACGCCGTATAGCGTCGCGACGAACGCCACGGCAATGCCATGGCCCACCATCTTGATGTCTTCGAGGTGCTTCATTACCTGAATCAGTCCCATCACCGCGCCAATGATCCCGATAGTGGGAGAGTAACCGCCGGCGGCTTCCCACACCTTGGCTTCATCCTCACCAGCCTGTTCGAGCATGGCGAGATCGATTTCCATCATATGCCGCAGTTCCTGAAGATCTGCCCCATCCACCGCCAGGCTCATAGCTTTGCGGAGGAACGGATCGGGGAGCTCGGCGGCTTCGCTTTCGAGGCTCACGATGCCATGTTTGCGTGCAGTGGAGGCGAGTTGGATCAGCCTCTCGATCAGAACGGATGGAGAGTCGCTGGGCTCGAAGAACACGCCCCGAACCGAGCGGAACGCGCGCAGTACCACGGGCATCGGGGTTGTCACCAACACCGCTCCGAAGGTTCCTCCCAGTACGATCATGGCCGCCGTAATCTGGGCAATGTCGAGTATGTTACCCTTTTCGAGCAATAATCCGCCGATGATGCCTCCCAGTGCGAGGACGATTCCAGCCAGAGTGGAAAAATCGAGGCGGGTGCGGGCCGGCGTGTCGAGGGCATTTTCCGCCTTCTTCAATCTAGGAGTATCTTCCATGGGTCTCCGAGCGGTTCTCTATTCAGGCTTATGCTGCACCGGCGGAGGGGGGAAATGGCCCTGAATGGTGCGCCGGAAATCTATAATGCGGTTCAATACCTCATCGGCCGTTTCACGCACACGCACGCTTTGGCCGTTGGTAAGGGCGATCACCGTGTCCGGCGTCACTTCGATGTGCTCGATGAGATCGGAATTGAGAATCATCGGCGCGCTGTTGAGGCGGGTGACGCGAATCATGGTCGGCTCCTGGAAGCATATCGGCAATTCCGGGGAAAAGATTAGGATTCCGCCAGTCGGCGAAGGTTTCGCGGCGCTGTCCGATAAGCAATTCAGGAGCAACGAGCATGAAAGCAGGCCGGGACTGGGCCACGATGGAAGAAGAATGCCACGAGATCCTTCATTCAGTGAAGGAGGCGCTGGCGCAAGAGATGCAGCAAGAGGTGCGCGGCGCCCCCGGCCGCACTGCTCCGGATGGGGCGCGGATTGCGGCCTGCCTTCATTTGCAGCGCGCCATCCTTCATTCGGTAATGATGCGGCGCGAGCGAGCAACATGGAAACCGCCTCTTCGCCGGCCGGCGCCGCACTCCTGGCTGAATTAGGAAGCCGGCTTCTTGGAATATGGTGACAGCGGCGGTTGGCCACGATTGAAGCCGCGCAAAGAACTTTCGACGCTGAGATGCTGAGGCGGCAGTGAGTGATGGCGGCGATTGGCAACGGTTGAAGCCGCCGAGCTACTACTGCACTTTTCCGCGATTTTCCGCACGCATAGAAGCGCGTGCCTCGCGGCCCTGGGCATCAGTTGCTTCCATCCGGGTCTGGGAAGCGATCTGAGGCTTTTGGAGTGGCTTCCGCGGAGCTTGCCGGTGCATGTTTGTCGGCAATCGTGCCGGTGAGCGGCGGGGCGTCCGGAGGTTTGGGAGCTGCGTGAGTTGGGGTTTCCGGGTTTTGCCCGAACGAAGCCATTTTCGCGCAACTGGGTGTGGATTGTTCGGGTTGTGGGGCGGTGGTTGGGGCTGGAGTGGGTCCGGATTCGGGTTCAGGGGTTCGCAGGCCATGGGCCCGCGCCACTAACTCCTTTAAAGCGCGGTGGTAGGCGCGTTCGCAGGAATTGACGACCCGTTGGAGTCGCTCGAAGGTGGGGGCGGCAGTGGCGAAAGCGTCGCCGGAGGAGCAGGCTGGGGCTTCGGTATGGTTTGCCAGGAAGCCGTCGCTGGCGCTCTGCCAGAGCTCTGCTTCGACGCGGCGCAGGCGGCGGAGGCGCCATTCGTTGCTAACGAGAGTATCGACGAGGAAGCGCGCGTCAGGGTCGGCGGGGCTGTGATGTTCGTGGTATTCGGCGGCGAGATCGGCGAGATCTTCGGCGGTTTCGTCGAACATGATCTGGGTGGTAGCGAAGATGCCGTGCTTGACGGCGTTGTAGCGGGATGCGGCTTTTCCCGCGGTGGTGTGCGGTCCAGTGGATTTTTGCGCATTCATGCGGTTCGCTGCGGTTTGTTTAGCAGTTGGCATAAGGCCTCTTTCGATTAGAGCCTAGCAGGCGTTTTTGCGGCTGCGAGGAGGCGGCGCGGCTTAAGTGCTTTAAAATGGCCAAAAAGGGGCTGAAAATAAAGTTCGAAGTGCTGTGACTGAGGTTTTGGGGGAGGGCGGAATGGCGGGAAAAGATGGTTGGCCGCCGATAAACGCCGATGAACGCGGATAAAGGATCGGGGACTCTGGCGGGCTTGTGCCTCCACGGCTACGGCCCTGCCCGGCGACGGTCGCAGAGGCGTGACGCCGCGCCGCAACCACACGTCGCGATCAGCGGCTGCTGGCGCGCCAACGAGCTGAGCCGCCTAAGCTGTAACTCGTCCGCGCAACTAACCTCTTACCGCACGGCCATCGTGATTGACGGGCTGATTTGGCTAGGGTAGTATGCCGCGTAAATTATGACAGGAATAGCGGCGCCAACGGGCGCACTCTGCGGTATCTCTACATTCAACTGCGTGACTCCGGCGATTAGACCGGGGGCTTGACCGGCGAATGTGACCGGCGCATCCACCTGGCCGATAGTAACGCTGATGGCCGCCGTCGGCTCCGGAAACGGAGGGACGGGCGGGCCCAGTGCACCGTCGGCGATAAACGGATTCAGTGCGCCTACGCCCGTCATATACACCGAGACGATGGAGCCTCGCGCCGCCGGATTGGAGGGTGAGTTCACGCTAGAGTCCTGGTTCAGGATAGCTCCCTGTCCGCTACCGCTTCCATTCACGGCAAAGATGCCAGGCGCGGCGACTACTACGGGCAGTTTCACCGGCCCCAGCGTCTGCGCGCCGGACTGGACGGTAACGAGCGTCGCCACACCCGGAGCAGCTTCAAAGGGAACCACTGCATCGATCTGGCAGTTGGATGCATATAGAACCGCTGCCGGGTATGGGCCAAAGTTCACCGATGGTTTGGACGATCCGAAGTCATTGCCGAACAGAGTAACAATCTCACCCGGCGCCACCGCGCCTGTCGGGTATTGCGCGGGATAGCCGGGAAGCAAGCTAGCGGCGTTCCACACCGAAGCCAGTGAAGGCCCGGCCGGTTGGGAAAAATCGACTTTCGCGGCAAACGCGTCGGAATCGCCGCCGCCATATTCGGTTTGAAAGGCATGGGGCGTTGAGAAGAACACGAGCGTATATGCCAGGCCCGCCGAATAAAGCCCACCCTGCCCATCTAGCGCGAGATAGCGGGCGGGAATTGGCGAAGTGGCCACCAACGCGGAACCGCTGGAACTAATGACGGAGACGGCCGGATTCGGGGGCGTTGCGCAGGTGGGCTGGATGGTAGAGGACGAAGCTGTGGAGACCGCGCTCACATAGGCTTGGCCAATGGCGTCGACGGCGATCGGCGTAGGGCCGCCGAGGCCGGTAAATGTGGAGTAGATAAGATGCCCGGACGTATCCAGCTTAGTAGCGAAACCATCGCCTTGGAGGCTTGGCAGTTGATTCGGGTTGTAGCCGCTGTAGGTAGTCTCAAGCGCGCCTGGGGTGGTGGGGAAGTCGGTCGATTGCGTGCCGCCGGCGACATACGCCGCACCCGTTGCATCTACGGCAATACCGAACGCGCCGTCAGGTCCGCTGCCGCCCAGGTAGGTGGAATAGAGCAGGTGACTGCCGCTGGGATCGAGCTTCGCGACGAAGGCATCGCCGTAGCGCAGCGGCCCAAGATCTATTTCGCCATGGAAGGTCTGCGAAATCGCTCCCGAAGTGGTTGGAAAATTCGGCGAAACAGTTTCGCCCGCCACCCACACATTCCCCGCGCTGTCGACGGCGACGGCGTGCGCGTCGTCGGGACCCGAGCCGCCCAAGTAGGTGGTCCAGGCCAAACCTCCCGAAGGCGTCAGCTTGGTGATGAATGCGTTGGAACACGGCGCACTCGACGTGGCATTGCCGCCCGGGCATGGCCCTCCGGCGTATTGGCTTTGGTAGACTCCGGGAGTGGTGGCGAGACCCGGTCCCGCGGCGCCCACGACGTAAATGTTGCCCGCCGCATCCACTGCCATCGATTCCGCGGAACCGCCGATCGCCGTGGTGTAGAGAATATTTTGGGCGGAGGGGTCAAGTTTGACCACCGCGTAAGAGACGAAATACGGGGAAGAAGACTGTTGGACAGCCAGATAGATGTTGCCGCTCGCATCGAGCGCGAAGGCGGAGGCGCTCGAGTTGGCCAAACAGACAGAGAATTCGATGGCAGTGCCAGACGGATTTAATTTGGTAATGAACGCGCAACTGCTGTTAGCAGTGGGCGTACCGAGGCTGGTGGACGTGACCGGGAAATCCGGCGATAGGGTGGACCCGGCAA
>JBEKNN010000019.1:0-56970 GCA_049522755.1 Bryobacteraceae bacterium | reverse complement strand
ATGCAACGCAATTTAAGCCGAATCCGGCTGTTTTCGGTTCAAATCGTTTTTCGCCCGAACGTCCGCTATTCCGTTGATGGGAATGGAGTTGCGGGACATCACAAAGTACTTTACCGGACACTAGTGACCTCATTAAGGTAGCTCTTGAAGAGCCGCCGTTGAAAACAGAAGACTTCCTTGACCAGAAAAGAGCGCCTTGAACGCCTAAATCCTCTATTTATAATCGAAATCCGTATTCCCAAGCTGGACGTCGTCGGTACGCTGCTGGAAAATGTGGACTGAATGGTGGTAATTGCGAAAATCGTTGCCCCTTGGCCTTGTTTCGTGAAATTCCTCCCTGTTCAACCGTTGGCGGCCTGTCCGGGGCCCGGATATTACCATCGGCGAGCCGCATGAGTCTCTTGGACCCTTCGGTATGGTTAAAGTTGATCACCGTTTGAATACCTAAGGAGCTATTGGGCTTCGACGCCGACAACGTGCGGCGGCGCACTCACGCGTAGTTTCAGCGCTGCGCCCGAAGTCCGTGCCGTGCCGAACGCTATCGAAGCACATCAGAATTGCGAGGATCTTCAGGGCGATTCAGGGCGATGGGCGGTGGCAACCAGAGCAATCTTGGTTGATGTGGCAATCTATTTTCTGGAAGTTGTGGAGGGTGTTAGGCACTCCATCATCCGAATCCCTGTCTCTCCGCCAGTAAGAAGCGGTACACGATCTGCTTCCGCCCGGCAAAGCGAAGGAAGCTCTCGAAGAGGTCCTCAATCGCGCCGAATTGGGGAAAGAACTGGCCGACGCCGACGGTGGCGAGAAAGGTTCGGCGGCGTTCCGCGTTTCTGGAGAGGGCCTAGCGTGGGATCTGCATCCAATCCTCCGCGACGACATTTACCGCGTTGCGCGTGAGGCGCTGCGAAATGCGTTCCGCCACGCGTAGGCAAGTCTAATCGAAGCGGAGATTAGCAACGGGGAAGGTCTTCTTCGGCTACGAATCCGGGATGATGGAAAGGGGATTGACCCGAAGCACTTGGACGCGGGTGCTCCCGTTGATACGCCAGTTACTCGATTGTAGAGAGCAGGTCGTCCCGGCCGACCACCATCCTCCGCCGTCAACAGGAGTCAGTCTAGGAGTTGTCGACTATGGTTTCGGAGGATCGTATTCCGTGACAGACCCAGGTTGCAGAATAGGTTCTGCATCGACACAAGTCGTCCCAAGACGCACGGGATACGGTGTGACATCGACGGTCCCTCCGAACGCGGAGGAATCGGGGAGCCACCTGCCATAGTAAGGCATGGCCGCGACCAAATCGAAAATCGTCTTAGGAGAGCCGTTTATATATAGAGATGAACGTCAAGGCTTTCGTACAAGTGATCGGGGCGGCACTCAAACAAATAGCCGCTCACCCAGACCGAACTATTCATTCGTATCGAAGGCACTGTAACGGGTCCACGCCCAAAGCCCGGCGTAATGGAGCGATCACCGCCATCACTCCCGTGAGCCCGAGAACGGCAATGACCGCCGCGAAGCTGGCCGGATCGGAGGCGCTTAGCCCCGGAACGAAGAACATCGACAACGGGCGAGTCACCAACAATGCGATCCCGAGGCCGATGCCGATGCCCGTAATGAGCAATCGCGCAAACTCGCGGAGCACCATCCCCGACACATTGTTCGGCGACGCGCCGATCGCCATCCGGATACCGATTTCGCGCGTGCGGCGCGCGACGGAATAGGCGAGGACTCCGTAAAGTCCGATGATCGCGAGCAGCAGTCCGAGGACGCCGATGCTGCCCATCAGTGCGGCTCCTACCTGGGATGGCAAGAATGCGAACCCGATGGCGGAGAACATGGTCTCCACTTCGAGGCCCGCCGCGGGCTCCGCCTGTCGTAGCGCCTGCTGAACGGCGGCCAGTTGCGCGGCCGGAGGCGTAACTGAGCGGGTCACGAACTGGATCCGAGGCCGGTCGTTCTTTATCTGCGCGAGAGGCTCGTAGAGTTGGGGACGCGGATCCTCGCCGATGGTCATGTTCTTCGTGCCGCGTGCGACCCCCACGATTCGGTAAGGCGTCTTATCCTCCGTCCAAAGGAATGTGGCGCCGATCGGGTCACGCATGCCGAGATAACGCCTGACGAACTCTTCGTTGACGATTGCGACTCTCGATCCACCGTTGTCTTGAGCCACGAAAGGGCGGCCTCTCAGTAAGGGGATATCCATCACGTGGAAGTAGTCCGGCGTCACGGCGTTCCAATTGAACTGACTGTGTTGCTTCTCGCCGGTGTCGGGAAAAGTCAATTCGGAACCAAATTGCGTGGAGTCGGTGAAGGGGATGATTCGCGCGGCTGCCGCGTATTCGACGCCGGGAATCGCCCGGAGCCCGTCGAGCGCGCGGCTGACATAGGGATTGATTGTCCGGCCATCCTTGTAGACATTCGGCGGCAGATAGACCTCGGCGCGCAGAGTTTGGCGAGTGTCGAAGCCCGGACCCAGCGAACTGGCTCGAACCAGATTTTGTAAGAACAGCGCCGCCGTAGTCAAGACTATGAACGATACTGCAATCTGGGCGATTACCAGGGCTCGTCTTATGCGCAGTTTGCGCTCCCGGTGCATACCCGCGGAGAGCGATTCTTTGAGGGATTGCCAGGCTGGCATCAGTCCGCAAGCAATAGCCGAGAAGATGGCCATTAGCGCGGCGTATGAAGCTACCCGCCAATCCGGCTCAATCTGCAACCGGATCGGTACCGGGATCGGCAGCGGAATGGCTGCCGCGGCTTTGGCCACGCCCAGAGCGAAGAGGAAGCCCAGCGCGGCGCCGGCGAGTGAGAGCAGCAGACTTTCCGCGAGCAATTGTTGCAGCAATCTGCCGCGGCTCGCCCCAAGCGCCAGCCGGATCGCGATTTCCTGCCGTCTAACGGAGGCTCGCGCCAATAGCAGCCCCGCTACATTGACGCAGGCGATCAGCAATACCAACCCCACGATCGCCAGCAGGATCGCGAAAAAGAGACTCACCGTGAGCGCCTCTCTTTCCTTTTCAAGCCGCGCGAATCCGCTGACCGGCGTGGCCCGAATCTGTTTGTTCAATCCGTGTTGGGATGGGAATTCCCGGTCCAGGCGCTCGCCTACCGCGGGCATGGCGGCGTTCAATTGACCCAAGCCCATGCCGGGTTTGACGCGCGCGTACGCCGCCAGAATCGTGCCTTCAATATATTGCGGCACGAATATATCGGGCGAGAAGCCGTAGCCGATCAGACTGCGGTAGCTGTCCGGCAGAATGCCGAGCACGGTGTAAAGCCGGCCGTCCAGCCGGATGGTCTTCCCCACGATGGCCGGATCGCCGCCCAGGCGCGTGCGCCAGAAGTGGGGATGCAGCACCGCGACTTCATTGGCGTCAGTTTCATTCCACCCGCGCCCTTGCTGTACCGGAACGCCGAGCGCGGTGAAATAATTCCTGGTGGCTTGCACCGCAAAAATCCGGCGAGTCTCAGAACCGTTATTGAAGTTGATGAAGGTCTCTTCGTTTTCGCCGGCAACGTCTTGAAAAACGCCGCTATGACGAAGCGCCTCGATGGTTGCCGGCAGCATGTGGCTGTTGCCTCCGTGCCTGACATACACCAGCGATGACGCGTCGCGGACGGACGGCTGGCTCAAGAGAAACTCGACGGCCAGCGAAAACATCGCCGTGTTGACGCCGATGCCGAGACCGAGCGACAACAGCGCCGTCAACACAAATCCAGGGCTTTTGCGAAGTCCGCGGATTGCATAGACGAGGTCCCGCCAAAGATTCTCGATACCATGGAAGCGCCACACATCGAACGCCTGTTCCCTGATAAGACCGGCGTTTCCGAACGGGATCGGGTTGCCGCCGGCCGCGGACATTTCCCGATGGAATGCGATTTCGGCTTCGAGATCCTGCTGCAGGCGCCGGCGGCGGAATAGCTTGAGAAACAGTCTGCGGATCATCGCGGTTCCCTCGCCAGCACGCGGTCGACGGCCGTCGAAAGCCGGTCCCAGGTCTCGTGCTGTTGGGTAATCAGCTTGCGGCCGCGCCTGGTGATCTCGTAGTATTTCGCTTTGCGATTGTTCTCCGACAAGCCCCAGGAGGCCGCGATGGCGCCGTCCAGTTCCAAGCGGTAAAGCGCCGGATAGAGCGAGCCCTCCTCGACTTTTAATACCTCGTCGGAGAGCAGGTGGATGGTTTGGGCGATGGCGTAGCCGTGGAGGGGTCCACGCCCAAGCGAATGTAGAATCAGCAGATCCAGGGTGCCCTGGAGCAGCGTGGGATCGGTAGATTTGGCCATTTGGTCGCTTCCTATGACGATCTACGGAAGCGACTTTCGAAAAGTTCCCTAGATCGTCAAAGGGAGACACCGCCGGGTGACCACCGAAGTGGCCGGAGCCACTATACTGGTGCTGGTCAACGGGCATGTAACCTGTCGGGTTCAGACCTGTTCGATCGCCAAAGGGCCGTCGGACCGCTGTTCCTGGCCGCCGGCGCCGCCTATAACTGGAGAAGCTGAACTATGGACAGCGAACAGCGAGGCTTGAGAATATCGGCCGTGGTTCTCGCCGCGGGAAGCTCCTCAAGGATGGGAAGCGTCAAGCAACTGCTTCCGCTCGGCGGCAGGACGCTGCTGGAAACTGTGCTGGATACTTTGCGCGAATCCCAGGTGGGCGAAATCGTTCTGGTGCTCGGCAGTTCCGCGGACGCGATTCGGGAGAAGGTTCCGCTCGATGGCGTTAAGGTGATCGTCAACGAGGCGCATGACCAAGGTATGGGGACGTCGGTGCGAGCCGGCATCGCGCAGGTTTCCGCGAACGCGGACGCGGCGCTGGTGGTGCTGGCGGATCAGCCGTTCGTGCGACCCGGAACCATCGACCAGCTGATTCGCGTCTACCGGGAAGGGAAGCCGCAGATCGTGATTCCGGTCTATCAGGGCTTTCGTGGGAATCCGGTTCTTCTCGACCGCTCGGTGTTTCCGGAACTGTTGGGACTGGCCGGCGACATCGGCTGCCGCGCGATCTTCGGCAGTCACACGGAAAATATCTGGAAGACGCCGGTGGACGATATCGGCGTGCTGTTGGACATCGACACTCCCGCCGACTTTAAGACCCTTCAGGCAGCCCACGTGCGCGGCGCGTGGGGATCGGAACTGCTCGAATCGGCCGATCTCGCGGGCCGGGATGTCACCACTGAGCCGCAGTTAGTGGTGGTGGGTCAGGAAAAGACAGCCAAGGCGCTAGTGAGCTTGGGGCGGCTGATGAAGTTCACAGTGACAGTGGTCGATCCGCTGCTGACTGTCTCTCAAGCGCCCGGCGCCGACCGGATTTTGCGAGTGTTGGATTTTTCGCGGCTATCCGGAGAAAAATACGTTGTCATCGCCAGCGGAGGCCGGTTTGACGAAGACGCCATAGAACAGGCGCTCGATCACGACGCGGCATACGTGGGGTTGGTGGCGAATCGCCGAAGAGCGGCCGAGATCAGGGAGAGCCTCAAGAGCAAAGGCGTCGCTGCGGAAAAGCTGGCGCGGCTGCACGCTCCGGCGGGAATCGCGATTGGGGCCGAGGGTCCGGAGGAAATCGCGCTCAGCGTCATGGCTGAGATCATCGCGGAACGACGCTTGGCACATCGCACTCCGTGATGATCTTGGAGTGGTCCTCGCCCCCGTCTTCGCTAACGGCGGGCTTGAGCTTGAGCGGTTCGCCGCTGCCGCCGCGGCGCAGCGCCACCATCTGGCTGACAATGCTCAGCGCGATCTCTTCGGGCGTGGCCGCGCCCAAATCGAGACCTGCAGGAGCCCATACGCGCTTCAACTTTTCCGGCGCGACGCCGTTCGCGACCACATAATCGAGCACCAGGGCAGCGCGATGGTGGCTGGATATGAGGGCGATGTAGGCAGCCTCGGCTTCAATCGCTTTCTGCAGCCAGATGTGATCGCCCTTGTGCTGCGTCGCAATCACCACGAAGGTCCGCGAATCGATGTGCACCGCACTCAAATCGAGGTCGTTAGTCACAAGAAGGTCCGCATCGGGGAACGATTTCCGGTCGGCGGAAGGATCGTCCACCGTGACTGAGAAATCCATCAGCCGCGCCAGCGCCGCCAGCGTTTCGGCGATGCGGCCATGGCCGACAATCAAGAGCTCGGGCTTGGGCAGCACTGGGTCGATGTAGACGTCCATGATCCCTCCGCACGGCATCCCGACGCCCAGAACTTCATCGGTCATGTCGAGCGTAATCAACTGCGGCCGCCGCCGCGCGATACACTCCAGGGCCTCGCGTTTGACGGTTCCTTCGGCGCAACCGCCGCCCACCCAGCCCATAACCAGCTTGCCCTGCGCGTCGATGATGGCCTTCGAGCCGGGCCGCGCGGAAGAAGATCCTTCAACTCGAACCACCGTGGCGACGGCGAAAGGTTTGCCTTCCGCGGCCAGCTCGCTCGATTTCCGCAAAAATTCTCTAGACACGGCGGCTCCGTTTTCACTATATAATTTAAAGCGCGTGCTGGGAAGTACAATCCGGCAGAATGTAAACTAAACAACGAGGCCACGATGATTCCTCCGGTGTTTGAATACCTGCGGCCCGCGACCATTCCCGAAGCCGTCTCTCTCCTCCAACTCCACGGCGACGACTCAAAAATCCTGAGCGGCGGCCAAAGCTTGATTCCGATGATGAAGCTGCGCATCGCGCGGCCTGCCTGGCTGATCGACATCAATCATATCCCTGGCCTCGCGTACATTCGCGAAGAGGGCGGTTATTTGAAAATCGGCGGATTGACGCGCGAAGCCGAGCTGGAAGAGTCGGAGCTGATCCGCTCGAAATTTCCGATCCTTCACGACACGTCGAGGGTGATCGCCGATCCGCAGGTGCGAAATCTCGCGACTATCGGCGGCAATCTGGCGCACGGCGATCCGGCCAACGATCATGGCGCCACCATGCTCGCGCTGGAAGCCGTGCTGATCGCCACCGGCGCGAACGGTGAGCGATCGATCCCGATTCAGGATTTCTTTTTGTCCATCTTCACCACCGCCCTGGAACACGATGAGATCCTGACCGAGATTCGCATTCCCATTCCCGCGGCGCGAAGCGGAGGCGCCTACTTGAAGCTGGAGCGCAAGGTAGGGGATTTCGCAACCGCGGCCGTCGCGGCGCAGGTGACGCTCGATGCGGGCGGCGCATGTTCCAAAGTTGGAATCGGGTTGACCAACGTGGGTCCGGCGCCGATCAAGGCCGGAAAAGCCGAGGCGTTTCTGCGTGGCAAGAAACTGGATGCTCAGAGCATCGCGCAGACGGCGCAACTGGCGATGGACGAATCCGATCCCAGCTCGGACCTGCGCGGACCGGCGGAATACAAGAAAGGTCTGGTAAAGGAATTGACCAAGCGTGCGCTCACTCGCGCCGCCGAAAGAGCCAGTTAATTGTAGACGACCGACAGGGGGTAAGCATGGCCAAACATCACATTCGCATCCAATTGAACGGCGTCGAAAAAGAAGCCGATGTCGATCCCAGATTGCTGCTGGTGCATTTCATCCGCGACCATGCTGGACAGACCGGCACGCATCTTGGCTGCGATACCACCAGTTGCGGCGCGTGCACCGTGCTGCTGGACGGCCGCTCGATCAAATCGTGCACGTTTTTCGCGGTGCAGGCCGACGGCCGGGAGATAATGACCGTCGAAGGGCTGGCGCATAACGGCAAACTGCATCCTATCCAGGAGGGTTTCCATCAGGAGCACGGGTTACAGTGTGGTTTCTGTACGCCCGGCATGATGATGTCCGCGCTGGCGCTGCTGGAAAAGAATCCGGAACCTACGGAAGAAGATATCCGCTGGGGAATCTCCGGCAATTTGTGCCGCTGCACAGGGTATCAAAATATCGTGAAAGCGGTTCAGTACGCGGCCGGTAAAATGCAAAAGCAGAAAGGGGCAGCGGCATGATCCAACAAACCTCGCCCGAAATCGGTGGCATGGGCCACCCGGTGAAACGCAAGGAAGACGCTCGATTCATCCAGGGCAAAGGCAACTACGTCGACGACGTGCATCTTCCGGGGATGGTCTTCGGTCACGTGGTGCGCAGCCCGTACGGCCACGCGCGACTCAAGAGCATCAACATCGAAAACGCCATGAAAATTCCGGGCGCGCTGGCCGTGATCACCGGCGCGGATCTGGCCGCCGCCGGCCTGGCGTGGATGCCGACGCTGTTCCACGACAAGCAGATGGTGCTGGCCACCGGAAAAGTTCTGTTTCAAGCGCAGGAAGTGGCGTTCTGCGTAGCCACGGAACAGTATGCGGCGGCCGACATGGCGGAGTTGGTGGAGGTGGAATACGACGAGTTGCCGGTGCTGGTGGATCCGCATAAGGCGCTCGACGCGGACGCTCCCATTCTGCGCGAGGATCGCGAGGAAAAGTCGAACCACATTTTTCATTGGGAAGTGGGCGACCGGCACGAGACGCAAAATGCGATTCAGAGTGGTCCGGTAACCGCCAAAGTGGATGCGGTGTTTCAACGATGTCATCCAGCGCCGCTCGAAACCTGTGGTTGCGTGGCCGATTTCAACCCGGTGACGGGGAAGCTGACCATCTGGTTGACTTCCCAGGCGCCGCATGCTCATCGCACCCTGTTCGCGCTGGTGGGCGGAATTCCCGAGCAGAACATTCGCGTGATCTCGCCCGATATCGGTGGAGGCTTCGGCAACAAGGTTCCCATTTATCCCGGCTACGTGTGCGCGGTGGTGGCGTCGTTGAAGCTGGGCCGTCCGGTGAAATGGATTGAGACGCGATCGGAGAATCTTCAATCCACCGGCTTCGCGCGGGATTATCACATGACCGCGGAAATCGCCGCCGAGCGCGATGGAACCGTGAAAGCTCTGCGCGTCAAGACGCTGGCCGATCATGGAGCGTTCAACGCAGCGGCGCAACCCTCGAAATTTCCGGCCGGATTGTTCAGCATCTGCACCGGTTCCTACGATTTTCCAAAGGCGTTCTGCGAAGTGGATGGCGTCTATACCAACAAGGCGCCGGGCGGGATTGCGTACCGCTGCTCGTTCCGGGTCACAGAAGCCGCGTACCTGATCGAGCGGGCCATGGATGTTCTCGCCTACGAATTGAAAATGGATCCGGTGGCGCTGCGGCTCAAGAATTTCATCCCCACGGACAAATTTCCATACCAGTGCCCGCTGGGCTGGACCTATGACAGCGGCGATTATCCGGCAGCGATGAACCTGGCGCTCAAGATGGCCGGATACGAGGAACTACGCAAAGAACAGGCGGAGAAACGCGAGAAGGGCGAGCTGATGGGTATCGGCATTTCGAGCTTCACCGAGATCGTCGGCGCCGGGCCGGGCCACACTTTCGATATTGTCGGCATCAGAATGTTCGACAGTTGCGAGATTCGCATCCATCCCACCGGAAAAGCCATCGCGCGGTTGGGTACGAAATCGCAAGGCCAGGGCCATGAGACCACGTTCCCGCAGATCATCGCGCAAGAGCTGGGAATTCCGCAGCAGGATATCGTGCTCGAAGAAGGCGATACGGATACCGCGCCCTACGGTCTGGGCACTTACGCCAGCCGCAGCACTCCGGTGGCAGGCGGCGCCACCGCCATGGCCGCGCGAAAAATTCGCGACAAGGCGCGGAAAATTGCGGCGCATCTGCTGGAAGCCAGCGAGGAAGACCTGGATTGGGAGCCGGGTAAGTTCTTCGTCAAGGGCGCGCCATCGAAGGCGAAGACCATTCAAGAGATCGCCTTCGCCGCCTATACCAACCTTCCGGAGGGCATGGAAGCCGGCCTGGAAGCCGTGCATTATTACGATCCGCGCAATCTGACGTTCCCCTTTGGCACCTATATCTGCGTTGTCGATATCGATAAGGGAACGGGCGAGGTGAAGGTGCGCCGCTTCATCGCCGTGGACGATTGCGGCAACATCATCAACCCGATGATCGTCGAAGGGCAGATCCACGGCGGCCTGACTGAGGGGCTCGCCATCGCCTTCATGCAGCTGATCAGCTACGATGAAAGCGGCAACGTCCAGGGAGGCAACTTCATGGATTACCTGGTACCCACCGCCGTCGAGACTCCCCACTGGGAGACGGGAAAGACCTGCACTCCTTCGCCGCATCATCCCATCGGCGCCAAGGGTGTCGGCGAATCGCCCAACGTGGGTTCACCCGCGGCGTTCGTCAACGCGGTGGTGGATGCGCTCTCTCACCTGGGCGTCCGCCACATCGACATGCCAGTCACGCCGTGGAAGGTGTGGCAGATTCTTCAGCAAAACGGAGTGTCGTGACATGGCAGTACGCATTGAAAAGACATTCGAAGTCAGCGAGCCAATCGACAAGGTCTGGGCCTTGCTGAGTGACCCGCGGAAGGTAGTCAGTTGCGTGCCCGGCGCGAAACTTACCGAGACAGTCGACGACCGCACATTCAAAGGAGCTATCAGCGTCAAGGTGGGGCCGAGCCTGACCGAGTTCAAAGGCGAAGTGAAAATCGTGCGGCTGGATGAGCAGGCCCACATCCTCGAGTTAGACGGGAAAGGGCAGGATGTGCGAGGCAAGGGAGGCGCGTCGATGAAGATGACCGGCACGCTTCAGTCACTCGAAACAGGCGGCACGCACGTGGTCGCGGTTACCGAAGTGAACGTGGTTGGGATTCTGGCCCAATTCGGCGGCCGCATGATGAGCGATGTTTCCGACGTCATCTTCAAACAGTTCACTGAGCGATTCCAGCAGAAGCTCAAGAACCCGGAGGCTGAGCCTCAGGCCGCGGCCGAGCCGGTGAACGCCGTGAGCGTGGTTGGGTCGGCGCTGGGTCACACCATCCGCCGCGCGCTGGGAGGCTCCAACGAGTCCTGAGGATGTGCGCGATATCGACGCCGTAGTGCGCGGCTTCGAAGCGTCGGGATACGTGCTGGATCGGGCGCTGGCGACGGCGGTTTACTTACTCATCCGGCTTGGCAAGCCGCTGTTGATCGAGGGGCACGCCGGAGTGGGGAAGACCGAAGTGGCGAAGGTTCTGGCCGCGTTTCTGGGGGTTGAGCTGATCCGGCTGCAGTGCTATGAAGGCCTGGACGTCAACTCGGCGGTTTATGAGTGGAACTATCAGAAGCAGTTGCTGGCGATCAGGATCCACGAAAGGACGGAAGAGGATATCTTCTCGTCGAGCTTTTTGTTAGAGCGGCCGCTGCTCCGTTCGCTTCGCGCGGAGAATGCGTCGCCGGTCCTGCTGATCGACGAAATCGACCGCGCCGACGAGGCCTTTGAAGCTTTTCTCCTCGAACTGCTATCCGACTTTCAGATTACGATTCCGGAATTGGGCCCCATCCGCGCGCGGCATAAGCCGCATGTGATTCTCACTTCGAACCGGACCAGAGAATTGAGCGATGCTCTCAAGCGGCGTTGTCTCTATCACTGGATCGACTACCCGGGCTTCGAAAAAGAATTGGAAATTGTCCGGCTGCGCACGCAAGGAGTCGACCATGAATTGGGCGCGCAAGTGGTCGGTTTCGTTCAACAGGTCCGAAGCCTGAATCTTTCGAAGCCCCCTGGCGTGGCGGAGACTCTCGATTGTGTGGATTCGCTACGCGCGCTGGGTAAAACGCGGCTGGACGCGGAGGCCGCTGAGGCGACGCTACTGTGCATTGCCAAATCGGTGGACGATTCGGCGAAGATCCAGGCGGAAGGGATCGACAGGATACTGTCGAGATCGGCACAGTGACGCAATCGGACATAATCCGCTTCTGCCGTTTTTTGAGAGCTAACGGATTCTCGGCAGGCGTAACGGAATCTCTTACCTCGGTGGATGTGGTTCGCGTGACGCAGGTGGTCGACGCCGATGCCGTCCGATGGGCACTACGCGCGGCGCTGAGCTCGTCAAAAGAGGAATGGGATTCGTTTGACCGGTTGTACGATGCGTTCTGGAACGAGGCTCCCAGGGATCGGAGTGGGATCGAACGAAGCGTTAAAACGGAGCCGCGCGGCTTCTGGGTTTTGACCGGCGAAGCGAGCGAGGTGGAGCGTCCAACGGACCGGGAAGCGTCGAGCATCGCCGGCGCCAGCGCTCACGCGCGCCTCAAGAAAACCGATTTTTCCGAGATATCACGGAGCGACCAGCCCGCGCTCGACCAACTCGCTGAGCGACTGCTCAAACAGATGAGCTGGAGACTCTCGCGGCGCCGGAAGATTGCCGGCTTGCGAGGCCGCGTGGATCTGAGGCGCACGATTCGCGGCAACATCAGCCGCGGCGGCGATCCCGTCAAGCTGCGCTACAAAGACCGCAAACCTCAGCAGGCGCGCGTGCTGATTCTGCTGGATGTGAGCGGCTCGATGAGCCTCTACAGCATGTTCCTGCTGAGATTCGCTCACGCGCTGCACAGGCCCTTCAAGCGCGCCGATACGTTCATCTTCAGTACGCGGCTGGTGAATATCGGAGGAATGCTGCGATCGCGGAATCTGGCGGATGCAATGAAGGCGCTGACCGCGTGTCCAGCCGATTGGTCGGGCGGTACCAGGATCGGCGGATCGCTCCAGGAATTTAACGCCCGGCACGCGAGGTTGCTGTCGCGCGATACGGTGTTCATCATATTGAGCGACGGATGGGACACCGGAAATCCCGAGATACTCGCCGCGGAGTTGCGCAGTGTTAGAGATCGGGTCCGTAAGGTGATCTGGCTGAATCCGCTACTGGGTCTGGAGGATTACAAGCCGCTCACGCGCGGTATGGCCGCGGCTCTTCCGCATGTGGATGTGTTCGCCGCGGCGCATTCGCTTCAGAGCCTGCTCGAATTGGAAAAGCACCTAAGCTGGTGAAATATGTTTGACGAGTTCTTGGAAAAAGCCGCCGAGTTGCGATCGCGGGGAGAGTCTTTCGCAATGGCGATGGTGGTCCGGTTCGAGGGTCCGATTTCGGGGAAGCCAGGCGACAAAGCGATCGTCGATTCGGGCGGTAGAATCTGGGGCTGGATCGGCGGCGGCTGCGCCCAGCCCACGGTGGTCAAGGAGGCGCTGCTGGCCATCCGCGATGCGAAGCCGCGCCTGGTTCGAATCAGCCCTTCGCCCAACCCGGTCGCGCAGGAAGGCATCCTGGAATACGCCATGACGTGCCACAGTGGAGGAGCCTTGGACATTTTCATCGAGCCGGTTCTGCCCAAGCCGCAGATCGTGATCTTGGGGCGTTCCGTGGTGGCGCAGACTCTTGCGAGGCTAGGCGCCGCCGCCGGATATGCGGTGACCGTTCTGGCGCCGGATGTCGCCCGTGAGAATTTTCCCGCACCCACAGTGCTTCACGATCGATTGGATCTCAGCCTTGTCCGCATCACGCCGCGGACATTCGTGGTGGTCTCCACCCAGGGCGAATGCGACGAGGAAGCGCTGGAGCTGGCGCTGGGCGTGGACGTGCCATACATCGCTTTCGTGGCGAGCAAGACCAAAGCGGAAAAGATTTTCGAGTACCTGCGCGGAACGGGAATTTCAGCGGAACGCCTGGCTCGCGTGACGGCCCCAGCGGGTCTGCAGATCGGGGCGGTGACGCCCGAGGAGATCGCGGTTAGCGTCCTCGCCGAAATCGTTCAACAGGGCCGGGGCGAATCTCAGCCAGCTACTGTGGCCCTGCCGATTGTGATGCAGGCGCAAGACCCTGTGTGCAGAATGATGGTGGATGTAGCCCGCGCGAAACATACGGCGCAAGTTGAAGGGCTGACGGTCTATTTCTGCTGTCCCCGATGCAAACAGGCGTTCGAGCAGAGCCCGCAAACATACGCGATCGAATCGGCCTAAGTTGTTGCCAATCTCCTCCGCAAGGGTACTCGTAGGAAAACAGATACCTTCTTTGGCGCCTGATCCGGAGAAATCTGTCGCGCCGTACTGGTAATAAAGGACGACGCGCCACGTCGCCGGGGCTGCCGGTTCGGGCATCTGCTGGAATGTGAGCGCGGGAGCGCGCAAGGGAATAAACTATCAGACATGGAACGGCGTGACTTGCTGAAAATGCTCGCGGCTCTCCAGGTGGCCGCGAAACTCGATGCGCAGACATCCAGCGGAATGATCTACAGGAACCTCGGGACGACCGGCCAGCGAGTTTCCGCACTCGGTCTGGGCGGTTATCACATGGGCGTGCCGAAGGAAGAGAGCGAGAGTATCCGGATTGTGCGGAGCGCCATCGATCGAGGCGTCACGTTCCTCGATAACTCGTGCGATTACCACGATGGGGGCAGCGAAATCCGCATGGGTAAGGCGCTCAAGGACGGATACCGGAAACGCATTTTCCTGATGACGAAATACAACGGGCGCACCAGCGCGATGGCGGCGAAACAGATTGACGAATCGTTGCGGCGCCTGCAGGTGGACACGATCGACCTGATCCAGTTCCACGAGAACATACGGATGGAGGATCCGGATCGCTTCTTCGCTCCGGGCGGCGCCCTTGAGGCGGTGCTGGCGGCGAAAAAGGCTGGAAAGGTGCGCTATATCGGATTCACAGGCCATAAAGATCCGGTAGTGCATCTGCGAATGCTGGACGTGGCGGCGCAGAACAAGTTCCATTTCGATACTTGCCAGATGCCGCTGAACGTGCTCGATTATCACTTCCGGAGCTTCGCGCATCAGGTGGTTCCACGGCTGGTGAAGGAGGGTATCGCGGTGCTCGGGATGAAGCCGTTCGCGTCTGGCAATGTGCTGAAAGCCGGCGGGGCCACGCCGATCGAGTGCCTGCACTATGCATTGAATCTGCCAACGTCGGTGGTGATTAACGGATGCGACTCGATGGAGCGCCTGGATCAGGCTTTCGAGGCGGTGCGGACCTTCAAGCCGATGTCCGAGCCGCAACTGCAGGCGATTGTGTCGAAGACAAAGGAAGCCGCGATGACCGGGCGGTTTGAGCCTTTCAAGACTACCACGCAGTTCGACGGAACGGCCCAGCATCCGGAATGGATGGGCTGAGGCGCGTTAACAGAGTCTGGCGCCGCGATCGGATAGAATTGCAGGGCAAAGGGGGATTCGATGACCTCACGCAGCTTACCCCGGCGGGCGTTTCTGGGCGCCGCTGCCGCCGCGCCGTTCCTGATCCGCTATCATCAGCTTGCCGCGGCCGAGCGCAAGCGGCTCAAGATCCGCGATGTCCGCACGATGACGCTCCAGGGACCCTCCCGCACCTATGTGCTGGTGAAGGTGCTTGCCGACGACGGCAATTACGGCATAGGGGAAGCATACGGAACGCCGGGGATCGGCGTCAAAGAACAGATTCTGTCGATGAAGCCGGGGCTGGTAGGCAAAGACCCACTGGAAATCGACGCCATCTACACATTGCTCGACGAGCGCGTGAAGGACCTCAGCGGTACCCGCACCGATGGTTCGGCTCACAACCTGATGCGCGCCGCCAGCGGCATCGAGATGGCGTTGTGGGACCTCGCTGGAAAGGCGCTCGGCGTACCCGCCTCCACTCTGTTGGGTGGCCGATTCCGGCAGAAGGTGCGGGTGTACGATCACGCCGTACCGCGCAACGTGCTTGACAAAGCCTCGTGCCGCGACTGGGCGCAGAAGGTGAAGGCCGACCCCGCCGGATTCACCGCGCACAAATTCGGATTTCCGCATACTAATCCCGCCACGGACCTGGCGCGTGACGCCGCCAATCGCGTGCTCACAACCAGGGAACTGATTGAGGTTCGGCAGGGCTTCGAGAACTGCCGGGAGGCGCTGGGCTGGGACCACGACATCATGGTGCATTGCCACTGGGAGTATGACCTGCGAACCGCCATGCAGATCGCCGAGGCGGTGGAATCGGTCAAACCGCTCTGGTTCGAGGACCCGCTGCAAGTGGAGTACTCCGAGGAGTGGTCGAAGCTGTGCCAGAGCGCGCGCGTCCCCATTTGCACGGGCGAAAACCTGGCGCGCAGGCAGGGCTTTCGCGATTTCATCATTCATCATGGCTGCGATATCCTGAATCCGGATCTGCGCAACAGCGGGGGCTTCCTTGAAACCAAGCGAATCGCCGATATGGCCGACGTCTTCGGGCTGCCCATCGCTAACCACAACACCGGCAGCCAGCTTCACACTTGGGCCACCTGCCAGTGGGCGGCATCGATTCGCGACTACATGACGTGTGAGACCATCACGGGCGCCGGCGACTGGATGGATCAACTGTTGCTGCTGGAGGGTCCTTATATAAAAGACGGCTTCGTGCAGGTGACTGACAAACCCGGGCTGGGCGCGGAGTTGGACCCAGACGTGGCGAAGGCTCATCTGGCGGCCGGCGAGAGTTGGTGGGGTTAGCTGAGCGTAGCTATGGCGTCCGACGAGTTCGGAGCCGCAACCCCGACCCGCATTTCATCCGTGGCGCTTTCCGCGTCCGCTCGTCTGGCTTCGACCCTCTGCACGGACGCGATATCGAGTGTGCATCGAGCGCAACTCGTTGCCAGGGGCGAGACGCCCTCGCAGACTTCAATCCCTCGGCCACCCGAAAAGCTGGTGACGCGGCCGAGTGTAGCCGTGGAGTCGTCGTCGACCGGCATCTTCATCAGATCGCTGGCGCCTCCGGAGCCTGCACCGTTCCAAAGACAACACTAACTTGACTAACTTCTACGAATCGAGGACTCTGGCGGTGTCGGCGCCCCGGTAGTGCGTTCGACAGTTTTCTTGACCGGTGGCTGTGGTTTAGTAATATAGGACCAAAGGAATGCGGCCTTATGGCGACTGCCTCGCGAGTGTCCGTCCAAGAGTACTTGGAGAGCGATTATGAACCGGAGTGCGAATTAGTCGGAGGAGCGCTGCTCCCAAAACCGATGGGAACCCTGGAGCACATGGAGATGGAGCGGTGGATCGAGCGGCTCCTGGAGCGGTACGAACAGAGGGGCCTTGGGAGAACGGTTCGCGAACTGTCGATTCGCCACGGCGACGATGTCCGCGTGCCCGATCTGGTATTTGTTCCGCCGGATGCGCGGCTCGAAGGCGGAATCATGATGGCGCCGCCTTTGCTCTGTGTAGAGATACTCTCTCCCTCCCAGCGGCCGAGCGAGCTATTCGCCAGGTGCGAAACCTATCACACGTGGGGCGTGGCGAACTCCTGGGTTGTCGACCCCATAGGAAAGTTGGCGTGGGAGTATCATCGGGGCGCTCCGGTGAGGCTTCTTTCGGAGAGTGACAGCTTGGGCGCCGGCGAAAGACAAATCGGGCTAAGTGAACTCTTCCGCCAGAGCCAGTTTGATTCCACAAACTCTTGACCGAAGGGTCCGATTGGCCTGACAGTGCGCGGCGGGCCGTGGGCAGTGTGACTCAGTACGGCCGGCGACTGACGACGACCCGAAGCTTTGGGTACAGGTGTTGCGCGCCATTTTAACTACCGCGGCGTACATGACTGGCCCGCTTACACCAGGTTTGCCTCGGTGGCTAAGATCGAAGCGAAACATACTTACGCCGTGTTGATCAACCGAAGCGACTGCCGCGGTTTGCTGGGGTTTGCCGTGGATGCATTTGCGCCGGTTCGGGAAGTGCGGATCATGTACGCGGTAAAGGATTACCAGGTGCACAGCGGAACCGTACGGTCGCCATGCTTCGGGTGGAGTACGGCGCAGGATCGGCAACAGGGCACTCCTGTGATCGCGTATGCGCTCCGACCGGCCAGGAGGCCGGTCCCACACAGGTCAACTAATCCCTGCCAGCGCCTGTTCGAAATCGGCCAGCAGATCGCGCCAGTCTTCAATGCCCGCCGAGAAGCGCACCAAGCCGTCGGTCACGCCCGATTCGGCTAGTTCCTGCGGGCTCATACCGGAGTGAGTCGTGCTTCGGGGATGGCAGACCAGGGTCTCCACGCCGCCCAGCGACACGGCGTTCTTCGCGATGCGGATGCGGCGCAGAAATTCGAACGCCGCCGGCTTGCCGCCCGCAAATTCGAGCGAAAAGATGCCGCCCGGAAACTCGCACTGCTTGGCGTAGATGCGCTTCTGCTCGGCATCCTGAAACAACGTCGGATAGATCACGTTGCTCAATTGCTTGTGCCCCACCAGCGCTTCGGCCAGGCGCTGCGCGTTCTTACTCTGGCGGTTCATGCGCAGCGAGACGGTGGGCAGGCGGCTGTCGAGCATCCAGCATTCGTCGGGCTGCAGAATGTTGCCGAACATGATGCGGCGGCTGCGAATCCTTTGAATCATCTCGTGGCTTCGCGTGATCGCCACGCCGCCCAGCATATCGCTGAAGCCGCCCAGATATTTGGTCGCCGAATAGAGCACGATGTCGGCGCCAAGCTGCAGCGGATGCTGGAAGGCCGGCCCGAGGAAGGTGTTATCCACCATCACTACGGGCTTCGACGGGTGCTTCGCAGCAGCGTCGGCCGCGCGCTCGATATCCGTCATGATGAGGGTTGGATTGGCGGGAGTTTCGAGCAGCACAATGCAGCAATTGTGAGCCGTGCGGATGGCCTCGTCGATGGCCGCCGCGTCGCCCGAAGGGGCCGCGATTCCATGTACGCCGAACGGCTCCATGAAGGTGTGGATCAAGCCGGTGGTTCCGCCGTAGAGCGGCGTGGTGTAGACGATGGAGCTGTCCGGACGGGCGAAGGTGAAGAACGCGGTCATGATGGCTGCCATGCCGGAATTGAATACGGCTGCGTCGGTGGCTCCGGCTTCGATAGGCACAATCTGGTCTTCCAGAATCTCGGCGTTCGGATGGGAGAAGCGCGAATAGATCAAGGCAGCGCGCTCGCCCGGCGGCAGCTTGATCTTGCCGGAGGTAATGGCGAAGGCGCGCTCGGCCGCTTCAGGGCTTTCAAAAACGTAGGTGGAACTGCGGAAGACCGCGGGGCGCGCGGAACCCACGGAAAGGCTCGGATCGAAACCGCGCGTCAGCACGGCGGTTCGCGGCCGGATGCCGGCATGATCGTTTTCGGGCATTGGGGACTCCCTGTTCCGAGTGTAGCGCGCGGTGCGGGCAGCTTAACGTCGGCGCGCTTCAGGCGGTGACTCGGAATTCGCGGGGGCGCTGAATCCTGGTGCTGTGGCTCACGCTTGAAGCACTCGGCAGTACACCTTTACTACCGGGCCATAGCGTTCGTCCAGTCAGAAGCATGTTCGTCACAAATCCGTTTCCAGGGCCGCGCTTTTCCTGCATGCTGCCTCCAGGGGTCCCCAGGGAGAACCACATGCAAGCGATTCGCCTGACGTTGTATATCGCCGCCGTTGCGTCCGCGGGCGCCGGCCAGCCGGAGTTTGAGGTGGCATCGGTCAAGCCGGCCGCGCCCGTCGCCGGACATTTTCAATATCACATGACGATGAAAGTAGACGCGGCCATGGTGAATATCTCGAACGCGTCGCTGACCTACCTTGTCCGCACCGCCTATCGCGTCAACTCGTACCAGATTTCCGGCCCCGATCGGATGGAGACTCAGAAATTCGATGTGGTGGCAAAGCTGCCCGCCGCCGGGACCGCGAAAGACGCCGCGCAAGACCAGATACTCGAAATGCTCCAGGCCCTGCTGGCCGCCAGGTTTCAGCTTGCGGCGCACCACGCTACTCAGGAGCGCCTGGTGCGCGCGCTGGTGGCCGGAAAGAACGGCGCCAGACTTGCGACGCCGCCCACCGGCCCGGATGCCGCATGGTCGCGCTCCATGGGCCGGAAGGCGCGATGCATGTGGACGCCAGGAATATGTCCATGCCCGCACTGGCCCAGCTAATGGCGAGCTTCCTCGATTGGCTGGTGGTGGACGGGACGGGGCTCACAGGTACCTGCGATGTGCCGCTCGATTTCGCGCCCGACGATCTGCGCAACAGGGCCAAGGCGTCCGGCGTGGCGCTGCCGGCGGATACGCCGTCCGATGCCTCGGGATATTCCATCGCCGCATCCCTGCAGCGGCTGGGCCTCAAGCTGGAGTCGCGAAGAATGCCCGTCGATATCATCGTGATCGACCGTCTGGAGAAAGCGCCTACCGGCAACTGACTGCGGCGGGCTGTCAGCTAAAATTTGGCCCAACTAAATTCCGGAATCGCCGTCAGTGCTTATGGAAGGGCAACGCGAAATTGCAAGCGGCAAATTGGAACAAACCGCCCGCCGGGCGTCGATTTCGCGGTGTGGGCGGCGCTCTCGCTGGCGTGTTGCGCGCTTGCGTACGGCAGCCTGTTCACCTTGGTATCCGGGCAGTGTCGCGAGGTATGGAGTGGATTTCCGCTGCGCGCTGACAATCGCGCGGTGCGGCTGCGCGGCTTCCGCGCACTGGTATGGCACGCCGCCGCGGGACTCTTTTCCCGGCGCTGCACATTGCTTCCACGTCCCATCCCCAGCGTTCCAGCACCGCGTGCTGCGCAGCGGCGAGACACGTGACATGCGCCATCTGGCATCCGGTGACAAATGCGAAACTCGCGCCTGCGGGGATGCCCAGCAATTCCTTGAGCCACTCGCCGGCAATCTCTTCCACCAGCGCGGCGGCGGGCCTCGCGGCGTAGAGGCCGGCGTTCTGGTCCCACGCGGAGGCGAGACAGTCGGCTGCAAGGGCCGCGGGAACGCTGCCGCCGACCATCCAACTGTAGACGCGCCCGCCCGCCGAAGCGACAATGCCGCCGGCGGAATCGCTCACCAGATCGTCGATCACTTGCGCGGGCAGCGCGCCGTCGTCCGCCAGCGAACGCCCCAGGCGCGCGCGCAGCATTTCCAATGACGCCGTGGCCGCAACCGGAAGCGCATCCAGATTCTCAATGTGCGCCAGCGCGTGCCGAGCCGCCGTCTGCAACGGTTCGCGGAAGGTTAGATTAGTGGGAGGCACTCTTCTACTCTAAAGAAGTTCAGTCTAAGAGACCGTGGAGGCATATTTGAAGTCGCGCTGGTTCTTCCTGTTCTTTCTGATTTCCGGCTTTTGCAGTCTGGTTTATGAGGTGATCTGGCTGCGCCTCGGCATGGCGAAATTCGGCGTCACCACGCCCATGGTGTCCATCGTGCTTTCGGTCTTCATGGCCGGCCTCGGTTTGGGCTCGTGGGGCGGAGGCAAGTTTATCCGGCGGTTCGAGGGCGCGCCGGCGTCAACTCCGCTGCGCTTGTATGGGTTGCTGGAACTGCTCATCGGCATCTCGGGATTTGCGGCGCCGGCGACCATCGACGCGGGATATCGCCTGCTGCGCGATACCGGCCGCGGGCTCGCCTGGGGATCGCCCGTCTACTACGTGGCTTCGGGCGCTTGGGTTGCCGTGGCGCTGCTGCCGTGGTGCACGTGCATGGGCGCCACGTTCCCTTTCGCCATGGCGGCGATTCGCCGGATGCATGGCGAAGATTCGGAGCATTCCTTCAGCTATCTTTACCTGGCCAATGTGCTGGGCGCCATTATGGGTACGCTGATTCCGGCCTTCGTGCTGATTGAGTTGCTGGGCTTTCGCGGCACGCTGCATGTCGCCAGCGCTCTCAACTTCCTGCTGGCAGCCGGAGTGTTTCTGGTGAGCATGGGCGCCGTTTCCGCCCCGACCTCCACCGCCGAACGGCGCGCGCCGGGCGTGTTGCCGTCGAATGGCACGGGCATCTTGTGGCTGCTCTTTGCGACGGGCCTGTGCAGCATGGCGATGGAGGTGATCTGGATTCGCGAGTTCACCGTCTATCTGGGCAACGTGGTCTACGCGTTCGCGGCGATTCTGGCGATGTATCTGGGCGCCACATTCACCGGGTCCTATATCTATCGCCGCCGCGTGCACTCCGGCGCCCGTACCGGCGAATCACTCAACGACGCGGATCGCGGCGACGCGGCGTGGGTGACTCTCGGGTTGATTGCGCTGCTGCCATTGCTCTTCGCCGACCCGCGCTTGCCGCTGCCTGAGCTGCAATACACCTTGGCGGGCTTCCTATACGGCGCCATCCGCGCGGGTTTGGGAGTGACGCTCTTCAGCGGCATGGTGGGCTTCCTGACGCCGATGCTGGTGGACCGCTGGTCGGCAGGCGACCCGGACCGCGCGGGCAGAGCGTACGCGGTCAACGTGGTCGGTTCCATCCTCGGCCCGCTGGTGGCCGGGTTCGCGGTGCTTCCGTGGGCCGGCGAGCGCTGGGGATTATGCGTGGTGGCGTTGCCGCTATTCGTCATCGGATTCCGCATGCGGCGTAAGCCAGGGAACAAGCCTCTTCGCAAGCCTCTGGACACGCCTATGTATGTTGCCTGCGTGGCGTTGTCGGTCTTGCTGGCGGTGGTCACCAGGGATTACGGGACCAAGTTTCCGCATCGCGTCGAGATGCGCGATTACGCGGCGACGGTGATTGCGACCGGCGAAGGCATGGACAAGCGCATCCTGGTGAACGGCACGGGGATGACGGTCCTCACGCCCATCACCAAGGTGATGGCGCACCTGCCGCTTTCGATGTTGAGCCGGCCGCCGAAGAACGCGCTGGTGATTTGTTTCGGCATGGGGACCACGTTCCGCTCGGTGATGTCGTGGGGGATTCCAACCACCGCGGTGGAGCTGATACCGAGCGTGCCGAAGGTCTTCGGGTACTTTCATCCGGATGGACCGGCGCTGCTCGAATCGCCGCTGGCGCAGATGGTGATCGACGACGGGCGGCGGTATCTGGAGCGTTCACCCGATACCTACGATTTGATCGCGGTGGATCCGCCGCCGCCGGTCAGCGCGCCCACCTCGAGCCTGCTTTACTCGCAGGAATTCTACGCCATCATCAAGCCGCACCTGCGCCCCGGCGGCATTGTGCAGGTGTGGTTTCCGGGCGGCGACAACGCCACGCTGGCATCGGTAGCGCGCGCGTTCCGCAACGCGTTCCCGTATGTGCGGACTTTCACATCCATCGAAGGTTGGGGCATTCACTTTCTGGGACGCATGGAGCCGTTTCCGGAATGGAACGGCGCATCATTGGCGCAGCGCATTCCGGCGCGCGCGGCGGTGGACCTGGTGGAGTGGAACGAAGGGACCACCCCGCCCGAGATGATGGATAACGTGTTGAGCGGAGAGAAGCGGGTGAACGATTTGATTGCCGTAGATGCATCGCAGCCGCCGATTGGGGACGACCGGCCGGTGAATGAGTACTTTCTGCTCCGCACGCTGTGGTAACGCCGGCGGTCTTTGCCGCGGGTGCTATTGAACATTGCTGCTAAGGTACGATCAAAACATGGCGACCTCGCAATACCCAACGCCTGCAGAACAACTGGCTGCGGAGCTTGAGGTCTGTGCAGGAGCTGGCCGCCACAGGTGACGCTGCCGAGCAGAGACGAATCCTCCAAGTGCTTGTTCCCATCGACTCCCATCGCGAGATTCCGCGCCATTACGTCTGGTCTACAGCGGAATTAACGGAAGCGCCGCAGTTCTTGCGGTTTTGAGAACTACGGCGGCATTGTTTGGAGTGAGCCGCGGTCGTTTCGACTCGATCCTCGTCTGTTCATCGCCGAGCTACAGGTTTTGTAACGCCAGAGGAGAGCCGGGCGCGTTAGCGGCTAAACATAGCGTCCGAAGCCAGCTGGTAGCGTATGCTTTAGCTTGCCATCGCCGTCGTGCGGCGAAGCGGCCGGCCGCGAGTGTTTCACACGGCCTCGCGTCTTCCGTGCGATCCTGTTCAGGTGATTTGCTCCAATAATCGCGCCGGGAGGCTGCAGCGATGAACACTCTGGTTCCGCAGCCCATCACGCTGGCCGGGCAGACGGTCAGCCTCGAGCCCTTGTCGATGGAGCACGCCGGCGCATTACTGCAAGCCGCCCAGAGCGAAGAGATCTGGTTACACACGGTCGATAAGCCGCGAACCATGGAAGCCATGCAGGATTACATCGCCAGGGCGCTGGGCGAGCGGGACAACAAGACCGGGATTCCATTCGCGGTGCGGCACATCGAGACAAATCGCTTCATCGGGTCCACGCGATACGCGAACATTGCGCCGCTGCGATGCGGTCTTGAGATTGGCTATACCTGGTATGCGCCGCAGTTCTGGCGCACTTCCGTCAACACCGAGTGCAAGTATTTGTTGCTGAAGCATGCCTTCGAAACGCTGCAATACATCCGCGTCGAATTGCAGGCGATGGTGGATAATGCGCGCTCCCGCGCCGCCATCCTTCGCCTTGGCGCGATTGAAGAGGGCGTATTGCGGTCGCGTATCGTCAGGCGCAACGGGCAGCGATTCGATTCTGTCTTTTTTAGCATCTTGGACAATGAGTGGCCACGGGTTAAGGTGAGGCTCGAAGAGGCGCTGAAGGCGCGAAGCGCATAACGAGTCAGCGCGACGAGCCGCCAGCCAAAAACAAGTTAGCAAAACGCTTAGATGTGATTTCGCAATTTGCTAACATCCATTATGTGAACGTGATTAGCCAGCGCGGATTGAAATTGCTCCTGAACGGCAAATCCGAGGATGTGGCGAAAGAGGCGATGGCGTGGTTCAGGGCAGCGCGGGCATCCCGCTGGAGGAGCCTTGATGACGTTTGCGAGGAATATCCGTCGGCGGAGCAGGTTGGCCGCGTGCCGATTTTTAACCTGCGGTACAACCGGTACCGGCTAATCGCTCGAGCAGAGTACGGCGTGCAAAAGCTCTACGTCAAGGCGCTGCTGACGCATAAGGAATACGATCCGAAGGAGTGGAAGCGATGGGTGTAACAAGAGTCGAAACCAGAGATAAACCAACCACGCGAAATCGGCCTGCCGGAGTGCCGGGAAGGAAGCCGAGCCGAATAGCCAACTCCGGCATTGGCCCGATCGACCCCGCCAGGTATGGAAAGCTGTGCGCTAGAGTAGTCCCCAAGTTAATTGAGTCCGACGATGAATTCGACCGGCTGGTGGAGGCAATGGAAGCGCTAGACTTTAAGGCAAATCCTACCCCTGAGGAAAAGACCGTCTCGGCGCTACTCGCCAGACTGATTCAGGACTATGACGACCAGCGCCATGCCTTACCGGAAGCGCCGCCAAACGAGATGATCGCGTTTCTGATGAATCAACGCGGCTTGCGGCCGATCAATTTGCTGCCAATTTTCGGATCGCGTAGCGTTGTCTCCGATGTACTCAGCGGCAAGCGGGAGCCGAGCAAGGCGCATGTCCGCAAGTTGGCCGAGTTCTTCCATGTATCGACGGACGTATTCCTGTGAAGAGACCATGTATCGACGGACTCATGTCCGTGAAACCGGGGGCGTGGAAACAAATCACCCTCCCTGCCTCCCTGTATGACCAGTTTAATCGAGAGTCGCGGTTTGGCTAAGATGGTACGATCCGGCCATCCGGGCGCAGGCGGAGCGTTTGGCCGCGCCACTCCACGGTGTCGCCGAAGAGTCCGGCTAACCAGACGGCGAAGCCAAAGAGATCGCGCAGCGGAATCATCCAGAAGTAGCGAAGCGTGTTGCGGTCTCGCAGCACGGCTGCGCCGATCCACATTCCTGCGATCATGCGCAGGGCTAGCGCCGCGGCGGCGGCCCGCCATGCGCCCGCCGCCAGCGCGACCAGCGCCCACAGTGTGGCGTGGGTGACCACGTAGCCGTAGTATCCCGACGGGCGCGAAACGCGGATCGTGCGCGACCAGCGTACCTGATGACGCCATACTTGCGCCCAGGTTCCGGCACCCAGGTTGGTCTCGACCACGGGCGATGCGAAGCGGATACGGTATCCAAGCTGGCTGATGTGGCGGCCGAGTTGATAATCGTCGGCCAGGTATGGGGCGATGGTTTCGAAGCCGCCGATCTGCTGCAATGTCGTGGCGCGAAACGCCATGGTTGAGCCGAGCGCGAATTCGGCGACGCCCAGCAACCGCGCCACCAGGACGCTGGGCGCGAATTCGGTGGCGATGCCCAGGGCCTCGGCGCGCGACGGCCAGGAATCGGCGGCGGCGCGGTAGAGACATGTGACCAGTCCGATGTGGGGATCGGCAAGCGGCGCAGCGACGTCGCGGAGATAGTTGGGCGGAACTTTGATGTCGCTGTCGTTGACCAGCAGCACGGCGTGGCTTGCGTGGCGCGCCAATTCTGCGAGCACGCCCGCCTTGGCGTTCGGCGCGGCGGTGCGGATTACGTGCAGTGAAATGGGGATGGCAGGGTACGCGGATTGAAGGCGGCGGATGTCTTCGATGGCGGCGTCGTTCAGGTCGCTGAGGCCGAAGAGGATTTCGAAGGTTGGATAACTCTGGGTGGCGTGCGAGCGCAGGGCGTCGTAGAGGTGCGGGTCGCGGCCGTGGATGGGCTTGAGAATCGAGATCGGCGGAGTGAAAATCACTCCCTCGCGGTCGCGGCTCCGACCGGAGCCGACTGCGGCAATCAGCGCCACCAGGTAGTACGCGGCTGCAGCCAGGGCGGGGATCGCGAGCCAGATCACAGGGATACTAATACTACTCCGCAGACCACCAAACCCGCTCCGGCCCACCGTAGCGCAGTGACGCGCTCCTTCAGTACATACTTGGCCAGGATGGTTTCGAGCACATAGGTCACAGCCGTGGCGGGCACTGCGAAGCTAAGTTCGGCGACGGTCAGCAGGGCCATAAACGCGAAGAACGAGACGGCCATGGCGACCACCGAAGCGATCACGAATCGGTTGCGCGCCAGGGTGGCCGCGGCGCGTCCGAGCGCAGTGGGGCGGAAATCGCGGATCTCGCCGTAACGGCGCATCCCCAGGGCTTGCATCACTTCACCCACAGTGGTGGCCAGCACGATAATGGCGACATAGATCCACGTCATGCGGGCCGCTCCGCGTCGTATTCCGCGTCGTGTTCCGGGCCGTGTTCAGTGAGCGGCGGCGTGGCGGCGCTCACCAACGCCACTCCGGCCACAATCAGTACGATTCCCGACCAGCGCTTGACGCCGATCTGCTCATGCAGAAACACTTTGCCCACCAGCGCTACCAGCACGTAGCCGATAGAGGTGACGGGCAGCACATAGCTCAAATCGGCCCAGCTCAACAGCGCCATGCGAGACATCAGCCAGAGCACTAACAGCGCGACGCCGAGCGCGGCCCAGGGTTGAAACAGGGCGGTGATATAGGAGATAGGCGTGGGCAAATCGGCTGGCATACCACGCTTCAGAAAAAAATTGCCGAACACATTGCAGAGCACCACCACCGTGGCGCAGATCCAAGTCTTGATGCGCAGCCTCGCGGCTTCAGCGGTCATGCGTGGGTCTCTGACGGAGAGAGGTTGCGCGGTTGCCGGCAGCCACTCCCTGATTCGGTCCTATCGGACGCGCCTCGTCGACAAGCGGTCTCGCGATAGCATCGAGTCCCGCGGTCATTCGCCGTTAGTCGCCGGAGCCTGCGGTTACGGGCGCCGCCTTGGCCGGGGTTTTGTTGTCGGCCACATACTTCCGGCGCTTGGCGCGCAACGCCATGTACTCCTTGGCCTCCTTGGTGAGGCGCTGCCGGTCGTGGGTATTGAACATGGCCTTGCGCACAATGCGCCAGATCACGCGCGGGCGGAAGAAATACTCGCCGTAGAAGCGCTCCACCCACTCCATCAACTCGGATTTATCCAGGCCCGGGTAGATCACCGTGGGAAGCTGGTGGCCCACTTCGTCGGTCATGGAATCGATGCTGATCAGGTTGTTCTTCTTGGCGTAATCGTAGAATTCGGTGCCGGGATACGGGTGCGCGATGGAGACCTGGATGGTCTCGGTATCCAGGCGCTTGGCGTAATCGATAGTCTTGCGGATGCTCTCGTGGGTTTCGCCCGGCAGGCCGACGATGAAATCGCCGTGAATCACCAGGCCCAGCTTCTTGCAGTTTTCGGTGAAGCGCAGGGCCATTTCGATGGTGGCGCCCTTCTTGATATTCTTCAGAATCTGCGGGTCGCCCGATTCGTAGCCCACGATCAACAGGCGGCAGCCCGCTTCCTTCATGGCCTTGAGCGTGTCGTAGTCGGTGGTGACGCGCGAGGTGCAGGACCAGGTAAACTTGAGCGGCTTGAGCTTTTTGCAAAGCTCGATGGTGCGTTCCTTGCGATAGTTGAATGTGTCGTCGTCGAAGAAAATCTCTTTGATCTGCGGGAAATTCTCCAGGGCGTAGCGGACTTCATTAGCTACGTCGTCCGCCGAGCGCAGGCGCCAGCGGTGGCCGGAAGTGGTCTGCGGCCAGAGGCAGAACGTACACATGGCGGGGCAGCCGCGCGTGGTGTAGAACGAGATGTACGGGTTGAGCAGGAACGGTACGTTGTAGCGCGTAACGTCGAGATCCCGCTTGTAGACTTTGGTAACCCACGGCAGCCCATCCAGATCTTCAATGGCCGGGCCTTCGGGGTTGTGTACGATGTCGCCGTTCTTGCGGAAGCTGACGCCTGGCAGCTCTTCGAGGGGCTTACCCTGCGCGTATCCGGCGATCTGGTAGTCGAACTCGCGGCGCACCAGGAAGTCGATGGCCTTGGTGCTTTTGAGGGTCTTTTCGGGCTCCACGGTGACCGGCGGTCCGACGAAGGCAACCTTCAATTTGGGGTTGGAATCCTTCATCATCCCGGCTATTTTCGCGTCGACGTGGAAACCGGGGGTGGACGTGTAGAGCACCAGCAGCTCGAACTGCTTCGCCATTTCGACAGTCTGCTCGATGGAGATCTTGTGCGGCGGCGCGTCCACCACTTTGCTATCGGCCAACATGCCGGCGGGATAGCAGAGCCACACCGGATACCAGTACGATTCGATTTCGCGGGAGGCGGGCCAACGCGAGCTGGCGCCTCCGTCGAAGCCTTCAAACGAGGGCGGATTCAAGAAGAGTGTTCGCATGTGGTGTCCTCGGGTTTAGCGGTCGTCCATATCGCCGTCATCGAGCGAGAAATTGGTGAAATCGACCGTCAACTCCGCCTTGCCGAAAAGGCGCGTATCGACGGTACTCTGTACTTGCAGCGGCACGGAAACGCCATCGCGGATTTCGAACTTGCGGACAAAGGCCACCTTCTTCACGAAGATTGACGGGCTCTTGATGAGGTAGCCGGATTCCTGGACGGGCAGATAGGTGGCGGCGTCGATCCAAACCTCGCCCTTGAACAGCCCCCGCAACTTGTGTTTCGGTGTGACCTGAAAAATATGAACGGCGCGCCCGTCTACCTGGTTTTGGCCCTTGTACTGGAACTTGTAGTTGGCGGGCGTGACGGCAAGCGCCGCCGGCTCATCCTGTTGGGCTTCGGCTTCGGCAGTTAGATAGCGCTCAATCACCTGGTTCTTCACGGTGTTGTCGCCCTCGAAGATCAGCTTGGCGTAGGTGATTCGCCCAAGCTTAGTGATCTTGCGCAGACCGTGCAGGCGGCCCTGCTTCTTGAGGCCCGGGAGCGAAGCTTGAATATCGACGTCCATGCGCGAGGCTTTGCCGGACTGCGCCTGCGCCTGCTGCTGCGCCGCACAATAGTTCTGCACGATGGCGTCGGGTGCAATCGCCGGCTGATCGGCGGCGGCAATGGCGAAAGCGGACAGTATAAGTGCGTAGAGCTTCAACGAGTGAACCCCAGTGTCGATAATTAGATGCTTACAAGTCTAGCAGGGTTGCGTGGGGTGGGGCAATTTGACCGGGGCCGGGGGGCCGGGAACCCGTGCACCGCGTTTCTTCCCAGGCAGTGAACGATATGCTTGGTCCCGTCAGCCGGTCGATGACGACTGTCCTCGCGCCCGCCCAGCCGCCGGCGCCGCGTGGAGCGATCGGCCGAAGTATTCCAGCCTTCCGGTTCTCGCCGGGATCGCGCAGAAGGCTGTTCTCGGAATTCCAACGAGGCGCCGATTGTTTCCATCGCCCGCTTACGCGATGTGAGCGCCGATGGCGTTCACATACACAGCATAAAGCGACTGGCTGGCAGCCGATTGCACTTGACGCCTCCAAAGCTGATGTTTGCGAAGGTCTCCGACAGGCGAATCACGCCGATGCGGTCGCCGCCGGGCGTCACCACCTGAACGCCCGGGCTGTCTCCGCACCAGGCATTACCGTCGACGTCGCACCGAATCCTTTCGGCCGCCGCTCCCCGCGTTTTCCCGGGCAGACCCGGGCACATCCAGCTTGACAAACCCGTTTCCCGCTGCCGAGACTCTCCGTCCAAGTCGTAGACGCGCGTCTCGCCGCCAGCGGCGCCAGTGTCGGCGATGTTGAATTTCCTGTAATCCGGCGAAAAGCAGACACCGTTGGGCTGGTCGAGTTCATCGGCGACCTTTTCGATGCGGCCGGCTTTCGGATACACCCGATATAGACTGGGCAGACCGGGGCCTTCCGCCCGCAGCGTGCCGGTGTACAGCCGCTTGATCGCCGTGTTACCGGCGATGTAGCGGCGGAAGCGGTTGTCGGGGTCGGGATACTGAATGGGTTGCAGGCCCGACCAAGTCGCGCGGCCTGCGGCGCCAGCGCGGCATGGGCGTGAGGGTCGTAGTCGGCTTGGCTTCTTGGCTGCGTTCCTCTTGAGACGCGCACCCATTACGGCAGGCTAAGTCCTACACTTCGAGTGGGCTCGTGCTATCCCCGATCTTATCGATCTGGACGCCCGCCTTCAGCAGAATCGTCAACAGCAGATTCGACATCGGCGTGTCCAGCGTATAAGCCAGATGCCGTCCCGTCTCGAACTGCCCGCCCAGCTTCCCCGCCATGAGGCAAGGTAAATTATTGTGCCGGTGCAGGTTGCCGTCGCCCATGCCCCCGCCATACAGAATCATGCTCTGATCGAGCAGGTTGCTGTCTCCATCCTTGGTGGCCTGCAGCTTCTGCAGGAAGTATGTGAGCAATTGGACGTGATAAGTATCGATCTTCGCCTTCTTCGCGATCAGCTCGGGATCGTTGCGGTGATGCGACGTGGGATGGTGCGCTTCCGGCACGCCTATTTGAGGATAAGTGCGCGCGCTCAATTCCCGGCACACCATCATCGTGAAGACGCGCGTCGAGTCCGACTGAAATCCGACCACCTGCAAGTCATACATGAGCTTGATATGCTCTTCGAACGTAGGTGGAATATCGGTCGGGCGGTTCGGCAGAGCGATCGATTGAATCCCCCGCGCCTCCACGTTTTGAATGCGCTGCTCGATCTCGCGCACCGATTCCAGATATTCGTCGATCTTGGTCCGGTCGCACGAACCCAGTGTTGCATTGAGGCTGCCTACTTCCTCCATCACCGAATCGAGAATGCTGCCGTTCCTCTTCATCCGCGCCAGCCGCTGCGCCGCGCTGCCGCCATCGCCGAACAGGCGTTCGAAAACCAGCCGCGGATGAGACTCGGCGGGATTTGGCGTGGTCGGATTGTGCCATGAGATAGTGTTGTTGTAGAAGCAGTCGCCGGTGTCGCACGCCCCCTGCGTAGGAGGATCGAGGTTCATTTCCACCGAAGGCACTTGCGTCGATTTCCCAATCGCTCCGGCCGCAATCTGATCCGCCGAGGTCGCCAGCTTTACTTCGATATCCGGACGGCTCCGATCGTACGCGTGGACCCCGGTCAGCCAGACCGCCGACGATCGCGGGTGGTCGCCCGTGCCGTCGCCGAACGTGTCCGCCTGCCGGTGCGATAGCCCGCTCAATACGTTGATGTAATTGCGTACCGGATCGAGCGGCTTTAAGATCGGCGGCAATTGGAAATCGCGCCCCGTCGCGGTGGGGATCCACTGATTCTGAATCACGCCATTGGCGATGTAGATAAAGCCCAGCCGCGGCGTCGATTTGAGAGCGCCGGCCGAGAGCGCCGGGACCATAGCATCCAGAAGGGGCAGCGCTACCGTGGCGCCCATTCCCCTCAGAAACGTCCGCCTCTTGAGTGCTTTCCTGGCAACAAACATGATCCCAATCCTTTCCAATAAGCCTAACTAACTGCGGCCTAACTGACTTTAGCCAACCTTACTTCGCCGCCTGAGCCTCCCGCATCTGAAACGGAACGCTCTTAACTACTCCCATAATTAGAGACGCAAACGTATCGTTGTCGCGCGCCCCCTCTTTCATAATCGCGCGGACCGCCGGCTCATCGAAATACTGCACATTGCGGCCGATAGCATACATCAGCAGCTTCTCCGATACTGTCGACAAAAACTCCTCCGGGCGACTGAGCAGCACAGTCTTTAAACCGGCCACACCATCGAATTTCTCGCCTCCGGGGAAAACACCCGAAGCGTCAATCGGACTGTCGCCGTCGCGATCTCGCCACCTTCCCACGGCGTCGAAATGCTCCATGGCGAAGCCGATCGGATCCATGCGCGAATGGCAGCCCGCGCACGCGGGGTCGGCCCGGTGCTGGATCATCGCGTCGCGCATCGTAAGCGCCTTACCCGTGTCATGCGCTTCTGTCTTCAGGGCCGGGACAGTCGCCGGCGGAGGAGGCGGCGCGGCGGACAGCAGATTCTCCAGTATCCATTTACCGCGGTTGACTGGCGAAGTCCTGTTGGGATAAGCGGTGATAGTCAGAATGCTGCCTTGCCCCAACAGTCCGCCCCGAGGGCTGTCCGGCGGAAACGTAACGCGGCGGAAGTCACTCCCGTGCACATTGGGAATGCCGTAATGCTTAGCCAGGCGTTCGTTGACAAACGTGTAATTGGCCGATAGCAGTTCCAGCACGCTTCGATTCGAGCGCAGAACGCTATCGAGAAACAGATCCGTTTCCCGTCGAAACGCATCGCGCAGCGACTCGTCGAAATCGGCGAACAGGATCTCATTCGGTTTCTTAGCGTCCAGATCCCGCAGGTAAAGCCACTGTTCGGCGAAATTCGTCACCAGCGATTCGGAGCGCGGATCATCCAACATGCGGCGCACCTGCTGTTCCAGCACGCCGGGCTGCCGCAGCTTGCCCTGGCTCGCCACGTCCAGCAGTTCATCGTCGGGGATGCTGCTCCAGAGAAAGAACGAGAGGCGCGACGCCAGTTCCAGATCGCTGACTGGATGAGACGCGCCGGGCTTCGCGCCGGGCGGATCGCGCTCGATGCGAAACAGAAACTGAGGGCTCACCAACAGCCGCTCAATGGCGCGTTGAATCCCCAGGTCGAACCCGCCCTCGTCGCGGCCCGCCTTGTAGAAGGGCATCAGGGTCTGCGCATCGGCGACGCTGACGGGCCTGCGGTAAGCCCGGCGCTCCAGCGCCAGCAGGATCCGCTGCGCGCAGGGCGCTTCTTCGGAGGCGCTAACTGGCCGGCATACGAAAATGCGCTGTCGCGACGGCGTGTCCCCCGGACCCTTGGCGTTGTACGGTCCGCTGATGGTCACCATCTCCACCGCGAGCTCCGGCCCGGTGCTGCGCAGCCTGGGACGCAATACCTCCTCATCGCGAACTTCGTCGCGCTCGATGAAGGTGACTCCGATGACCCGCGGTCCGGCTTTCACCGCGATCCGGAATTCGACCGGCTTCCGGCCGGTAATAGCTGCTTCGCCACTACGAGCGTTGTCGGCGGCAGGATCGTCCACAGCCGCAGCAGCGCCCGTTCCCTTTACGCCGCCTCGACCCGCAGCGGCAGCGCCACCCCTGCCTCCGCGTCCGCTGCCCTGAGCGATCGTCGCCAGTTGCACCCGTTCCCCATCGACGGTGATTTCCAGTTTCTGCGCGTCCGGCGATGCGCCCACGAAGGCCACCTTTACGAGGTAATCTCCGTCCAGCGGGAACTGGCTGTGAATTGCAAGGCCGCCCCGAGTGCCGAACGGAAGCTCCTCCACCCGCGCGGTCTGCTGTTCCTCATCCGGCATTCGATAAATGTTGACCATCTCCGGGATGGCGGGGTCGCCGATCGCCAGACGGCTGATCTTCTCCGCTGCGCCCAGGTAACTCTCCATCGCCGTGGGTGAGATGAAAAGCAGGTCCGCCAGGTTGTCGAAGCCGCTGCTGGCGTTGTCTTGCGGCAGTAATAAGGAGAAATCCATCTCTTTGGGGAGCGGGCCCAAAGCCAGCAGATCGCGCACAGCGTTCTGATATTCCGTGCGGCTGAGGCGATGCAGGGGCGGCAGTTTTCCCGCACTCGGCCTGCCAGCGGCCGCCCGGTCGAGTTCCGTTTCGAGGTATCCCGCCACCGAATCATATGTCGCCCGATCCGGCCGCGGCGCGCCTGGCGGTGGCATGCTGTTGCTGCGCAGCTTGCGGATAACTTTCTCCCACTGCTCCGCGCTGGTCTGAACGTGAGTGACCGCCGCGGGATCGATGACCAGCCCCGCAGTGTGAATCTGCGCGCTGTGACAGGTAGCGCAATACCTCGCGAGGGCCGCGCTGGCCTGTTGCGAAGTCCCCGCCTGCGGTGGCGCGCCGGGAAGTGGCGCCGGAATCGCCAACACTCCAGCCACGATGCCAATCGGCAACCAAGCCGACGGCTTGGTATGTGAACCCAGCATTGCGAACAGCCCTCAGTTATGTTAACCGATTTTCCCGCTCGGCGCGCCGCAGCCGGTTTGTTCGGCTCCGCCTCTCCGTTTCTGCGGTGGCTATCTCCCGGAGCCGAACCTCTTGGACTCTTACTGGCGCGATTTCGCGACACTTAGCCGGCCGATGCGTCATTTCCCAGGTTCAGCTTGGATGGTCCGAGGCCAAGGTTGGAAGCCACCCATCAGGAGTCATGACTTCAAGCTCTCGATAGAGTCAAAGAGAAGATCATCGTTCTGGCGTACCGCGCGTAGCATGGCGGAACAGTCGACTCCAGCCTTCGAACGCGGCGCTTCCACTCACCCTGACCAGTCGCCGCACCGGCCCTCTCGTGTTGGTGGCGCCGTTCTACAATTGTTCGTGCTGCGACGCGGCGACTATGGCTACGACGCTCCTTGGTTCCCGCTGCTGTTTGGGTTTTTGTCCATGGCCGCTGGACTGGGCGCAGCCATATCTTGGCGGCAGGGGCTGATTCGCCCCGCCATTCAGATGACAATCTACTCCGTCTTCTTTCTCGCGAACACCAGCAGTTTTCTATACACGACCCGGCGCGGCAAGTTTCTCGAGTGGGACCGAATTCTCGATCGCCTTCATCTGCGCGGCGACGAAGAGGTGCTCGACATGGGGTGCGGCCGGGGCGCAGTACTGACGGCGGTCGCCCGCAGGTTGACGACGGGCCGAGTGACAGGCGTCGATATCTGGAACAAAACGGATCAGTCGGGAAATGCTAGCGACGTCACTCTGCGCAACGCGTTCCTCGAAGGTGTGGCCGGTCGCGTACAGATCGAGACTGGGGATATGCGCGCGCTTCCGCATCCGGATGCGACCTTCGATGTCGTGGTCTCGAGCCTCGCTATCCACAACATCCGATCGAATGCCGATCGCAAACGGGCGATCCTCGAAGCCTTTCGTGTCCTCAAACCTGGAGGCCGGATAGTAATCGCGGACATCCGCGCCACGGCAATCTATGAAGAGGCCTTGCGGGCGCTCGGAGCGTCCAATGTGGAACGCCGCCGGCTGGGATGGAGATTCTGGTGGGGCAACCCGTTCGCCAGCACGACCCTCCTCAGCGCTTCAAAAGCGCCGGCCTAAGAACTGCCCGGAAGATCACCTTGAGGCTGAACTGTCAGCGTGCTTCGGCGTGAAGGGCTTGTTCGGGGCCCCTTCGCGGCAAGACCGACGTACGAGCCGACTTCCCGCGCACGGGAACACCGTTTGCGGTCGCAAGCGCGTTCATCATTCCTCACCCTGGAAATTGAGCCCCGCTTAAGCCAGTGCGACGGTTTGGAAAAACGGCAAAGTGCCGGTTCCCTGGCTCTTGTGAGCGGCCGACCTCTTCGCCGCACCTATTGCACCGAAGCGCCGCCAAATAAAGGTCGCAGATCGCCGGATTTTGGCGATACTCTTGCAACGGTCGATCCGCTTGAACTACAGTCAAGACGCCGCGGTCGACGTAGGTTAATTCGATCACCGGAGCGCGAAGCTCTTTGACCAACGAATTTGCTGCGGTCTCCGGTATCGAAATCGCAGGAGGCACAGTCGCCTGCAACTCGAGACCGTACGCAAGGATAGCGGCTTCAATTCAACCGAACACGAGGGCGCAACGGCCGCCCTTAGCGTCAATGGAACGAAAGCGGGTTTTTCCGGAAAATGGCCGATCCATATGAGCGCAATGTCTCCGCGGAGAAGTGTCTGCGATTCGGGCGAGAGGAAACTCCCGTTGCAAATCGCTTCCAGCAACGTCAACGTAGGCATAATCGTCTCGGGATTGCCCGAGTAGCTTCATGAGCGCAGGCAAGCCTACCCCTGCGCGCACCGTCGCCTCGGATATGGTTTGCGCCGGCATCAGTCTGCCTGCACTCATGCAGTTGATGGGGCACGCTCACTTCGCGCCGGTTTATCCCGGCGCTATCCACGCATGAGTGCGCGCATGAGTGCGTGCGCCACGATTTGTCCGCCGGAGGGGCGCGTCCACAGATAGTACGCCGACAGACATTCCGGAGACTCGCGCCGGCTGGGGAACCAATTCCCGTTCCAACGTTTGTTAACGTAGAAGCAACCAATGAGCGAGCACAAACTGCAAGTAGTCCCCCTCGGCGGATTGGGCGAATTTGGCATGAACATGACCGCCTTCTGCTTTGGCGACGATATCATCGTCGTCGATAGCGGGATGATGTTCCCGGATAGCGAACTGCTGGGCGTCGACCTGGTCATGCCCGACCTGACCTTCCTCAAGGAGCGCCAGTCGTCGGTGCGCGCGCTGATCCTCACGCACGGGCATGAGGACCACATCGGCGCCGTGCCGTACTTCCTCACCGACATCGACGTGCCGGTTTATGGCACTGATTTCACTCTCGCGCTGGTGGACCGCCGGCTGGAAGAGTATCGCCTCGAAAAGAAGCCGCGCTTCGTCCACGTCAAGCCGAAACAGGTCGTGGAGATCGGCCCGTTCAAGGTCGAGTTCATCCACGTGACGCACTCCATTGTGAGCGCGGTGGCGCTGGCTATCACTACGCCGCTCGGCGTCATCATCCACACCGGCGATTTCAAGGTGGACCCCACGCCCACGGACAACGAGCTGTTCGATCTGCACACGCTGGCCGATTACGGAAAGCGCGGGGTGCTGCTGCTGCTGTCGGATTCCACCAATGCCGACCGGCCGGGCTACACCGAATCGGAGCGCGCCGTGCGCCCGCGCATCGAAGAGATCTTCAACCGCGCCGAGGGACGGGTGGTGGTGTCGTGCTTCAGCTCGTCGATTCACCGCATCCAACTGGTGCTCGACCTGGCGAAGGAATATGACCGGCGCGTGGCCGTGATCGGCCGGAGCATGGTATCGGTCACCGAGATTGCGCATTCGCTGGGGCTGCTCGAGATTCCCGACGACATCCTATTGCGGCCGCAGGATGCGATGGCTCTGCACCCGTCGAAAGTGGCCATTCTGATTTCGGGTACGCAGGGCGAGCCCATGTCCGCCCTGTCGCGCGTGGCCGTGGATAATCACAAGCACATTTCCGTGGAGAAGGGCGACACGGTGGTGCTCAGCTCGCGCATCATTCCCGGCAATGAGAAGGCGATTTTCCGCATGATCGACCATATGGCGAAGCGCGGCGCGGACGTGATGTACGGCACGATGAACCCGCCGCTGCACGTTTCCGGGCACTCCAGCGTGGAAGAGATGAAGCTGGTGCTGAACCTGGTGCGTCCCAAGTATTTCATGCCGATTCACGGCGAGTTCCGCCAGCTTTCGAAGCACGCCAAACTGGCCGAGCATCTGCGCTACGCCGGGCTGCAGGATTCGTTCGTGATGGAATCGGGCGAGGTGCTGGAGATCGACGCGCGCGGCGCCCGCAAGGCCGGGAAGGTTACGGTGGGCCATGTTTGCATCGATTCGGGGTCGCTGGACGACGTGGTGCAGGACGTGGTGATTCGCGACCGGCGGCACCTTTCCGAAGACGGCATCGTACTGCCCATTATCGCCATCAACCGGAGCACGGGCCGCGTGGAGAGCCTGCCGGAGATTGTCAGCCGCGGGTTCGCGGCGGCGGAGGATGGCTCCGAGTTCATGCAGGCGGCACGGCAGGTGGTGGCCAGGACGCTGGAAGGTTCCAACCAGGAGGAGAAGACCGATTGGGGCGTGATGAAAGAGAAAATCCGCGCGGATCTGAAGCGCTACATCTCGAAGGAAACCGCGCGGCGGCCGCTGATCATGCCGGTGATTCTGGAGTTGTAGCTGTACCAGTAGACCCTCGCTACCTGGAAGACGCCTCAGGCTTCCGCGGCCACGCCGAGCGCCTGATCATTCCGCCCGACGAGCTCGCGCTAACCGCGGTGTTACGCGAAGCCAGTGGCGCGAGCCCATGGCCTGCGGCGACTCCTGTCACAATCGCCGGCGCGGGCACCGGCCTGACCGGCGCGCGCGTTCCCCTAGGCGGCTGGGTAATCTCGCTCGAAAAATTCACCCGGCTCGAAGTGCACCCGGGATACGCCATAGCCGGCGCCGGCGTGCTGTTGAAAGATCTCCACGCGGCGGCCCAGCGTACCGGCCAGTTTTATCCGCCCGACCCCACCGAAACTTCGGCCAGCATCGGCGGAACTATCGCGACCAATGCGAGCGGCTCGCGCAGTTTCCGCTATGGCCCCACGCGCCGGTGGATCGAACGGCTGCGCGTGGCGTTCGCCGATGGAACGGTGCGCGAATTCTCGCGCGGCCAGCCTTCGCCGGATAACATCATCGATTTCGACCCGGGCGAGATCCCGCTGCCCGATGTCACCAAGAACACCGCGGGCTACCTGCTGCGCCCCGGCATGGATTGGATCGACCTGTTCACGGGCTCGGAAGGCACCCTGGGCGTGGTCACTGAAGCGCGCCTGAAGCTGCTGCCCGCGCCCAAGGCGATATTGAGCGGCGTGATCTTCTTTCCCGGCGACCAGGCGGCCATCGACGCGGTGGAACTTTGGCGCTCCACTGGCTCTGCCCGCATGCTGGAGTATTTCGACGATGCTTCGCTGCGGCTGCTGCGCACGCGCTTCGCGGAGGTCCCGCAGAACGCGCACGCGGGCATTCTGTTCGAGCAGGAGCTGGCAAGCGAAGACGACCCTGAGGTGGACGCCTGGGCCGAGCGCGTGGAAGCGGCGGGCGCGCTGGCCGACGATTCGTGGTTCGCGCTCTCGGCCGCCGACCGCGAACGCTTCCGCCAATTCCGCCACGCGCTGCCGGAACTGGTCAACGACGCTGTGCGGCGCGACGGAACGCTCAAGATGGGCAGCGATTTCGCCGTGCCGCTGGCGCGCAACCGCGAGATGCTGGCGTTTTACAAGCAGCGTCTGGAAACCGAGTTTCCGGGCCGGTACGTGATCTTCGGACACATTGGCGACGCGCACGTCCACGTGAATATTTTCTCTGCCGACGCCGGGCCGCTGCTGGAAGAGTTCGCGCGCCACGCCGCGGAATTGGGTGGGACGGTTTCCGCCGAACACGGCCTGGGCAAGCGGAAAGCGCACTTCCTGAAGCTGCAATACTCCGAGGAAAACTTAGAGAAGATGCGCGCAGTAAAGCGCAGGCTGGACCCAAAAGGGATCTTAGGAAGAGGAACTCTGTGGCGCGGGCCCATGGCCTGCGGCGAAGAGTCGTGATTTCGGGGGCCGGGCTATTAGCTTAGCTAAGCGGGCCGCTGGTTGGGGCGAGTCATAGCCGGCGTTCGGGTTCATCGCATCTCTTGGATTCCCGGAGCGCAGTGTTCAAGCGCAGCAACATTCGCAAGACCTCGTCGCCGGCTCGCACCAGCGGCGGATTCGACAAGCGGCGGCGCAACTCAGCATCAATCGCCGGCCGGGATTCCGGACCGAGCGCCGCCAGCGCCTGTTCCGCTTCCTTCCAAACGAACCAGGGTAGGCGGGCCAGCACACTCACGAGACCCACTGCCGCGAAGGCGCGGCCGCATGGATCCGCTACGGACGAGGCCACCTGCGCAAGCCTGGCCAGCAACTCGGGGTCGCGCTCGGCGAGAAGCGGCCGCAGCTCCGCCCAGCTTTGCCGCTCCACGCCGATTTCCGTAAGCAGGCCCATTACGCTGCGCCGCCGGCAGAGACTGGATGGCGTTTCCTCCTCGGCGTTGGGAAGCGGCGTCACGGCCGAAAGCAGCAGTGCGCTTCGAGCGGCCGCGCCCAATTTTCGGAATCCATCTTCGGCCGCGCTCCGGCACATGTCATCTTCGAGTGCCCGGTCCAAACAGGGGATAGCTTCGGCGCGCTGGAATGCCGCCAGGGTCTCGACGATGCCGGGAAGATTCCGTTTGCGGCAAAGGTCGAGGAGGATTTCGAACGTTGTGTCGTCGCGCCAGGCGCTCAGGCTGCGGCCCGCAGTGTTCCTGACGGCATCCTCCGCAAACTGGAGCTGGGCGTCCACCGGGCGGCTCGGCGCTTGCAGGTACTCGATGAGCACATCTCTGGCTCCCAACAAGGCGAGCGCCTCCACCGCCCACATTCTGGGCTGGGGCACGCTGGTGACGCGGCCGCACAACAGAAATTCGCGCAAGGGCGGGATGGCTCTTGACCCGCAAGCGGCCAACTCGCCGATGGCAGACTGCCCATCGATCAGCGACTGCAGGCTGGCTATGAGCCGCAGCACCTCCGGATCGCCGGCCGGGCCGCCGCTACCGGCGAATTTCTGTCCGGCTGGCTCCATCGCGCCTCTTATTGATTTGCAGCTGGATTTGCAGTTTCTGAACCTGCAGCGCCGCTGCGAAATCTTCCGCGATTCGCTGGCTGGCCTCGCGGCTTTCGGACGCCATCGGAACCTCCCACGCGGAACCGCTGTTCAACTCCACCCGGAGCATGTTTTCCCCTCGATCGGATGTCAGACCAATGCTGAGGATGGCGCCGAACGGAGCATACGAAGCGATGCTGCCGAATCGCGAATAGGATCCGCGGTCGCGGTCGGTGATCCAGAGCAGGCGCCGGTCCGTCAGCGCCAGCAAATCGCCGGCGATCAAGCGGCGCCGCGACAGCAGCCAGATTCCGGACCGCACCTGGCTCGGCGGTTGGAACACCTGCATCAGTACGGTTTCGGCTGCGTCTAGTTCCCCTGCCAAGGCGTTGGTGAATTTGATATCGAGGCTGGCGGTTTCGGGTGGCTGCGTCCGGAAGGGCTCGGGCGTCGTCGCAGGCCATGGGCCCGCGCCACGGGCGTCGCACAGCAACCGATCGCGTAAGCGCTGCATGAACCGAAAGACCGGCGGGAACCCGCGGGTATTGTAGCGGACCGTCAAGTCAAATCCGGATCCGATGAAGCGCAGCCACCCTTTCAGGAGCATGTGTCCCGATTCTACCGAGGAGATCTGGTCCAGTTCCCATCGGCGAGGCGGCTCCCCCGCGGACGGGTGCGAGACGACATACATCGCGCTGCCATTCAGGAGCAGGATGCGGGGCGGATATGACGACCGCCCGAACCAATCGGGATCGTCGCGCGGCAGGAAGAGAGCTGCATCGAAGCTGGTCACGGAAGGGGGCAGCTCGAAGTCAGGCGGGCAATCGTGCGTCGAGCGAAGCTGGAACGCCACGATGTATTGTCGGGAATCGAGTGCCGGCCACTCTCTCATAAGTAGGGCGGACCCCCTGGTCCGCGCGGGTCCCCCTGGACCCGCCCATCGCCCCGCCCGATAAGACTCATGCTAACTCCGGAGAGGCCGACGGGGGCGTCGGCCGCGGACCAGGGGGTCCGCCCTACAACAGGACCTATAACAGGAAGAGTGAGTGGCATTGTGGTCACGCTGCAGTACCTGGCGTACTCCGGTGCGCCGCATTTTCCGCGGCGGCGAGAGACGCGAGATCGTCCCGCAGCGCCTGCTCGTCCTCTGCTTCGGGTCTGTCAGCCGTCAGGCGATCCAGGTGCGCCCGGTACCCATCGGCGTAACTGTCAAACTGCTCCTGCAACTCGGCGAACGTCTTCCGCACCCACGCCTGCAGTACGCGCGCATAGATGCCAACGGCTTCCGCAATCTGGCTTCCGGCTTGGGACCTGATCCGCCGCTCCACCCTGGCTGCCGCCCAACGGCGTCCCAACAGCGAGGCCACAGCACTCGGACGCACCTCTATCTCGAGATTGCCCAGATCGAAGCGCGGCATATTCTTCAACACATCGAGTAACTCGTCGCGCTCAGGCTGGTTCGCGAGGTCGAGCGCTAAGGCGGCTTTTGCCAACGCCCTGCCGGCGTCGCGGGCTACCTGCTGTATGGCGGAAGCGATTTGTGAGGCGGGTTCCGCGGCAGCTTGCTCCAACTTTTTTTTCACAAGGCTTTCGCCGGTTGCGCCGGCGCCCGAGGCCCACGCTTCCATCAGACCGTTCGCGGCGGCCCGTATGACGCCATCTTCGCATTCGCGGAGCGCATCGGTGGTATCGATGCACGCCGTCCGCGCCTGCGAGATATTGCCGGAGGCTGTGCGGAGCTCGGTCTCCAACTCCCGCACCTTACCGATGTCGACCCTGGCTCCGTCGTGCCCAGCAGGCCCCGAGCGCCGCAAGCGCGCTTTGAGCGCCGCTTCCACGCCGAGCCGGAGCGCGCCGATTTTCCGGTTGAGCGACTGCCGCGCGAGCTCCGCGTGACGATCGTAAAGCGGAAGGATCTCCGTGTCGAGCCATTTTTCGAGGAGACCGCTGTGTTCGGCCTTGATGCTGATGGCATGCACCGGCAGTTCCAAACCTAAGTCCGAACGGATATGGCCAGCCACGTATTGAATCGCGCGCTCGCGATCCGCCGGCGCCAACAGATCCGCCTTGCTCAACAGCACGGACGCGGGAATGCCGGCATCATAGAGTGTCTCGATGGTCGACAGATCGTCCTGGGTGAGAGTCGACCCGGCATCGATCAGCACCACCCCCAGATCGCATTTGGGGAGATATGCTTTGGTTTCGGCGGCGCCGGAAGTGGCAAGCGAACCGAGACCCGGCGTATCCACATAGACAACGCCTTCGCTAAGGCGCGGCGCCGGCAGTTCCACTACGATTCGGGTTACGTGCTGGACGTTCGAAGGATTACGCTGCTCGGTAACGAACTCGGCGAGGCGCTCAATGCCGAATTGCTCCTGCGGCCGATCAGCGAACCATGCGGTGGCGCGCGGCTTGGGGCCGTAAGCGAGGCGCGTGGGCACGGCCGTGATGGGGTTCACGCCCACCGGCAGCAGGTCCTGCCCGGCAATATGGTTCAGCAGAGACGATTTCCCGGAACTGACCCGGCCGAAAACGGCGATCTCGAACGTCTCCGTTTCCAGCCGGTCGATGATGGTCCCCAACGCGGGCCGGAATTCCACCAGGCCGTTTTGGTTAATGGCCCGCTCGAGCGATTTGACCAGCGCGATGTCGCCGCCGGCCTGCTCCAAGCGCCGCAGCCGGTTCTCTAAGCCGGCGGACTGATCCTGCGCCAGGTACGAACTCAAGCGGGAAACGATGCCCTGCATTTCATCCACCAGCCCGGCGATCTCAACGGCGCTGGTGTCCGCCAGTTCCCCGTACCCGGCCATGCGCTTGGGACGGCACTCATCGAAGGCAATATCCACGAATCCCAGGGTCACTCGAACCGAGTGGCCCGAACCAATGCGCGGCGCGGGAATGGGAACGCCTTGACTGTCGAGGATGCGAACCAACTGAGCGCGCATCCTCGCAATGTAGTCTTTGACCACCTTGGCTTGCGCGGGCGAGATATCCGGCTTGAACTTAGGGAATGGAGACTTGGATTGCGATGCGGCGAGAGTGGCCTCAATCTCGGAAAGCAGCTTATCGGCATACTGGCAGCTTGTCAGAAGATGCAACCGCTGCGACGGATTCAGGTGACCGGGTTCGCGCGCGTCGTCCATGCTGCTCACAACGTAGAAGCTCAGTAGGAGTCATCTGCCCCGAGGGGCCGTTGCGGGCGAACTCCAACGCCTGAAACTATTATGGCCAAAATCCGGGGATCAGTCAACGCGAGCCGCTGGCAGTGCGGGTGGGCACAAGCAGCAATAGGAACGCTCCGGCCAGTGAGAGCGCGGCGGCGTAGCCAAACCCGGCGGCGATGGAAACGTGGGCCCATAACATTCCGACGATGATGCTCGACAGAAGATCTCCGACTGAGTTGGCGGTGGCCAAGGCGCCATATCCCACGGCGCGCTGCTCGATGGGCAACAGGTCGGCTGCGAGCGCACGCTGCATGGCATCCACAATTCCGACATAGACTCCGGCCAGGACGAAGAGTAATGCGAGCACCGGAATGCTGGACGGATTAGTGAGAAACAGCAGACACATCACGCCGAACATAGCGTAGCCCACGGAGAGCAGAGTCTTCTTGTTGACGCGGTCCCCAAGAGCCCCCGCGGGATACGAGACAGCTGCGTACAGCACATTGTGAAGAATATAGAGGGCGATTGCGTAGCGGCCCGCCACCACTGCGCCATAGTGAGGCGTGAGCAGAGACACGGCGCGCAAGATCAGCAGGGTGTGGGCGAAATTGCCCAGGCCGAATACTCCAACGGCTCCTACGAAACGCCAGAACAGTGGCGGCAAATCCCGCAGGGACGCTAACAGGCGTAAATGTGCTTGCGGCTTCCGCGGCGTGTACTTGATCACTACCCATGCAATGAAGACCGTGATGGCGCCAGGGATGAAAGCAATCAGGAAAATATGCCGAAGAGCAATGACGCCGACGAGTGACAGCGCAATGGAAGGTCCCAGAATTGCGCCGAGCGTGTCCATGGCGCCCTCAAATCCGAAAGCCCGGCCATGAGCCTCGGGCGGTACGCTTTCCGACAGGAGTGCGTCGCGGATAGGTCCACGCGCTCCCCGTCCCATCCACGCAATCGCCCGGATTACCAGCAATTGCCACCACGCCGTGACGAACGCGAAGCTGCCCATCAGGGCCGTGACCAGATAGCCCGCTACCAGAATCGGTTTGCGCTTCCCTATGCGATCCGAATAATACGACATCCAGAGCTTCAGGAGACTCGAAGCGGCATCGGAAACTCCCTCAATGACGCCGAGCGCGGCGGCGCCGCCATCGAACGTGGCTAGAAACAGAGGGAGTAAGGCAGTGGTCAGCTCATGGCCCATATCCGAGAAAAGACTGAGTAGCCCGATGGCAACGACATTGCGGGTCAACCAGCGAACATGAGTCGTCTTATTCACTTGCAAATAGTCGAGTATATCCCCATCTGGATTCCCGCCGCGGGCGCATTCCAACAACAGCGGAAAAGGAAGTATAATCTGTTTAGACCGTAGGTGATGGAGCCCACCATCAACCGTCTCGAGCCGCTCGGGAATGATAGCTCCTATGCGTAAGTGAGGAGCTATACTTCTGAGGACGAGAGACATCCACCCGCTAACAGAAGGCGCGGCCCATTCGGCGTTTCAGCCGGCGCTGGAGCTGGCAGCGGATGTGGCGGCGCGGTACGAGATCTCGGCGCTTTCCGGCTTACTCGCAAGCGCGCGGGCTTCGGTAGGACAGGACGAGATCGGCGTCGCGGTCCTGGGACGATTCAAGGCCGGCAAGAGTAGTTTCCTGAACCATTTCATTGGGCGCAGCGTGCTTCCTGTCGGTGTTGTGCCGGTTACGGCCGCGGTAGCCGAAATCCGCTACGGCGCCCGCGAAGAAGCACGCGTTCATTACCAGGATGGGCGCGACCGCGAGGTTCCTCTCGACCAGATCGGCGCGTATATCTCCGAAAGGGAAAATCCGGAGAACACCAAACAAGTCGACCTCATTACCGTGGAACTGCCGGAGCTGCGCCGGTTTCGCGGCTTGAAGTTCGTCGATACGCCAGGCCTTGAGAGCGCGCTTTCTCACAACACGCAAACCTCGTTGAACTGGCTGCCGAATGTGGGTCTCGCATTAGTGGCCGTCAGCGTCGATCCGCCGCTTTCACAGCGTGACATCGACCTGCTGAAGAACCTTTACCAGTACACGCCGAAGGTTGGCATACTGCTCACTAAAGCAGACCTTCTGAGCGAACAGGAGCTTCACGAAGTGGTCGAGTTCGTACGCGCCCAACTTGTCAGGAACTTTCCCGAGACGATTGAGATCTTTCCTTACTCCACTAAGCCCGGATTTGAGCGGTTCCGCGAGGCGCTGGAAGCCGAGTTAGTCGCGGGAACACTGGAGCGCTTCACTGGAGAGCGCGACGCGATCGTCTCCCGAAAAATGGACACACTGCTGCGGGAATGTGGAGACTATCTGGCGGTGAGTCTCAAGTCGGCTGAAATGGCGCAGTCGGAGCGCCAGGCTCTGAAGCGGCAGCTCATCGGCGAGAAAGAAATCGTCGACGAAGTGAAGGCGGCAGTACGGCTGGTGGCGCGGCATGCCGCGGCGGGAACGCGGTCCATGGTCAGCAGCCGGCTGGAGACACACCAGAAGGAGTTGGAGAGTGCGCTGCTGGAAGGCTTCGAGAGCGAATTTCCTAAGTGGACCAAGAGCCTTGCGACGATGCTTTCCTCGTTCGAAGAGTGGGTCGCGAGGGCCTTGCGCGATGAACTTACTGTGCTTTCGATACGGGAACGCAGCGCGTTCCTCGCGCCCTTGCACCAAGTAAGGAAGCAGGCATTCCGCGCGCTGCAACAGTTTCGAGATCGCTTGTCGGATGACGCCATGCGGGCGTTCGGCACGCCGTTGCGAACCACGGAGACCGAGATCGATGTGGTGGAGCCCAGCGCGCCCGATATCCGAGTCGGACGAGTGTTCGACAGGAACTGGGAACTGCTTTCGCCCATCCTGCCGGTATGGATGGTCCGGTCCGCCGTTCACCGCCATTTTGCTGGCGCCATCTCCTATCTGGTTTATCAGAACCTCAGCCGGCTCAGCACGCAGTGGGAAGAGAGCGTCAACACCGCGGTGTGGGGCGTCGAGAAGGAAGCCGGGCGGCGCCTGGATGAGTTGATTGTCACAGTGGAACGACTGTTAGAGAGCAGCGGAAATGAGCGGGCGCCGCAACTCCGCGCAGACCTGGAACGGCTTGAGAAGGCGCGGAAATCCCTGGCGGTGGAGAACGGGGGTTGATCCGTTACCTGGCCGGTTCGGCGCCGGGTTCCCGCTGGGTTCCCGCTAGGTCGCGGCTGTTGCTTTTGTGGTAGGATTTGGCGGACCCCGGACGGGGAGGCTCAACGTTGCTTCGAGCGTTATGCTTGGATACGTAGCGGTCCGGCTTGGCTCGATGCTGGCGAGCCGTTAACGGTGCAGGAGGAGTTGGTATGCTCCACAAGGGTACGGCAAAGAAGGTCACGATATTCGTCAATGAGGACACGCAGCACCACTTTGGCTCCCTGTTCGACGCCATTCTGGAATTCCTGCTTCACAAAGGCGTGTCCGGCGCTACCGCTACGCGCGCGATAGCCGGCTTCGGCGCCCACCATGTGCTGCACACTACCAAGATCGAGGTGCTCACCGAGCACCTGCCGATTCGCATCGAGTTCATCGAAACGGCTCAAAAAGTGGATGAGATCATGCCGACACTCTACGACATGGTTACCGATGGAGTTATCGAGGTGCAGGATACGAATGTCGTCAAGGTGGCCAACAAGGAACGCCCGTCGCCGCCAAAGGGGCCGCATATGGAGATGAGAGGTACAGCCAGGTTGATGCGTATCTATATGGGTGAGTCGGACAAGTGGCATGGTGAGCCGCTTTACGAAGCTATCCTCAAGCGCTTGCGCCTGATGGACGTCGCCGGGGCCACGGTATACCGGGGCATTTTGGGATACGGGGCGAAGGGTCACACGCATAAGAGTAAGTGGTTCTCGCACGATCTGCCGATCATGATTTCGGTGGTGGACTCGGAGGAGAAGCTGGCCGCAGCTATCGGCGAGATCGAGTCGATGATGCAGGACGGAATCATTGTCCTTTCCGATGTGGATGTGATTCGCCTCGTTCACAGCCGCCCGGCAGCGGAGCCTTCGCATGCGAACGGTTAAGAAAGCCAAGCTGCTTCGCCTGCACTTCTGCGAGAGCGACCAATACAAAGGGAAGCCCCTCTACGAAGCGATCGTGAATCGTTGCAGGGAGTTGAAGATCGCCGGAGCCACTGTATTTCGCGGCCTGGAAGGATATGGGGAGACGGCCGAAATCCACCGCCATCGCCTGATCAAGAAGGATCAGCCGATTGTGGTCACGATTGTGGACACGCCGGAGAATCTGGGGCGGCTGATTCCCGAGGTGGAGGAGATGATGGACACTGGGATGATCGCAACTTCGGATGTAGAATACATGCGGATTGAGAAGCCGTCAACTTCCGCGGCTTAGATCGAGCGTCATTACCAGCGAAGTTCGAGTCACACTAACAACATGCCCGCTCCACGGAACAAGTTCAGCTCACGAATCACCCAACCGAGATCGCAGGGCGCCTCACAGGCGATGCTCTACGCCACCGGTCTGCGCGAGGAAGACATGGATAAGCCCCAGGTCGGAATCGCCAGCGTCTGGTTCGAAGGCAACCCGTGCAACATGCACCTTCTCCAGTTGGCCGAAAGGGTCAAGGAGGGCCTGACCGCCGTTGGCCTGGTCGGGATGCGGTTCAACACGATCGGCGTCAGTGACGGAATTTCGATGGGCACGGACGGCATGAGTTTCTCACTCCAGTCCCGCGACCTGATCGCCGATTCCATAGAAACCGTGATGGCCGCACAATGGTATGACGCGAATGTTTCGATCCCCGGCTGCGACAAGAACATGCCGGGATGCATCATGGCGATGGGACGAATCGACCGTCCGTCTCTGATGATTTATGGCGGGACCATCCGGGCCGGCCGGCGCGGCGGAGACAAGCTCGATATAGTCTCCGCATTTCAGAGCTACGGCGAATACCTGGCGGGGAACATCGATGATAAGCGGAGGCAGGAGATTGTCCGCTACTCCTGTCCGGGAGCCGGCGCATGCGGCGGTATGTACACGGCCAACACCATGGCCTCGGCGATCGAGGCGCTCGGGATGTCTCTTCCCTACAGTTCCTCGACGCCCGCGGAAGATCCGCTGAAGCTCGCCGAGTGCGCCGCGGCCGCCGCCGCAATCAAGAACCTTCTGGAACTTGATGTGAGGCCGCGCCACATCATGACGCGCGAAGCTTTCGAAAACGCCATGGCGCTGGTCTCGGCGCTGGGTGGATCGACAAATGCCGTGCTCCACCTGCTCGCCATCGCGCGCTCAGTCAACGTGCCGCTGTCGCTTGACGACTTCCAAACGGTGAGTGACCGCGTACCTCTGTTGTCGGACTTCAAACCAAGCGGTCCGTATGTGATGGAAGATCTCCACAACGCCGGCGGAATTCCAGCGGTGATGAAGATGCTGCTGGCCGAGGGAGTCATGCATGGAGACTGTTTGACAGTAACCGGCAAAACGGTAGCCGAAAACCTGAAAGATCTGCCCGACCTTGCGGCCGGACAGCAGATTGTTCACTCGTTTTCCAAGCCATTGAAACCGGTCGGCCACATCCAGATTCTGCGGGGCAACCTGGCGCCTGAAGGCGCGGTTGCCAAAATCACGGGCAAAGAGGGCCTTCAGTTCTCCGGTCCGGCGCGCGTCTACGACTCGGAGGAACTGATGCTAGCGGCGCTGGAGCGAAATGAAATTCGAAAGGGCGATGTCATCGTGATTCGTTACGAAGGCCCGAAGGGCGGCCCGGGAATGCCTGAGATGCTCACTCCCACTTCGGCCATTATGGGTGCAGGATTGGGCAAAGATGTTGCCTTGATCACCGATGGACGGTTTTCGGGCGGATCTCACGGCTTTATCGTCGGCCATGTAACACCCGAAGCCCAGGAGGGTGGCCCGATTGCGCTGCTCAAAGACAACGACCGCATCACGATTGACGCTTCGAGGAACTCACTCACCGTTGCACTATTGGACGAGGAATTGTCGACCCGCCGCGAGCATTGGAAGATGCCGCCTTATAAGGCGGATCGCGGTACGCTCGCCAAGTACATACGTCTTGTGAAGAGCGCCGCACTTGGATGCGTCACCGACGAATAGGAACTACGGCGGAGTCATCGGCCCGCTTAATCTGAGGGCGTGGCCGATGACTCCTCCGCAGCCGAACGAGGCGGTCCTAGAAATCCAGGCGAAGACCCAGTTCAATCCAGCGCGCGCTGTTAGTGCGATTGGGCGGCGTGTAAGTGCTGGTGATGACGCCAAACGTCGCCGGACTGGTGATGCTGAGCGACGGATTGCTGAAGTTCTCGTGGTTGAAGATGTTGAAGAAATCCGCCGAGAAACCCAGCTTGATCCGCTCCTTGATCTGAGTAGCTTTGCCGAACCGCATATCGAAATTCCAGAAGGGAAGCCCGTACATCGGGTTGGCGCTTCCGGTGCGCCCGTCGGTGGAGAGCTGAACGTAGTTGAAGTCGCAGAAAGCCGCTCCCGGATTGTTGAAGATGTTCATGTTGGTTCCGGAGGCGCCTCCAACGTTTGCGCCCACCGTGCCGCTGAAGATGCTATTGGAGCAGGTGGTCAAGTTCGAGACGTTATGATTCAACCCGGTCGAAGGCAGCGGGCCAGTCGGAACCATGTAATCGGTGGCTCCGATGGTCGCAGTGCCGCCGCCCCACACCTGGCTGCTTTCGGTAACTTTGATTGGCAGGCCGGTCCATGCCGAGAAGATGCCCGACGTGTACCAGCCGCCGACGAGCCGGTCGATGACCGGCCCCCCGTGGACCAGGTGTCCAGCGCCCGCGGGAATGTCGTATGTGTAATACGCGTTGATGACGTTCCGGCGGTCGTAGCTCGAAGGACCGTATTGCACGCTGGGATTGAAGCTGTTCGAGAAAAATCCGGCGTTGTTCTGGTTCGACAAACCGTCGTCGAGGGCCTTGGAGTAAGTGTAGTTGCCGCTCACCGTGAAGCCATGCGACAAGCGCTTGGAGAGAGTGATAACTCCGGCGTTGTAGTTTGCGTACCCGATGTAGGTGCGCATAAACTCTACCTGCGCCTGATCGCTGTCGTAGCCCTGTAGCCCCAACTGACGGCGATAGGTATCCAGGTTGAGGAACAGGGCGCCGACGTTGCCCTGTGTGAAGGACGATTTGTTGGCGCCCACAATGTAAGCGGTCGCGCTCGCCGCGCCCTTCAACTGAGCCAAACCCGGAAACTGATTCTCGAAGAACGGTTCGACGGGCGCTGTCTGCCCGGCGCGGAGCGCGTCCGCGTCCAGGTCGTAAGCCTGCGCGAAGGATTGTTTCGACGCCGGGTCGACGAACATGTACGGCGCCGAGTTGAGGTTTACTGCCTGTGGCAGATCGCGCGACTCGCGGCCGATGTAGGCAAACTCGACGATCATGTTGCCGGGCAACTCGCGCTGGATACTGAAGTCGAAATTGTAGCTGCGTCCGACTTTGGTATTGGGGTCGACCTGGAACGACAGCGTCTCCTGGCCGACGGCAGGAATCACCGGCGACGTGGCCGCGGTTGGAACCGGCAAAGGCAGCGTGCCGTCCACGCCGACGCGGAAACTCGCAAGCCCCGGATTAGCGGCTACTCCTCCGGCGGCATTGCAGCCAGCGCCTCCCGGGCCCGTGGCGTTGCAAGCCGGCGTGGCGACGACGATGTTCTCGTCGAATCCGATGCCGAGCATGGGGATCTCGACGCTTTGCACGGTGTTGGACCGGTCATAGACCATCGCGAAGCCTCCGCGGATCACACTCTTGCGATTGCCGAAAAGCTTGCCTAAAAAGCCTTTCTCGACCGCGGGATTCCACGCCAGCGAGAGCCGCGGGGCGACGTCGCCGTAGTCGGTGTTATACACGGGCCGTTTCGCGGCGCCGATGGTCTGGAAGCCAAAAGTCGGATTATAAATCTGCCCTTGCAGCGCCGCCTGCTCCTTTTGCTGCAGGTAGGATTCAGCCGAGATCAGCGCTCCGGTGGAGGCATTGATCATGATGGTCTGCAAGTTGTTCTGTTCGGTGGGCGCGGTCTGCCAACCATAAGACAGGCCGTAATAGAGCGTCAGAGTCGGCTTGATGCGGAAGGAATCCTGCGCGTAGAAATAGGTGCCATATTGGTTGGTCACATCGCGCAGGAAAGTGCCCAGGGGCTCCGGCTGCAAGTTGGAATTGCGAACCTCCAGGATGCCGACATTGTCCACCAGACCGAGAACCGAGGCGTAATACCGGTCCCAATTGCCCAACTGGCTGGAGGGGACGCAGCTCGAGGTGACGCTGCCGCCGCACACCGCCGGCTCGTTCACGGAAGGAATGGTCAGATAAGTCTGGTCGCCGTCAATCTGCGCCACCAGCGACGTGATCGAGCCCACTACCTTGTCGGCGCGCGCATGGGTGAAATCGATCTTGTTCAACTGGGCGCCGAACTGGATCTGGTGCTTGCCCCACATCTTGGTTATATCGTCGATAAGCTGCCCGTTTTGCTGCCAGGCGGCCTGGAACCGGGCGCGCTGCGTGTCCATATCGATCGGCGAATCGATGAAGCTGCTCACGCCGCTGCCGATGGTGAGAGCCACCGGGCCGTCCGCGGTCTGCGATCCGGGAATGTTCAGGATGCCAGCGGCCTTGGTGGGCGACGTCGCGTTGGTTTGGCTGGTATCGCGAACCCAGCCGATTCGCGCCACGTTCACCAACGTGGGCGAGATCTGCCATGTGGACTGGAGGCTCGGCACTATGCCTCGCTGCGGGGTGGTTTCCGCCGAGCTGGGCTTGCCGTCCAGTATCGAGATATCGCCCGAGGCCACCGAGTCGCTGCGGAAATAGGTGAAGGTGGCGTTCAACGTCAGCTTGTCGGTGATCATGTGGTCGATCCGCATCACGCCGTAGTCGGTTTCAGTCGGGGTCGGAAGATTGGCGAAATAACTCCCGGTGTTCAAGCCGTCGCCGCCGGCCAGATTCGGCAGAGGCATGTCCGCCCACTGCGCCGCTACCGACGGGCTCATGCCCAGACCCCGCGGATCGCACGGGGTGGTTCCGACCGAGCCCGGCGACGCGTTGCAAATAGCCGCGGTTTTCAGGTTGAACTGTTCGACGCCCGAGGGGCCTTGGAACTGCACGATGCCCTCCCGCAAAAGCGCGGTGGGCACTGTGCGCGTCACCTGCGACACGCTGTCGAAGCGGCGCGCCTCATAGTTGGCGAAAAAGAAGGTCTTGTTTTTCTTGATGGCGCCGCCCAGGCGTGCCCCAGGCCGGTTGTCGTGGATGATCGCCTTAGCCAGGCCGGCGTGATTGTTGTCCCAGGTATTCGCGTTCAAGTCGTTGTTCTGAAGGTATTCATACAGCGCGCCGTGGTACTCGTTGGAGCCGCGGCGGCCGATCAGCGTAATCTGGCCTCCGGAAGCGCGCATCAGCGTGGCGCTCGGATTGGCGACATTGGCGCGGAATTCCTCCACGCTGTCGTCCGGCGTCGGAATCGAAGTTCCGGTCGCGACCAGGTTCTGCGTGATGTCGATCCCGTCGAGCGTCACAGTGTTCTGATCGTCAATCGCGCCGCTGACGCGCATGGCCAGGCCGGCGCCGCCCGCCACCACCCCCGGTTGCAGGTTCATCAGCTCGATGGCGTTGCGTTGCAGCGCCGGCAGCCGCATTATGCTGTCGGTCGAAACCACGTTGCCGATCTGCGCATCCGTGGTCTGCAAATGCGCCGCAGCGGTTGCAGTCACCTCGACCACTTCGGTGTCGCCGCCAACTTCGAGACTCACCGGCACTGTGTTGGTCTTCTCTACATCGACAGCGATTTGGCCGACAACGGCTGTGCGGAACCCGGCCAGCTTGACAGTGATCCGATAATTGCCCGCATTCACAACGGGAAAGACAAACCCGCCGGCTGCGTCCGACTTGGCGTCGAGTACGGCGCCTGTGTCCACGTTTTGAAGCTGCACATCGGCCCTGGGCGCCACGGCGCCGGTTTGATCGGTGACTGTGCCGATAACTTTTCCGGCCGTGGTGGTCTGCGCCAAAGCGGCCGGCGCAATAGCGGTAATCAACAACAGCGCCGCCAAGGCGCCGGTACACGCGGTCAGCTTCATGGCTGCCCGGAAGCGAACTTGAATGAACCTATTCAGCCCCGTGTTCACCTGTGCGGGAAATAGCCCCTCCCCGAGCACAAGCGACAGAGCCGGGAAAAACCGCAAAGTAGAGTTCGGCATTACTTTTCCTCTCAAAGCAGATTTTAGGTGCGTCACCCCGGAGTAGACTGGGAATCCCATTCCTGGGTCCCAGGTTTCAAACAGTGTACACCGAGTCGCCATTTTTTGAACCTCTTAGTTTGCGATTTTTTTAGCTGAACTTCGGAAGTGACTTACTACGCCCCAGCAGCGCACTTTTCAGACGCTACCGCTTTGGCCAGCGCGGCCATCTGCGTAGAATGGAGCTAGATGAGCCCGCCCCGCGTGGAGCTGCGTGGAGTTTCCAAAACCTACAGCAACGGAGGCCAGCCGGCCGAGGTTCTGCACGATGTTTCGCTGTGCGCCGCGCCGGGCTCGGTGACTGCCCTGGTGGGGCGCAGCGGGTGCGGTAAGACTACTTTGCTGAATCTGGCTGGCGCAATGGATTTTCCGACGCGCGGCGAGGTGCTCATCGATGGGCGCAGCACCAGTTCGCTCAATGACGCCGAGCTGACGGCGCTGCGCCGCAAGCGCATCGGTTTCGTGTTCCAATCGTTCCAACTGCTGCCGACTCTGACCGTTCTGGAAAATGTGGAGCTGCCGCTGCTGCTCGCGCGTGCGCCGAAATCGGCGGCGACTGCGCTGGACCGGCTCCGATGGGTGGAGTTGGAAGAGAAGGCCGCCAGCTTCCCTTACCAGCTCTCGGGCGGCCAGATGCAGCGCGTGGCAATCGCACGCGCCTTGGTGAATTCGCCGGAGTTGCTGATCGCCGACGAGCCTACCGGCAACCTGGATAACTCCAGCGGCAGCCAGATTCTGGCGCTGCTGCGGCGAAGCGCCGACCAATTCGGGGCCGCGGTGCTGGTGGCCACGCACAGCGCCGAAGCCGCTGCCATCGCCGATGTGCGGGTGCGCCTTCGCGACGGGCGCGTCGTGCTAATAGAGAGCACGATAGAGAGCGCGACAGACAGCGCGAAAGACGGCGCGATTGACCGCCCATGAAGCTGCTGCGCATGCTGATTCTGCGGCCGCTGGTCCGCGATCCGCTACGGACCGCGCTCACCATATTGGCGGTGGCGCTGGGCGTGGGCGTGGTGGTCGGGATCGACCTCGCCGGCGACGCCGCTACGGGCTCCTTTCAGTCGTCGCTGGAAACGCTGGCGGGCAAGACGGATCTGGAGATCTCCGCCAATGGCGGCATCGACGAGCAATGGATCGGACGCCTGGTGGCGCTTCCCATCGATGCGCGATTCGCTCCTGTGATGGAGACGCAGGCGGGCATTGCGGGGATCGGCTCGGTACCTTTCTATGGCGTCGATTTTCTCGCCGCGGCGGGACAGCGCGGTGAGAGTGGGGGGACCGGCGGGGAGGGTCGCAATGCGGATGGCATGGCGGTCTCGAAGCCTCTTGCCGAGCGGCTCAAACTGAGGGCGGGCGATGCGTTGACAGTGCAACTCGGCGGCCGCGCGCAGAGCTTCCGGATCGCGCAGATCGCGGATGGCCCTTCCGATTTCCTGGCTCTCGATATCGCGCCCGCGCAGCACGCCCTGGGACGCTATGGCAAGCTGGATCGTATCGATGTCACGGTTGCGCCCGATGAAGATTTCGCGCATGCGGCAGACGCCATCCGCCGCCTCTTGCCCGCCGGGTACCTGATTCAAAAGCCCGGCGCGCGCGGCGACGAGAACCAGCGGATGCTGCGCGCCTTCCGCTGGAACTTGCGCGTGCTGAGTTACATTTCGCTGGTGGTGGGCGCGTTTCTGATCTACAACACCATCTCGATTAGCGTGGTGCGCCGCCGAGCGGAAATCGGCGTCTTGCGCGCCATCGGCGCCGGCCGCGCGTCCGTCTTCGCGCTGTTCCTGGCCGAGGCGCTGCTCTTGGGCATTGCCGGCGCGGCGCTGGGCGTGATGATGGGACGTGGGCTTGCCGGCGCCACTGTGCAGTTGATCTCCGGCACCGTCAACGCTATTTTTACGACCAGCCGGCCGGCTCCGGTGGAGCTTTCCCTGAGCGAAGGCGCCCTCGGAATTTTGATAGGAGCGCTGGCCGCATTTGCTTCCGCGCTTGGCCCCGCGCGCGAAGCGATGGACGTGCATCCCACGGAAGCGATGAGCCGCGGCGCCCGCGAGCACCACGCGCGGCTGCGCTGGCGGCGCGGGCTGGTATGGTCCGCGATTCTCGCGGCACTAGCGATCGCGGCTCTCCAGGCTGCGCCGTTCCGAGGTTTCCCGGCGGGTGGATATGCCGCGGCGTTTCTCGCTATCGGCGCGGTGGCGTTGGCGGCTCCGGCGTTCGTGCTGGCGGTGAACTATGCCACGCGGAGCATGTTCCACCGGCGCGTGGAAGCGATGCTGGCGGGGCGGAGCCTGGTTGGATCGCTGGCGCGCACGTCGATCGTGGTGGCGGCGCTGGCCACTGCCATCGCCATGATGGCCAGTGTGGGGATCATGGTCGGCAGCTTTCGCGAGACGGTCGCGGTGTGGCTCGATACGCAGCTTCGCGCCGATCTCTACGTGCGGCCGGCGGACCGGCTCGCGGTTGGATCGTTCCCGCCGCTTGCGCCCGCAGTACTCGGCATTCTGGCCGCAACGCCCGGCGTGGCCGCGGTGGATGTGTTCCACGGATTGGAGCTGCATTTTCGTGGGGAACGTGCCACCCTGGGCGCAAGCGATACCGGGATTGTACGGCGCTACGGGCGCTTGCGCTTCCTGCGAGGCGAGGACCGCGACGCCATTCTGCGCTCGCTGCCCAACCACGACCGCGCCATTGTCAGCGAACCGTTCGCCAACAAATTCGGTCTCTCCGCCGGCGATCGCATCGCGCTGCCCATGGGCACGGCCAACGTGGCGCTCACCATCGCCGGCATTTATTACGATTACTCGAGCAGCCAGGGCCTGGTGATTCTCGACAATTCCACCCTGCTCAAATATCTGCCGGCCCAGCCCGCCACCAACGCTGCGGTCTATCTCGCGCCCGGCGCGAACGCCGATGCGGTGCGCCGCCAGATTCAGTTAAGCACCGCGGGCCTTGGCGTCGCGATTGCGCCAAACGCCGAACTGCGCAGCGTCTCGATGCAGGTATTCGACCGGACGTTCGCCATCACCTGGGGCCTGGAAGCGGTGGCCATAGTGGTCGCCATGCTGGGCGCCGCCAACGCGCTGCTGGCGGTGGTGCTGGACCGCCGCCGCGAGTTGGGCATGCTGCGTTATCTGGGCGCGTCCGCCGGGCAAATCCGAGGGATGATTCTCGCCGAAGCCGGGCTGCTGGGCCTG
>JBEKNN010000018.1:0-60893 GCA_049522755.1 Bryobacteraceae bacterium | reverse complement strand
CTCCCCTTGTCGCGGCCGCGAATTCGCTATTTCCCGAACGCGGCCAGCCCGCGCCCGCAAGTTCCGCGGCCTGCGAGAGACTTGGGGCCGATGTCCTGATTGTCAAGGATACGGACTTCGTATGGTCGGTCCAAAATAGCTGGGTATGGCGGGAAAAGCCGCTCTATGCGAATCGCATGGTGAGAGTCTTCGCGTGCCGGTATCCGGCGATTCATTCCGCAACGCGCTAACCCGCGTATCTCTTGGAGCCGTTCGTGGCGCACGCACTCATTGCGTGCAGCGTTCACACTCGTGTGAACGCGTCTTTCCTTCGGAGCCCGCGAGAAATGCCGACTAATCGCATCCGAGCTTGTCGAATCTGATTCCTCTCCTCAGCTTGCGTTGTTCCTCGTTTCCACGATATTATGCCAACTTCTAAACCCTTGCGGAAATGAATCGAAAAACAGGCGCTATAGCCGGGCTGTTCGTTGTCGCCGGTATTTTCGCCCACGATGCTCCTTTCCGATCCGCGAACAATCCAAATCCGCATCCCACGGCCGCTGCCCCGGCCAGTGAAAGCCTGCCGGCCACACCCTCCAGAGACGCCACCAGGTTCGGGCCATGGACGCCCGTATGCGCCTATCTCAACGACAATGCCGCACCCGATTCCAGTAACGCGCCGCCCAAAGACAAAGACCAAATCCTAAATCAGTTTTGCTTCGACACGCCATCCGCCCGGACATTTACCCGGAAGGTCGTAATCGCCACAGTCCCGGATCCGGAGCTGACCCACCTGTCGCTTTTCTTCGACCGCAACGTCGAGAGCATCACATGGGCCGCGGCCGATGGAGATCTCGGCGATGAGCGCTATCTCTTCAATGGCTATTGGTTCCCCTGGCGGACGGTAACCGGACAGGATGCCAACGCCGCAAAGGGTGACACCGATGAGAAGGAACGCACGTCGCGCGTCAGTAGTCCGGGGCTCCTCTTATTCCGCGGGTTTAAGGATCCACATCAGCTCCTCTTAGTGTTCCTGGTCGGCGAGACTCCCACCTCGGGCATCAATCGGGCGGCGTTCCGCAGCGCCTGGACCTATGCGGCCGCCCTGAAAAACCGCGACCTTCCGTTTTGCCAACAGAAACAGAATGAAGGATCCTGCATGGGCATCCTGGGCCCCAACTTCACCGGCTCGCTCGCTTCCCTGCGGCTTCTGCTTGACTGGAAAAACGACTGGCGAGGCGCCTCGCAGCCGGCCGCCGTGGCGGTTATCAGCGGCTCCGTTACCGGAGTGTTGGGAAACCCGCTCGCTCCTTCCCACTTCTGCACCACCCTGGAGGCGGATTACCAGGAGCAGGCCGCCCTATTTGCCTACGCGGCCAACATCTCCCCGCGGGAGTTTGCCTTTCTCGAAGAAGATGAGACGGCCTACGGCGCCCGGCGCCTTCTCGATGTCGATGGCCCTGTGCGGAAAGCCGTCGTCGGTGAGCCCTTGATACTGCCATATCCCCGGGGCATCGCGCGCATCCGGAACCTATCCGGCCAACTCCCCAACCTCTCCACGTTAAACCCGCAGAACGCCGTTTACCCGGCGCTTCCTCTGGACCTGCGCGACGCCGGTCAGGATTCTATTCCGTCATTTGGATTGCAAACACCCGTTTCCCAGGAGGCCGTGCTCATCGCCCTGGCTGCCACGCTCAGGCGCGAGCGCATCCGGTATGTCGGCATCGTCGCCACCGACCCCCTCGATGCGCTGTTTCTGAGCAGGAGCATTCGCGGGCTCGCGCCCAACGTTCGAATCGTCCTCTTCCATACCGATCTTCTCTACGCTCGGGCGTCTCAAACCTGGGGACTAAGCGGCATCCTGGCCCTCTCGTCTTATCCCCTGGTCGCACGCAACCAATCCCAGTCAAATCCAAATAAGCGCACTCAGTTTTCGTCCGATAGCGCCGAGGGTGAGTACAATGCATTCCGCCGCATGCTCTTACTCTCCACCGGTCAGGCGCCACCGGCCGCGGCGCCTTCCGACCCGAGTAAGTCCGACCCATGGTGTGAGTCGGCATTCGACGCCAATACTTCCAAAGCCGCCGACTATCTGCTGGACTATGCCAGCCCGTTTGCCGGAGACAACCCCGCTCACTCGAAGCTCGAGCACCGGCCCTACGTTTGGATCAATGTCCTTGGCGCCGATGCCTGGTGGCCCATCGAAGCCCTGCCGCCCGCGCTGCCGAGTGAGTTACCGAGTCCGCTTCTGTACGGGCCGGCTCCCAGCGCGCACAGTGGCGAACACTTCCGGGCGGAAGACGCACCCCGCCTCTGGATCGTATTCTTCTGGTTCATTTGGATCGCCTGCGCCACGCATGTCTCCCTTACCTGTTTCATGAATGGCAGTTACCGCCCCGATTTGTGGAACCATGCCAGTCTTCGCGTGTTCGGATGGGGATTCAAGCCGGAGTTAGAGCTGCGGAGACGAGGGTTGTTGGCCTTTGCATCGCTCGCGGTTGCGGCCCTATGTCTGTTCCTCGGGCTGGCCGTGAAGGTAAGTGCGCGTGAAGGGCCGCCAAACCCGCCATTCACAATTGAGTCTCTGTTTGAAGTGGTGTTCGCCTTTGCGCTCGGTGGGGCCGCGATAGCGGAAGGCGTCTGGGCAGCGGCCAAGAGCCGGATCCTCACGCTGGCGGCCTTGGCTTGCGCCTCGCTGGAAATTGCCGCCGTCTTCCTGGTCTCCATGTCTTCGTCCGCAGGCCACGCGACTCAGTTTGCGGGGTACCGCGCCATGCACCTCGAGAGCGGGGCCTCGCCTGTGGTCCCCGTCGTCGCTCTCCTTTGGGCGTTCTATCTTTGCTTGTATTTCCGCTTGTCTCAATTGCGCGTGGCGGAAGACCGGCCCGCCATTTGTCCGACAGCGGCTCTCGGGCTTCGGCTGGACGAGGCCGAAACGCAAGGTACGGTGCTCGGTCTCGCTTCCTGGCAATACGGCGCAACCGTGGCCGCGGTGGCTTGCTGGCTCTGGTTCTTCAATCCGTTTCGCGCTCTGGCAACTCTCGAGCGCCCTGCCTTCACAGTCGTTGTCGCGGTTCTTTCGTCGCTGGTCGTTGCAGAGCTGACGGTAACCCTGGTGCGCTTTCTCAGGTTGTGGAGGACCCTGCGGATCCTGCTGCAGGATCTGGAACGGCGCCCGCTCCGCTATGCTTTCTCCCGTCTTCCGAAGGATTTCAGTTGGACCGCCGTCTGGACCGGAGATCCCCGGCCGAAGCTTTACTTGCCGATGCGGTCGCTGGAGGTCTTGCGCATGATACCCGAGGGACAGGACCAGGTGGAAGCAATAAGTGATACGCTGTCGTTCCTGAATCCGCCGCGCCGGTCGTTTCAACCGCAGAAACCGCATCCGGCGGTATTTGAAGCCACCGAAAAGCTCAATTGCGCGTTGAACACCGCCGCGGTGGCTATCGCGAACAACCTCGGCCCCACCTGGGACAAGGGAATATCGGACACCATTACCTCCCGTGAAGGCAGAGACCAGGCGCCGGAGGAATGGACAAAAGATCCGATTCCGATAGCCAGGGGAGAGTTCCTGGCGCTTCGCTTCGTCGCGTTCATCCACTGCTCACTGTCGGAGATGCGTTCCTCGCTGGCGCTGCTCGGGTATGTATTCATCTTGCTGGTAGCCGCCCTGAATCTTTATCCCTTCGAGGGGCGCGGCGAAATTGGAGTCGCGCTGGTCCTGATTTTCGTCATCGTCGGCGGATTCTGCGTGATGGTATTCGCGCAGATGGATCGCAACCCGCTGCTCAGCCGGCTCAGCGCTACGGCCCCGAATCAATTGGGCCTCAACTTCGTTTACCGCGTAGCCTCGTTCGGCGCTCTGCCGCTGCTCAGTCTGCTGGCGTCGCAGGTGCCCGAAGTTGGCAACTTCCTACTGTCGTGGTTGCAGCCGGCTTTGCAGGCCGTGAAGTAAACGATGGCCAGCGCGCCTGGCGCGGCTCACCTCTTCGTGGCGGCAGCCCTTGCCACCAGCAATCACCCATGAGGGACCGGAACCTTCAGGATGCATCCCGCTGTCGGGCCTGCAATTCGGCGCGTCAGACAGCCATATTGTTAACACCCATGTATTCGCGAGTGAGCCCCCATTCCGTAGTCGCGCTGATCGGTGGGTAATCGTCCCCCCGCAAACCCCAGTCACAGCATCTCGAAGTTTATTTTCGGCCTTTTTAAAGGGCTTTGGCCCTTTGGCGCCGCTCAGCCCCAAAAACGCCTGCTAGTCTCTAACCGGGATCTGATGTCAGCCACTAGACAAATCGCAGCCAATCGCGCCGCCGCCGATGCGTGCCGCAGAGTGGCCGGCCACGCCCTGCCCTCGGACACAATTCCGAACGCCGCCCGCAACCCCAACAATCCAAATCCGGTTCCACGTCCTCAGCTTCGTTCCGCTATTTTCTCCAATCTCTGCTCCCGCCGCCAGCGCCGAGTGCCCCGCAAAGTCCTCTCGGCGCCGCGTCTCCGTCCGCAACCCCAACAATCCAAAACCAGTTCCGCATCCTTGGCTTCGTTCCGCCATTTTTCGGAGACCCGCGTCCCAACCGCCCTTCGCCGGCCCGAATGCCTCGCCAAATCCCCCGCCGCGCGGCCTCTGCGATTCCCCATCTTCGCGTCGCTGGACATCGCACTTGGAACCAAACCCGCCCCAGGCGGAATCATAGATGTAGAGCCAATTCGCCAGCCCCGCGTATCCTTCCGTACCAGGGCTTCCAGTGATACCTGACACAATTATTCCAGGGGCCTATCAGTCGAAATCCACGAACAATCATGACCAAAGTTGCCATTATCGGAGGTGGTCCCGGCGGCCTGATGACCGCTTACCAGCTCGAGCAGAAATACCGGGACTCCTGCCAAACCACCCTGTTTGAGGCCTCCGGCAGAACCGGCGGAAAAATCGTCACTACCCGGTTCGATTCGGCGCCCGTGATCTATGAGGCCGGCGCCGCGGAATTCTATAACTACGCCATGGTCGGCCCCGACCCGCTGCTGGAACTGATCGGGAAGCTCGGCTTGAAAACCGTGCCGATGAGCGGGCAAACCGTCGTCCTTGAAGGAAAGATTCTGCGCAACAAGAGCGACATCCGGCGCCTCTGCGGCCGCGCCACTCTGGATGCCATCGAGCAGTTTCGCCAGCGCTGCGTCGCAGCCATGCCTAAGGCCGATTGGTATGAAGGCACTCCCCATTTCGACAACACGCATCCCTGGGCCAGCCGCACTTGCGAAGATATCCTGGACGATGTGCCGGACGACACGGCCCGGAAATATTTGCAAGTGGCCGTCCACAGCGATCTGGCTACCGAACCGCACTTGACTAACGGACTCAATGGTCTGAAAAATTTCCTGATGGATGTCCCCGGCTATCTCCATCTTTATTCCGTCAATGGCGGCAACCAATGCGTGCTTGAGTTACTCCGGCGCCGGCTTACTAACACTCGCATCGAGACATACTGCCCCGTAACACGCGTGCAGAGGAACGCCGACGCAAGCTATCGTGTATCCTATCGCCGCGCTACAGCCGTGGAGGAGGAACGCAGCCCCGCGGAGTACCAGGATTTCGATGCCGTCTTCACTGCCCTGCCCCATAACTGCCTGGGAACCGTGGAATGGCGCGGCGCCACGCTGCGAAAAGCCATGGCCAGGTTTATTGCATACTACGACCGGCCCGGGCACTACCTGCGCGCGACGGTTCTATTCCGCAGGCCGTTCTGGCGCGATACCATCGACGATTCCTGGTTCATGCTGGAAGCTTTCGGCGGTTGCTGCGTCTATGACGAAAGCGCGCGGCACGATGCCGGTGAATACGGCGTCCTGAGTTGGCTCATCCCAGGCACGGATGCCTTGTCGTTGGGCAACTTCGACGACCAAACGGTGACTTGCAAGGTCTTGGATTCCTTGCCGGAGCCGCTTCGCGCCGACGCTGTAGAATCGTTCCTCGAAGCCAAGGTACACCGCTGGATGGCATCGGTCAACGCCCAGCCCGGCGGAATCCCCGTCCGCGATAGCCGCTCCTCGCACATGCCCGACCCCAAGGGCCACCCCGGCCTGTTTATGGTTGGCGATTATCTCTTCGATTCGACGCTTAACGGTGTCTTGGATTCGGCGGACTTCGCGACCGACTTTTTTCAATCCTGGCGCCTCAAGCAACAGCTGTTGAAAACCGCCGCCGGCAAGAAGCCGCGGAGAGTCAATCGCAGTTACTTCGAGAAGTATCACAATGACCTATCCTATGAAGATTCCTACGACTGGTATTTCGACCCGAACTATGTGCGCGATCTTATCGGGATAGCCTGGAAGGCGAAGCCGCCTTACCGTCTGCTCGATGCCGGATCCGCCAACGGGTTGACTCTGCCGGATTTCGCCGCCTGTGGGATCGAGGCGTGGGGAATTGAAAATAACAAGTACATTCACAGCCGGACGCCGGCTAAGTGGCGAAAGCGCAACTTACTCGGCGATATTCGCAAATTGCCGTTCCCCGACGGCCACTTCGCCTTCGTTTATGAAACCTGTCTCGCGCACATTCCCGAGGACCAGTTAGGCGCGGCCATTCGCGAGCTGCACCGCGTGTGCCGCCGCGGCGTGATTTTTGCCAGCCTGACCAGCGACATGAACCCCGAATTGTTCAAGCGCGATCTGCTTGTGGGAGTCACAGCCTTGATGCCCACCTGGGAATGGGGCGAGCTGTTTACCGCCAACGGCTTCGCCATCGCCGCAACCGATGCAGACACTCTCGATCGCCTCTGGCGCTGCGAAGAAAAATACAACGAAGGCGACGACCCATGGTATCCGGACCGGGAAAGCCTGCGTTATTGCTTCTACACCAGGCTGCCAGCGGCGAAACAGCCGTCCCCCCGCAAGCGTGCAAAATCACCCGGCGCCGGCGCTACTCGACGAGTGAAGCCATGAATCACGCTAAGCTGGACGACCTCGAATTAGAAGAAGAAATACAAGACGACGTCGAGGAGGATGAGGACGAAACTCCGGACATCGCGCACGGCGTCGGCGCGCTCCGCCCGGTCTTCGCCTTCCTGCGGCCGTACTATCGGAAGCGCGGCTCCGTACTTGCCCTGCTGGCGCTGGGCGTCCTGGCGGAAACCAGTTACAACGTAGCGTTTCCGCTCTCATTGAAGTACTTGATCGACGACGCCCTGCTGAAACAGAATCGCGAAGCCCTGGTTTGGATTTTGATCGTTCTTGGCGTTCTGGCGGTTGTCATTTCCACGGTCGCTATCTGCGTCGAGTATCTCAATGCCCGCCTTGCCGCGGCTATCCTCCGCGATATCCGTCACAGTCTCTTCGATCACCTGCAGTCGCTCTCGCTTCACTTCTATTCCCGCACCACGGCCGGCGAGGTAATCTCGCGCTTCTCCACCGATCTGGGCGAAGTGGAAGGAGCCGTCAGGTATTGGCTGGGAATGGGGCTCACTCCTGCGCTCGAGCTCATCATTGCCGTCGCGCTGCTGTTTTATTTGAACTGGCCGCTGGCTATAGCTGCCATGCTCATTTTTCCGCTGACTCTCATCGGCCCCCGGATTTTCTCGCCGCGCGCTGTGGCCGCCACTTACCGGAAGAAGCAACTGGAAGCGGATACGCTCAATATCGTCCAGGAGAATGTTCTGGCGCAGCCCGTGATTAAGGTATTCGGTCTGCAGGCCATCGCCAAAGTGTGGCTCCGGCGGCGAAGCATTCCATTGGCCGCAAGTTCGGTCCAGGTCAATTTTCTCAGCGCCATGGTAGAACGCTCGGTCGCCACCGCCGTCTTACTGCTTCACCTGGTCATCCTGGGATTCGGCGCCTGGCTGGCGTTTCACAAGCGGATCACCATCGGCACGCTGGTCACATTTGAGAATGTCTTCTGGGAGCTAAGCTATAACATCGGCTACATCAGTCAGTTCTTTCCCGAAGTGATGCAAGCGGCGGGCAGCATTCGTCACATGAATGAGTTATTCGCCGAGAAGCCGCGCATCAACGATGCGCCCGATGCCATCGCGCTTCCGCGATTGCAGCGCGAGATTGTCTTCGACCGTGTGTCGTTCGGCTATAACGGTACAGACCGTCATCTGAGCAAGCTGAGCTTTCGCATCCCGCGCGGCTCCCGCGCCGCTATCGTGGGGCCGAGCGGTTCGGGCAAGAGCACCATCCTGAACCTGATCTTGAGACTCTATGAGCCGGTCGAGGGCTCGGTGTGCGTCGATGGCTATGACTTACGTAAGGTCACTCGCGAGTCATTGCTTTCGCAGATCGCCATCGTCTTCCAGGAGAGCTTTCTCTTCCATACCACCATCCGCGAAAACATCCGCTTGGGCAGATCGGATGCAACCGATGCGGATGTGGAAGCCGCCGCCAGGGCCGCCGAGATTCACGACTTCATCGAGAGCCTGCCGCTGGGCTACGACACGAATGCGGGCGAGCGCGGCAGCCTGATGTCGGGCGGTCAGCGCCAGCGTATTGCGATCGCCCGCGCCCTGGTCCGGGACCCCGCGATCCTGCTGCTGGACGAAGCGACGTCCGCGCTCGATCATGCCACCGAAGCCGCGATTCTCGCGACACTGCGCCGCGTCGCCGCGGGACGCACGGTAATAACCGTGACTCACCGTCTAAGTTCGGCCGTGGACGCCGACATCGTTCTGGTCATGGGAGGCGGCGAGTTAGTGGAAGCCGGAGGCCATGAGATTCTCCGGCGTCTATGGAACGAGCCATGGAGCCGCTAATGCAACTGCCCAAGCCGCCGTGGCGCACTGGGCGCCCTCTGGGCACCTGCGTGCAGCGTTCACACTCGTGTGAACGCGCTTCGATCTCGCGCCACGCCGGCATTCCCGCCAAACACTCACAGTAAGAGACGCTCAAAAATGATGGACGCTCAAACTCTCATGGCGCTCGTTGAAGGCTATCACGAACCTGACGACGGCGCATTGTCCAAGAGCCGGGAACTTACGCTGCTCTTGCTCGCTTGCACCCCAGCTCCGTTCTCGCGCCATCAATTCACGCCCGGCCACATCACCGCCACCGGCCTGGTGCTGGCGCCGGATGGAGAGCGCCTTCTGATTGTGCATCATCGCCGCCTCGACCGTTGGCTGCTGCCCGGAGGGCACGTTGATCGGGAAGATGCCGAGATCTGGGATTCCGCGCGCCGCGAAGTCGTCGAAGAGACGGGCGCACAACTCGCCACCGCCGCGCGGCCGCCGCTCGCCGGCCTGGACGTCCACGGCATCCCACTCAAGCGCGGCGAGCCCTACCATCTGCACCACGACCTGATCTTCCAATTCCAGGCTGTTACCGAAGATCTGCAGGTCTCTGAGGAGACTCGCGCGGTGGCCTGGTGCGCGCCCGGCCAGTTCGACCTTTACCACCTGCCGCCGAACGTGCGCCGCGCCTACGCCCGCGTGCGAGAATTGTCTTCGAGCACATGAAAACTCTTACCATTGCAGTGATTGCCGGCGACGGCGTTGGAATCGAAATCGTACCTGAAGCGAAGCGCGTTCTCGAAGCGGCCGTGAAGAAGCACGGCGTCGCGCTGGTGTTTGAGGATTTCGATTGGGGGTCCGCCCATTTCTTCCGCTGGGGCCGCATGATGCCCGCGGGCGCCATCGATCTGCTGCAGCAATGCGATGCGATATTGCTCGGCGCCGTCGGACATCCCGACATACCCGACCACACTACGCTCAATGGCTTGCTGTTGCCCATCCGCCGCGCCTTCGATCAATATGCCAACGTGCGGCCGGCATACCTTTATCCGGGAGTTCAGTCACCGCTGGCGAAGGCCAAGGGCGGCGATATCGATTTCGTGGTGATCCGCGAGAATACCGAGGGCGAATACGCGCAGGTCGGCGGATTCGTCTACCACCTGCAGCCCGATGAGGTCGCCATCCAAACCTCCGTCTTCACGCGGCGCGGCGTTGAGCGCATCGTGCGCTTCGCGTTTGAGCTGGCGGTGAAGCGCAACAAGAAGAAGCGTGTCACCTCCATCACCAAGTCGAACGCGCAAGGCTTCACATTGGTCCTGTGGGATCGCGTCTTTAAGGAAGTGGCGGCGAAGTTTCCCGACGTCGAGACGGAATCGCTGCTGGTGGATGCCGCCGCGATGAACTTCATCCGGCGTCCCGAAAGCTTCGACGTAGTGGTGGGGTCGAACCTCTTCTGCGACATTCTGAGCGACATTTCCGCCGCCGTCATCGGCAGCATGGGCCTGGCCGCCAGCGCCAACCTCGACCCACTGCGGCGGTATCCTTCGATGTTCGAGCCGGTACACGGCTCGGCGCCGGATATCGCGGGAAAAGGCATCGTCAATCCGCTGGCCATGATTCTCAGCGCCGCCATGATGCTGGAACACCTGCAGGTTTCCGCCGCGGCGCGCGATATTGAGACGGCGGTCGCGGCGGTGCTGGCGGATGGAAAAGTGCGCACGCCCGATATCGGCGGACACAGCCGTACTTCAGAGGTTACCGACGCGGTGCTGGAGAAGTTGGGCTAGGTGGCGCAGCCCGGGAAACGCGAGGCCACCGGCCGGCACGCCTTCCTGGTCGCGGCGGGAATCCTGCTAAGCAAGGTTTTCGGCCTGGTCCGCCAAGGGTTTTTCAGCTACTATTTCGGTGTAGAATCCGATGCGGGCGATGCGTTCACCGCCGCGTTCAAGATCCCGAATTTCCTCCAGACCCTTTTTGGCGAGGGTGTGCTCTCGGCATCGTTCATTCCCGTCTATGCGCGTCTGGTAAGCCAGGGGGACGAGGAAGAATCCGGCCGCGTGGCGGGCGCGGTGGGCGCGATTTTGGCTCTGGTGACATCGGTAATCGTGCTGCTGGGCGTGATCGCGACGCCGTACATGATCGACGCGATCGCTCCCGGTTATCACGGCGCCAAGCGCGAACTGACCATCCGCCTCGTTCGGATTCTCTTCCCTGGCGCGGGATTGCTGGTGCTCTCCGCGTGGTGTCTCGGCGTTCTCAATAGCCATCGCAAGTTCTTCCTGTCGTACAGTGCGTCGGTGGTCTGGAACATCGCGATGATCGCGACCCTGGTATGGTTCGGCCGGCGGCAGGCATCGTCGCCCGATCTATCGTCGCTCGCCGTGAAGCTGGCGTGGGGTTCGGTGGTGGGCAGCGCGCTCGTGTTCGGCGTGCAGTTACCCTACGTGCTGCGTCTGGTCCGCCGGCTGCGCCCCAGCCTCGATACGCGGGCGGCCAATGTTCGCGAGGTAATCCGGAACTTCGTCCCGGTCTTTTTCAGCCGCGGAGTAGTACAGATCAGCGCGTATGTGGATACCCTGTTCGCTACACAACTGGGCACGGGCGCCATGAACGGATTGGCCACCGCACAGAGCATCTACATGATGCCGGTGAGCCTCTTCGGAATGGCCGTTTCCGCGGCGGAGCTGCCGGCGATGTCGAGCGCGCTGGGCACTGACGTCGAGGTCCAGGCGTATCTCCGGCGGCGCCTCGATTCCGGCTTGCGGCAAATCGCATTCTTCATCGTGCCTTCCGCGATGGCGTTCCTGGCGCTGGGCGATGTGATTGCGGCAACGCTGTTTCAGCGCGGACGCTTTCACCATTCGGATTCGGAATTCATTTGGGGAATCCTTGCGGGCTCCGCAGTAGGGCTGCTGGCATCGACGCTCGGACGCCTGTATGCCTCGACCTACTATGCGTTGCGCGACACGCGAACGCCGCTGCGCTTCGCCGCGGTTCGCGTCGCGCTGACCACCGTGCTGGGTTACCTATGCGCCATCCGGTTACCGCCCTTGATCGGCCTCGCACCCGAATGGGGAGTAGCGGGATTGACGGCATCGGCCGGCGTCGCCGGATGGGTGGAATTCACGCTGCTGCGCCGGACGCTCAACCGCCGCATCGGGGACACGGGGCTGCCCGCGGCGCTGGTAGCTAAGTTGTGGACTGCCGCGGCAGTCGCGGCCGCCGCCGGATGGGCGGTGAAGTTTGGAATCGGAATGCAGAGTCCGAAACTGGATGGTATAGCGATCCTCGCTGCCTACGGCTTGACCTACTTCGGCGTCAGCTACCTTCTTGGCGTCGAAGAATGCGCCCGCGCCGTCCGTCGTGTCAAAGGTCGCATCATCCCTTGAGATCTTTGAACGCCGCTTCGATCTCGCGCCTGGCGTCCACCGTGGGCACGCTCAGCGGCAGGCGCGGCGGACCGCCGTAGTATCCGTTCAAATCCATCGCGTGCTTCAAGCCGGGCACTCCATACTTCGTCGTGACCAACGCCGATGCGCGGCCGATGCGATTCTGCCAATCGAGCCCGGCCGCATCGTCGCGCTGCCGAAAAGCTTCCCAGATCGCGATCGCCGAATACGGCGCCGCGTTGGCGTACGCCAGAATCGCGCCGGACGCTCCCATCAATAGCGACGGCCACAGCGTTGGCGCCGACCCCACCAGCACCTGGAATCCATGCTTCACCTCGCGGATCAACTGCATCACCTTTTCCAGGTTTCCCGAGCTCTCCTTGATGGCGATGACGTTGGGGTGCTCGGAGATCGCCACCACCGCTTCCACCGGGATATCCACGCCCGTGGCCTGCGGCCAGTTGTAAATGATCAGCGGAATTCGCGACTGGTCCGCGACGGACCGGTAGTAAAGCGCCTGCGCGTCGGCGCGATTAATCAGGTTCTTGTAGTAGTGCGGCGTACGCACCATGGCGGCCTTATAGCCCAACTCCGCCGCGCGATTGGTCAGGGCGACAGTCTCGCGGACGCTCTCGACGCCGGTGCCGGCGATGAGCAACTTCTCCGGCGCGGCGTGCTTGGCCACCAGTTCCCACACGGCGGCCTTTTCGTCGGTAGTGAGCATGACGCTTTCGCCGGTGGAACCCATCACCACGTAGCCGGAAAGCGCCGTAAGGTTCCACTTCTCGACGTTGTGCTGCACCTTCGAGACATAGATGTTGCCGGCATGATCGAAGGGCGTAGTGATCGGTGGGAAAATACCTTGTAATCGTAAGCTCATCGCAAATCACCAGTATGGCACTTACGAGTGATCGGGTTTTACCGGAACGGGTTGCGGATGGTCAGGCCATCTATCGTCTGGCCATCGTTCATATCTTCCGAAAAAAGCGTATTGCAGCGTGCTTCGAGCGCGGCTGCGATCGCCAGCGAGTCGTAGATGTGATAGCCATATCGTCCTGCGATCCGCAGCGCTGCGTCGTGGGTCTTCACGGTGAGGGGGACGGGCGAAGGATACAGCTCGCGGAGCGCGCTCAGAGCCTCCAGGATTTCTTCCCAGGGCATGCCGAGTTTGCGCGCCGCCACGGCAACGAACTCGTTCAGCGTCTGCACCCCAATCACCCCGCCTCCGGCAAGCAGCGTCTCCGCGATCTTTGTGCGGGGATCATCCTTTGCAAACGCGTAGACGAGCACGTTGGTATCGAGGAACGCCAAGTCACCTTTCATTCGCTTCCAGACGGTCGAACTTGAAACCAGGAGGCAACGGGCGGCGCAAGCGCCGTATGCGTTCGATGGCCTTTTCCGCGCTGCGATCGCGAGCAATCTCAAACTTACGCTTGCCGGCAATCCGAATCTCGATCTGGTCCCCCTCCTGCAGGCCCAGAGCCTCCACCACGGCGGCAGGAAGGCGAACTGCCAAGCTGTTTCCCCATTTTGCGACTTGCATAGATATACATGCCGATTGTATATCATAGGGCGAGTTCGTTGTATTAGAATTGGACGTGTTCTCGCTTGAAATCGAATCGGACGCGGACGGCCGCGACATGCTCATCGCCGATTTATGGGAGCAGGGCTCCTGCGGCATCGCCGAGCCCGATGGACACTACCTGCGCGCGTTCTTCGAGGACGGCGCCGATCGCGATGCGCTGCGGGCGCGTTATCCCGGCGCCGCGATTCGAATCGAGGAAGACCGCGACTGGGTGCGATCGGCGCGCGATCTCTTGCAGCCCATGGAAGTGGGCGCGCGCTTCTTCCTGGTTCCGGAGTGGCGCGACGACCCTGCGCCGCCCGGGCGGTTTCGCATCGCGGTGAATCCCGGGATGGCGTTCGGAACCGGCGTTCATGAAACTACGCAGTTGTGCATCGAGGCGCTGGAGGATTTCTCGATGCCGGGCATGCGCGTGCTCGACGTGGGTACGGGCTCGGGGATTTTGCGGCAGGCCGCGCATCTGCTGGCAGCGGGAAAGACTTACGCTTGCGACACGGATCCCGTGGCAGTGGAGATTGCGGGCAGTGCCTTCGTGGGGTCCGTAGATGCCGTGGCCTCGGAGTCGATGGACTTGGTGATGGCCAACATCAGCCCTGAAGCGATCATCGCCTTGGCCCCGGATCTGCTGCGTGTGTTGCGACCCAATGGCGTTTTGCTGGCAAGCGGATTTGAGCTTCACGAGATCGATCTGGTGAAAGCCGCCCTCGGAGACACTGCCGAGGTCCGGAGAAAGGGTAACTGGGGTCTGATTATCCGGACCATGATAAGCTGAGGCGATCATGTCTTATGCGGCGAGTGTGTCCGACATCCAGCAGAACTATCTTGGCAGAGCGATCGGTACCGGCCAGTGTGTCGCATTTGTCGAGTTGGCGGCTAAGACGCCTAATACCGCAGGATGGAAGCGCGGGCGCTTAGTGGCTGGAGATATGACGATTCCCGAGGGCACGGCGATTGCGACCTTTGACCCGACAGGGACCTATGGCAACCATACGGATGGGCGGTCGCATGGGGCGATCTACGTTTCGCAGGTTGCCGGGCAAGGCTTAGACGTCTACGATCAATGGCTCGGCCAGCCGGTACACCAAAGAACGATCCACTTCCGGAATGGCGCCGGCCTGGCGGTGAACGATGGGAGTCGGTTCTATGTTGTCGAGTAGGCGGCTGTTACTTGCGGCCGGATTCCTCATGGCCGCGCAATCGATTCTTTCGAGCCAGAGCGCTACGGTCCCTACGCCGTTGACTTGTCCTGCATCGATCACGGTTACAGCCGCGGCGTCCGCTGCGGCGCCGTGGCAGGCGGAGAGCGCCAAATCCGAGCATAAGTTCGAGAGACCCTCCATTTACAATGGAACGCCCGGCAAGCGGGAGTACGACCTGGCGCCAGACGATACGCAGACAGCAGGCAACAAAGTGCGGGAGACCTGGAAGCTTGCGGACTATCGTGACATGAATCTGTTCCTGCGGTGCAGGTACCTGGGAACGCCCGCAACTATCGTTACAAACATTCCGCCGCCGTTAAAGACCTGCGTGTTTTCGTTTCAGAATGTGGCCGGCGATCATCCGGTGGCTTCTCCGGTTTTTGAATGTAAGTAGTGGGCAAGCTAAAGCATACGCTACCGACTATGTTCCAGGTTCGAATCGCCTCAATTTATTGACGCCGTTGAACGCGGCCATCTTGTAACATTCGGCGAGCGTGGGATAGTTGAATACGGTTTCCACAAAGTAATCGATAGTGCCGTTCAGAATAAGCACGGCCTGCCCGATGTGCAGTAACTCCGACGCGCCTTCGCCGATGATGTGGATTCCCAGCATCGCGCGCGTCTCGCGGTGGAAGATGAGCTTCAGGCGTCCGGTAGTGTCGCCGCGAATCTGGCCGCGCGCGGTCTCGCGATAGTACGCCACACCGACCTCGTAGGGAACGTCTTCATCGGTCAGTTGCTCTTCGGTCTTGCCGATGAACGAAATCTCGGGAATGGTATAAATGCCGTAGGGGTAGGTCGCCGGGTTGGAGTGAATTTTGATGCCGAAAGCGTTGGCCGCGGCGATGCGTCCCTGCTCCATGGAAACCGACGCGAGACTGGGGAAACCGATCACGTCGCCCACCGCATAAATGTTCGGAACCTTGGTGCGGAATTCCTCATCCACCGTGATGCGGCCGCGGTTATCGGCTTCCAGGCCCGCGGCGGCGAGGTTCAACTCATCCACGTTGCCCTGGCGTCCCACGGCGTAGAGCAGCGCGTCGCCGGAAATGCGCTTGTTGCTCTTGAGGTTCGCCACCACGCCGTTTCCGGAAACCGATTCCACGCTCGCCACCTCTTCGTTCAGGCGCATGGTGACGCGGTGATCGCGCAAGTGATAAGAGAGAGCCTCCACCATTTCGTTATCGGCGAATTCCAGCAGGCGCGGGCGCTTCTCCACCAGGATGACGCGCGAGCCCAGAATCGCGAACATGCAAGCGTATTCCACGCCGATCACCCCGCCGCCCACTACGATGAAGGTCTTGGGAATCTCGGGCATCTGCAGAATCTGGTCGCTATTGATGATGGAAGTTCCGTTGATGGCGACGGTGGCCGAAACGGCCGGCTTAGTGCCTGTGGCGATGATGATTTTGGGCGCTTCAAAATCGGTCTGGCCGCGCGAGTTTTCCACGCGCACATGCGTCGCGTCGAGGAAACTGGCATGCGCATAGAAGACGCTGACGCCGTTGCGCGCAAGCTGGGACTGCATGACGTCGACTTCCGTCTTAATCACTTGAGTGACGCGGAACGTCAGATCGCTCATAGCGATCTTTTCTTTGACGTGATAATTCACGCCATAGATACCCTGATACTGGAAGCCCGAGAGATGCAGCACAGCTTCGCGAATGGTCTTACTCGGAATTGTGCCCGTATTGACGCAAGCGCCGCCGACGATCTCGCGCTGCTCTACCACGGCGACGCGGCAGCCGCACTTTGCTCCCTGAATAGCGGCGCGCTGTCCCGCCGGACCGGAGCCGATGACGATCAGATCGAAAGTCTGCATAATTAGTAACGTGGCGCACGCACTCTTACGTGCAGCGTTCACACTCGTGTGAACGCGTCTTTGCCAGCCCGAAGCCTTCAGACGAATGTGCCCACTGCACGCAGAAGTGCGTGCGCCACGTAGTTCACTTACTCACTCACTCTTACTTACTCGAATTGAACCGGCTCTCGATCTCCTCCCAGTTCACTACATTCCACCAAGCCGCCAAATAATCCGGCCGTCGATTCTGATACTTCAGATAGTAGGCGTGCTCCCACACATCGAGGCCCATCACAGGGAACTTGCCTTCCATCACAGGGCTATCCTGGTTGGCGGTGGAAATGATGTCGATCTTGCCGCCCGATTTCACCAGCCATGCCCAACCGGAGCCGAAGCGCGTCGCGCCGGCCCCATTGAACTTGGTTTTGAAGTCGTCGAAGCTGTTGAATGTGGATTGAATCGCGGCTGCGACATTGCCCACCGGCGCGCCGCCGCCGCCCGCCTTCATGATCGTCCAGAACATGGAGTGGTTGATGTGGCCGCCGCCATTGTTGCGCACGGCGGTGCGGATGCTTTCCGGTACAATGGCGCAGTTGTGCGCCAGCAACTCTTCGATGGTCTTGTTAGCGAGCTCCGGAGCGGATTCCAGCGCCTTATTCAAGTTAGTCACATAGGCGGCATGGTGTTTGCCATGGTGGATTTCCATAGTCGTCTTATCGATGTGCGGCTCCAGCGCATCGGGGGCGTAGGGCAACGGCGGAAGTGCGAAAGGCATACTCTTCTCCTCTTAGTGGTGTTGCGAATTTTGCTGCTGTTGAGAATCTTCAAATGCCGCGGCGATCCGCAACATAGTGGCTTCGTCGAAATGGCGAGTCATGATCTGCATGCCCACCGGCAAACCACCGGCAGTTTTGCCGCAGGGAACGCTCATCGCGGGAATTCCGGCGAGGCTTCCGGTGATCGTGTAGATATCGGAAAGGTACATAGCCAGCGGGTCGTTCACCTTCTCGCCGAGCCGGAATGCGGGGAACGGCGAAACGGGCGCAATGACGGCGTCTACCTCCTGGAACGCATTGGCGAAATCGCGCGCGATAAGGGCGCGTGCTTTCTGCGCCTTTAAATAGTATGCGTCATAATAGCCCGCGCTCAACACATAAGTGCCCAGCATGATGCGCCGCTTGCACTCGTCGCCGAAGCCCTCTCCGCGTGTGTTTCGATACATTGCGGCAAGCGTGCCGGAATCGGCGGAACGCGATGTGTAGCGCACGCCGTCGTAGCGCGCCAGGTTCGAGCTGGCTTCAGCGGTGGCGATGATGTAATAGCAGGCGATGGCGAAATCCGTGGACGGCAGGCTGATGATGCGGACGTCGCAGCCCAATTTCCGAAGCGTCTCTACGCCGCGGGCGATAGCCTCGCCGGTTTCGCCGGTCAGATCTTTCAGGTACTCGCGGGGCAGACCGAGCTTCAAGCCCTTCACGCCGCCATCGAGCGCGGACGCGTAATCGGGCACGGGCGCGGAGGCGGATGTGGAGTCGGCGGGGTCGCGGCCGGCGATGGTTCGAAGCACCGTGGCAGCATCTTTCACATTGCGCGCGAAGGGCGCCACATGGTCGAGCGAGCTGGCAAAGGCAGTGAGGCCATACCGCGAAACGCGCCCGTAGGTCGGCATCACGCCGACGATGCCGCAAAACGAAGCGGGCTGGCGCACCGAGCCGCCGGTGTCGGAGCCGAGCGATACCACAGCCGTTCCCTGCGCCACCGCAGCCGCCGAACCGCCGCTCGATCCGCCAGGCACGCGATCAAGCGCCACCGGATTGCGCACCGGTCCGAAGGCCGAATTTTCGTTGGACGATCCCATGGCGAACTCGTCGCAATTGGTTTTGCCGATCAGGATACCGCCGGCCTGTTCCAATCGAATGACAGCCGTCGCGTCGTAAGGCGGAATGTAATTAGCTAAGAGCTTCGACCCGCAGGTGGTCCTGACGCCTTTAGTGACAATCACGTCTTTGATAGCCATGGGCACGCCCGCGAGCGCGCCGGGATCTTCGCCGCGGGCGATTTGCTCATCGACGCGCTGCGCGGCGGCGAGCGCGCGGCCGGGTGAAAAGTGCAGATAGGCGTTGGTCTTGGGATTCTCCGCTTCGGCGAAACGCAGGGCTTCGGTAGTGAGTTCAGCGGCGCTGAAACTGCGCGCGAGCAGACCCTCGCGGATGCTGCCGATGGTGAGGGAAGTGAGGTCCAAATCTGAAGTTAGCACGCCTCAGCGTTCGATGACCTTGGGAACTTTGAAGTATCCCGCGCCGGGCTGCGGGGCGTTGACGAGAGCGAGCTCGTTGCCGAGCGGAGGGACCGGTACGTCGGCGCGCAAAGTCGCGGTTTCTTCGGTATCGTATAGCACCTGCGCCATGGGTTCAACGCCGGAAACGTCGATCTCGTTGAGCTTGTCGAAGTGCTCGAGGATGCTGTCGAGATCGCGCTGCAGCTTGGAAGTTTCGGCTTCCGTCAAGCTTAAATTCGCCAGCGCGGCGACGTAGTGAACTTGCTCTTCGGTGATCTTCATGCGTGGGCCCTGCGCCGCGCGGCCTTGTAGATGCCGCGCATCACGGGGTCTTCGATGGCGTCGGCCTCGTCGGCGAAAAGGCCGCCGGGCACGGCCTGTGCGGCGCGCTGAGGGTCGCGGCGGCGCGGCACGATGCGGAATTCGGCGTCATCGATCATGCCGGGCCCGACGATCTTGGCCAGATTGCGGACGATGAACGGCTTCAGCGAGAAGAGCTGGCGCTGCCAGGTAGCATCCTCCACTTCCACGATCAGGCTGCTGCGCACCATCTTCGCGGCGCGAGTGTGGGATGCAATCCGGTTGCCGACGGCTTGCGGCCATGCGGCGCAGGCTAGCTCGTCGATGGTGATGGCGCCGCCGGGAAGTCCCAACTGCCGGATGAGCTTGCTGGCGCGTTCCATTGCAGAGTGGATTTTATCATGACGCGTGGCCGGCGTACCTGATCGATCCATCACATGATCGATCCATCACATAGATAGCCGCACACTCGCCTGGCGAGAGTCACCCGGTCACACGCGTCCCACCATCCCTAAGGCGCCGGCCAACGCACCGCCGTTCCCGATCTCCGCCACCGCCTATATCTTCATTGAATGATCACGCCGGGCGCGGCCAGCGTCAGGCGATTGCCGGTACTGACGATGCTCGCGACAAACGGCGGCGTATTGGGCGAACCCGTAACCACGGTGAGTATCTCGGCGCCGCTGTTCGTAAGCACGAAATGCACCTTCAATGCGGGTCCGGCGTCCGCGGAATTCGTGGGCATGGGCGTGAACGTGAACGTGCCGGTGCAGTCCGAATTCACACTGTAGGAGCCACTCGCCGGCCGCCAGTCCTCCACCGGAACTACGCCGTTGTGGACGATGTTATCGATCTGAGTCAGGTTACCCAGACCGTCGAATGTTGTCAGCGCAACACCGCTCACCGGACCTGCCACCGCGGCCGGCGCCAGGATCTGACCGGTGATGTGGAAGGCGTAGATGCCGTGCAGCGTGGCGTTGGCGCATCCATTGTTGGCTTGGGCGTAAGCCGGACCGGTCAGCGCCAACGCCACTATGGCGGCCGATACCATTCCGGCGGTTCTCGTTATGTTCATCGTCTCCCCCTGCAGTAAGACAGGCCTCCTGGCCTGTCACTGCCTGTCGCGGTAGCCGCGTCGCGGCCCCGGAAGCTTATACTACGTCGCCACGGCCGCCAATCCCATGGAGCGCACATGAAGGTTCTCTGTATTTTCTGTGTCGGATCGCGGCTCCACTGGCACTAGACTGGAGTGAGAGGAAAGCCCGGTGTCTACTCCCATACGGTTCGAAGACTTTGAACTGGACGTGAGCGCCTACGAGCTGCGCCGTGCGGGAGAGGCCGTAAAGCTCGAGCGGATTCCCATGGAGCTGTTGATGTTCCTGGCCGCCAATCCCGGAAGGCTGGTACTGCGGAGCGAATTGGTGGATCGCATCTGGGGCAAGAACCACTTTCTGCAGGACGAGACCGCCATCAACACCGCCGTGCGCAAGCTGCGTGCGGCCCTGGCGGATAATGCCGAAAAGCCCCGGTTCATCGAAACCGTGACCGGGAAGGGCTATCGCTTCACTGCCGCCATCCGGGACGCGCTGTCGAAACCAGGCGAAACGGCGTTAGCTGCGCCGCACCGCACTATACTAGTCGTACTTCCCCTCGAGAACCTTTCCGAGCCGCCGCGGGAATCGTATCTGAACGACGGCCTCACCGAGGAATTGATCACGTGCCTTGGCGCGCTGGCGCCGGCTCAGCTTGGCATCATCGGACGCACCAGCGCGATGGAGTGTCAGCGGCGCGGGCTGACGGTGCGGGAAATCGGGCGCGAACTCGGCGCGGACCTCGTGCTGGAAGGCAGCGTGCGCCGGCAACTGCAGCGGGTGCGCATCAGCGTGCGCCTGTTGCAGGTGAGCGACCAGGCGCAGATGTGGGCCAAGAGTTACGAGCAGGATCTGGACGATCTGCTGGCCTGGCAGTGCGATGTGGCGCGCGAGATCGTGCGCGAAGTGACCTCCGCGGCGTCGCTCGATTCCCTGGCGCCGCCGGCAAGGAAGCGGCGCGTGAATCTGCAAGCCTATGAATGTTACCTGAAGGGCAGGCATCTTTGGAACAAGAAAACGCCGCGCGCCTACCACGAAGCCATTTCGCTGTTTCAGCAGGCGATCGATCACGATCCGGCCTACGCGCTTCCGTTCGTTGGATTGGCGGACACATGGATACTGATGGCCATTCACGGTCTGGCTCCTTCCAGTGAGACCTATCCACGCGCGCGGGCGGCAGCCGGCCGGGCGTTGGAGCTCGATGCCACGCTGGCGGAAGCGCACACGGCGCTGGCGGACGTCAGCAAGGGCTACGACTGGAACTGGGTGGAGGCGGAGGCCGGTTACCGGGAAGCGCTTCGGCTGAATTCGAATTACGCGGTTGCGCACCAGTGGTACGCCAACCTGCTCTCGATTCTGAACCGCCACAGCGAAGCCATTGCCGAAGCCGAAGAGGCGCGGCGGCTCGATCCGCTCGCGGCGTCCATTGCGGGCTTTGTCGGGTTCACATATTATCGGGCACGGCGATACGATGAAGCGGCGCGTGAGGTGGAGAAAGCCATGGAGATGGGTCCGCGCCTGCCCATCGTGAATTGGTTTTTGGGCCAAATCTACACGCAGCGGCGCCAGTTCGATCGCGCTGTAGAGGTCTTATCGGGCGCGGCCGCGGAATCGCACGGGGGCGCCATCTACGTGGCGATGCTAGGCCATGCTTACGGCCGCGCCGGCGACCGTGCGGCGGCGCTCGATACGCTGAAGCAGCTCGATAGCCTCGCTCGCGACAGGTATGTTTCGCCGCTCGATTTTTCGATCGTGCACGCCGGCCTGGGCGATGTGGATACCACGCTCGCCTGGCTGGAACGGGCCATCGACGAGCGGGTGATGCGGGTCACCGAGCTTCAGACGCCCACCTTCGATGCACTGCGGCACGAGCCGCGGTTTCAACAACTGGCCGCGCGGGCGGGCCTGGCGGGCCGGTGTCCCGCAGCTTCATAAGTCTCGCTGACAGCACTCGCAAGAGACATCCCGCTCGTGTGAACGCGCCTCGACCCGCCAGCGCCTGCGGACCCGCCGCAATCACAGGAAATTCACAAATTTGTTTACCCAATTTTTCAGCAACTTAGGCGCATCCAGCCTCAACAACGCTTGCCCCCGCCTGTTATTGTGTAATCGGATCAAAGCTATTGCAGTGCGATTCTGAGCACTATAAGACATCGCATAAGACATCGCCGGGACAGGCCGATTTCTCCATCAAACCTACCACGTGGTCGATAACATTATTCCGGACCTCGCTTCGCCATTTTACTCGTCAGCGCACCATCCGCCGCCTGCAATCCATGAAATACCAAACGACCCTAATCCCAATTCCGGACACTCTCAATTGCTCCTTCCCAAAGGCAAACCTCTGCGTCTCAGCGTCTCAGCGTCGAATTCCCTCCCCCACTCCCATCACCCCTGTTGACTTTCTACAGAACCCGCGACATACTCCTGTTGATGGGCAACATGACTGAAATCCCCTACGGCACTCTCGACCTCATGGTCCTCAAAACCCTCGCCTCCCTCGGCCGTCTGCACGGCTACGGAATCGCCCGCCGCATCGAGCAGGTGGCCGAAGGCTCCCTCGCGCTCAACCAGGGCACCATCTACCCGGCGCTGCTCCGCCTCGAGCAGCGCGGCTGGATCGCCAGCGAGTGGGGTTCCAGCGAAAATAACCGCCGCGCGCGCTTCTACTCCATCACCGATGCCGGGCGCAGCCAACTCGCCGCCGAATCCGCAAGCTGGTCCCGCACCGTCGCCATGATGAACCGCCTTCTGGAGACGAATTCATGAGCCCGCGCGCCGATGCCCGCCTCGCCGATTACCAACGCCGCGGCTTCATCCCATGGAGGCTGATGCAAACGCCAACGTGGGACAGATGCTTTCGTCTGTCAACCCTCGCAAGCTTATACCTGACCGCCTCCGCAATCGCGTTCTTAACAACCCAGCCGCTTGCAGCCCAGTCCGCAACATTCGACGCCGCTTCCATCAAGCCCGCCGACCCGGAACACATCGGCCTTCAACTGTACTCTCCGAACCCTGGAAGCTTCCGCGCGATGGCCGCCGACATCAAGCACCTGATCGCGTTCTCCTACAACGTTCGCGACGTCCAAATATCCGGCGGACCCCGGTGGGCCGACACCGAATTATTCGACATCGAGGCCAAGGCGCCCGCTCCCGCCACAACCGCCGATCTTCGTCTCATGCTCCAGTCGCTCTTAGTGGATCGATTCCAACTGAAGCTGCATCGCGAGCCGAAAGAGCAAGCCGTCTTCGATCTGGTGGTCGCCAGGAAAGGGCCCAAACTCACGCCAGTGGACGCGGCCGGCCTCGGAATCGGCCTCGGGAAGACTCAATTGAACGGCCGCGGTGCGACCATGTCCGGGCTGGCTGGCGTCCTCTCGAGCCGCGTCGGCAGCCAGGTGATAGACAAGACCGGCCTCGCCGGATTCTACAACTTCACTCTCGCCTGGACGCCCGACGACGCCGCTACCGCCGAGACCGGCCCGTCGATATTCACCGCCCTTCAAGAGCAGCTGGGCCTGAAATTAGAGCCGGCCAAGGGTACAGTCGAAATCCTCGTCATCGACAGCGTTGAGCGCCCATCAAGGAATTGAAAATGGAATTAGCAACCATGTTTCGAACTCTGCTATCCCGCATCCGCGCCCACTTCTCCGCGCCGCAGCAGGACGCCCGTCTCGCCGAAGAAATCAATGCCCACATCGACGCCCTTGCCGCCGATTACCAGCGCCGCGGCCTCACGCGCCAAGCCGCACTGCAAGCCGCCCGCCGCGAATTCGGCAATGTCACCCACATGCAGGAAACGCATCGCGCCCACCGCACCCTGCCGTCCCTCAATATCTTGGCGCAAGACCTCCGCTACGCCGTGCGCCAGATGCGCGCCAACCCCGGCTTCGCCGCCGCCGCGGTTCTCACCCTCGCTGTCGGCATCGGCGCCAACACCGCCATTTTTCAGCTGCTCAGTTCCGTCATTTACCGCCCGTTGCCCGTCCCCGAGCCCCACCGGCTCGCGCTGCTCAAGGTGCGCGCCAACGGCACGCTCGGCGATTTCAGCTATCCGGTTTATCGCGAGATGGCCGCGCGCCAGAACGTGGCCGAAGGCATCTACGCCAGCACCTATGCGCCGCTGATTCAATCCACCCTGCGCACCGGCTCGGAAACCAGGAAGGTCAACGCCACGCTCGTGACCGGCAATTACTTCCAGGTGCTGCGCGCCGCCGTGCACCTGGGCCGCACCCTGACTCCTGCCGACGACGCACCCGGCGCGGAACCCGTCGCCGTGATCAGCGACGCGTTCTTCGCCAGTCAGTTCTCCCGCAAGTCCGATATCGTCGGCCGGACCATCGAAATCAACCGCATCCCCATCACCGTGATCGGCGTCGCCGCGCCCTCATTCTATGGCGACGCGCTCAGTTTCAACATCGATGCCTGGCTGCCCATGAGCCTGCAGCCGCGCGTCATGCACCAGGAATTGCTGAAGGATACGCAAGAGTTCTGGCTAACCTCCGTCGCGCGCCTCAAGCCTGGCGTTTCCCTGGCGCGCGCGCAAGCCGCGCTCAACGCGCTCTTTCACCAGGTCGGTACCGCCAGCCTCCCCCAGGACAGCATCCAGCTCTCTTCCGCCGCGCGCGGCCTCACGCTGCTGCAAGACCAGTACGAAGCTCCGCTGCTCATGATGATGGCCGTCGCCGCCCTCGCGCTGCTGATCGCCTGCTGTAATCTCGCCAACCTCCTGCTGGGACGCAGCGCCGCCCGTGTTCACGAAATCGGCGTCCGCCTCGCCCTGGGCGCCGGCCGCTGGCGCGTTGTCCGCCAACTGCTCACCGAGAGTCTGCTTCTATCCGCCATCGGAAGCGTGGCGGCGCTCGCGCTGGCGTCCTGGGCCTGGCGCGCCGTGGTTGTCATGGCGTATGGAGAGGGCAGCGCGTCACGAGCGTCCAGCGACGCCGGTTGGCCAGTTCTGGCTTTCGTCGCCGGAGTAGCGGTGCTCTCCACCAGCTTCTTTGCGCTCGCGCCGGCGCTCGCCGCAACCCACATGGACATTCGCTCCACGCTCGCCAACAATCGCAGCCAGACCGCCGGCCCGTCGCGCCAGCTCTTCGGAAAAGCTCTGATCGTCACTCAAGTTTCCGTATCGCTGCTCCTTCTCTCCGGGGCCGGACTTCTGCTACGCTCGCTCTACCACCTGCGCCATCAGGATTTCGGATATCGCACCCAGGGCGTCCTGGTCGCGGAGTTGCCCTTGCAATTCGACGACTACGAAAGCGACGCCGGCCGCGCGCGCCACGCCGCACTCATCCAGCCTCTCTTCGATCGCGTCAACGCCCTGCCCGGCGTCCAATCCGCCGCGGTCTCCTGCTTCGGCCCCATGTCGAGCGGCCAATGGACCGGCCGCCTCTCCACGCCGCTGCAACAGGAGAAGAACTCACAGCCCGTTCGCGTGGTCGCCGTATCGCCGCGCTATTTCGAAACCATGGGTATCGAAATCCTCGCCGGCCGTCCCATCGCCGCCGAAGACCAGGTCAAGACGCCCGGCGTCGTGGTACTCAGCCAAACCGCCGCCCGCCGCCTCTTCGGCGCCGGAAATCCCATCGGCCGCCTCATTTCGGAAGGCGATAAGTACGACGCCGCCAATGCCATGCAAGTCGTCGGCGTGGCCCACGATATGCGCTTTGCCGATCCGCGCGATCCGTTCGGAGTCCTCGCCTTCATCCCGCTCGCACAGGTTGCGGACGTACCGGTCACCAACATCGTACTCCGCACCAGCGCCGACCCCGCGAAGTACTCCGGCGCCCTCCGCGAAATTGTACGCCAGCTCGATCCATCGCGCTCCGTCGGCTCTATCGCGCGCCTCTCCGACCAAATCGACGACAAGCTTGGCGACGATAGCATCGTAGCCACCCTCACTTCCGCTTTCGGCATACTCGCCCTCGCGCTCACCTGCATCGGTATCTATGCCGTGGTAGGATACGCCGTGGCGCGCCGCACGCAGGAGATCGGAATCCGCCTGGCGCTCGGCGCGAGCCGCGGCGCTATATCCAGCATGGTCATTCGCGACCTGGGCAAACTTCTGGCAATCGCCACCGTACTAGGCTGCGCCGGAACTATAGCCGCCGCGCGCGCCCTTCGCGATGCCTTCTTCGGCATCGGCCCGCTCGACCTCGCCGTTCCGGTTGCCGCAGCCGCCCTACTCTCGGCGGTAGCCGTCCTGGCCGCATATCTCCCCGCCCGCCGCGCCGCCCGCCTCGACCCCATGCACGCTCTAAGTGGGGCGGGCCCATGGCCTGCCCAGTCCCGAGCCGCTCATAGCGCTCGGCCGAGGGTCGGCACTTGAGCCCCCGTCCGTTCGTCACTCCAACAAAACCAAAAGGGTTTGTATCATCTACACAGATGAAACACGATTTGGCCAACCCTCGCAGAAGCGGAAGCCTAACACCGGCCCCGCGCCGACTGCTCTAATTACGCCGCCGCAGCCAGCTCCGCGAGCGGCTTCCGCAGTCTGAAGAACGCCGCCGCGGCCGCCACTTGAAAGACCACTCCGAACACTACCAACGCCATCACCGAGTGGTCGTAGAGCAACCCCATTATGGCGCTGCCCGCAAACCATGCCACTCCGTAGACGCCGTTGAAAGCGCCGAAAGCCGCGCCCCGCTTGTTCATTGAAACCACCTGGGCGATGCCCGCGCGCAGCGAAGCGTCTTGCACCCCCAACCCCGTCGCCCAGCAGGCCACACCGGCGATCGCGCCGGAAGACCCGCCGAGGAATCCCAAAGGCAGAGCGAAGAGCGAGATCAGAATCCCGAAGGTGAGAACCGCAATCCCGTACCGGTCGAACAGCTTTCCAAAGATCATCGCCGCGAGGCCGTTCACTCCCATCGCGCCGGCATACAGCAGCGGGATGTCCGCCGGTCCCACCACTGCCGTCTTTTGGAAATGATAGGCCAGCAGCGGAAAATCGATGAATCCGCACGCCAGCAAACCCGCCGCCGCAACGTAGGTCCAAAACACGTGCGGCAGCGTCTGCTTCTTGGCAGCGCGTGGAGAAGCCGCGCCTGCATTCGGATAGACCGCGCGCGCGATCAGCAGCGCAATCAACGCGCCCGCCGCGGGCACGGCCAGCCGCAGGAACGCCGGGCCAAAATGCTGCGTCCGCGCCACCACGGCGAACATCAGCAGCGGACCCAGCACGGCGCCGGTCTGATCCATCGCCGCATGCACTCCGAATCCCCAACCGTGGCCGATCTTGCCGGTAGCTTCCGAAAGCAGAACGTCCCTCGCCGGTCCGCGCAGGCTCTTTCCGGTCCGCTCGGCCACCACCAGCAGCGCCGCCATCTGCCAGTTACCCACGAAAGCCATCGCCGGAACCACCACCAGATTCAGGAAGTATCCGAAAATGGCGACGCCCCAATAAGCTCGCGTGCGGTCCACCAGGCGTCCAGAGAAATAGCGGAGACTGGCGGCCATCATCTCACCCAGACCGGCGATCAGGCCGACCTGCGCAGCGTTGGCGCCCAGTTCCTTCAGGAACGGCCCCATGATGCTATAGGCGCCCTCATACGTCATGTCGGCGAACAAGCTGACGACGCCGAGGCACACAATGAACCTCAGAGCATAAGTGCGTTCTTCCCTGGAGACCATCAATTGTGCGCCTTGTCGTGGCGCACGGGGCGCCCTCTGGGCCCATGCGTGCTGCGTTCACACTCGTGTGAACGCAGTTCTCGCCGCTCCGTGCGCCGAGAGTCCCGAACCGGCATACCAACCATCAAGCAGCCGAACGCATCAGCAGAGTTGCCACCTCATGCGTCTCGGTCAAAGTTTCCACCACCGAGAGTATCCCCAGAAGCAGCAGGAGGCCCACCGCGGCGTACCGTATCGTCCTGGGCGAGAAGTGATCCTGTATCCACTGACGGACGCCAGCGCCGATGGAAGCCGCCAGCGCGCCTTTGGTGACCATCGCGCCCACCGCGCCCAGCCATACCGACCCGGGCCAGCCGCCATACTGGGCCGCCATATTGGCCGCGGTGATCTGGCCCACATCGCCCCACTCCGAAAAGAAGATGGCCGCGAACGATACCAGCGCCGCGCGCGACGCGGGGTACTCCTTCTTTTCTTTCACTTCCCTCGTGTCGGGCTTGCGCCAGAGCACATACGCAATGGCGCAGAAGTTGATGGCCGTGAGGGCCGCCACCACCGGCCGCGGCAAGAAGGTTGCGATGGCCTTACCAAGCAGCACCGCCACGCCCATCTTCGCCATAAACGCCACGGCCATGCCCACGAGTATCGGCGGCGTGCGATAGCGCGTCGCCAGCACGCCAGTTGTATAAAGCAGTTTGTCGCCCACAATCTCGGCCACAAAGACCGCTACGTAGGTTGCAAAAAGGATCGGCAACATCGAATCTGACAGTCCTCCTCAACGTAAAACTTCTCACAGGATTGATCGCAGTATACACTACGGCCGCGCGCGTCTGTGAACGGAATCGGCGCTGCGGCGGCGGCGCGTCTGCCGGAATTCCAGGCTCAAAACGAGTCTGCTCAACTGGCGAGCGTCACTGCTGGAACATCACCTTCCCGCCGACGATCGTATACTTCACGTCCGTCCCCGGAATCTGGTCTTCCGGCACCGTCAGAATATCCTTCGAAAGCACCGTAATATCCGCCAACTTGCCCACTTCGAGCGACCCTTTCACATTCTCTTCAAACGCGGCATACGCGTTGTTCCACGTATACGAGCGCAGCGCCTCTTCGCGGCTCATGCGCTGGTCGGGATAGAACACCGAGCCATCCTTCAAACGGCGGCTCACCGCGGCGTAGTAGCACGCGATGGGGCTGACGTCTTCCACCGGCGCATCCGTCCCGTTAGCCACAATAGCGCCGGACTTCATCAGCTTCTGCCACACGTACGCGCCCTCTTCGGCGCGCTTGGCGCCCAGCCGCAGCAGCACAAAGGGCGCATCCGACGTGCAGTGGATGGCCTGCATGGCCGCGATCACGCCGAGTCGGCCGAAGCGCGGGATGTCGGCCGCGCTCAGGTGCTGCGCGTGCTCAATGCGCCAGCGGAGATTCTTCTTATCGGGATGCTCGCGGAACACGGATTCGTAAATGTTCAGTACTTCGCGGTTGGCGCGGTCGCCGATGGCGTGGATGCAGAGCTGATAGTTGTGCGCAATAGCGAGTTCGGCCGTGCGGCGGATATCGGCCGGGTCGTCGATGTTGAGGCCGGTGCTGTCGGGCTTATCGGTGTATGGCTCGAGCAGCCATGCGCCGCGCGACCCCAGAGCGCCATCCATATAGCGCTTGATGGCGTGAACCGTGAGATGGTTTTCGCCGATGCCAACCATTCTGTAACGGTCGAGATTGGCCGCCAGCTGCGCATTCGGCGCGCGCAGCATCACCCACAGCCGCAGGCCAAGCTCGCGTTTCTCAGCCATGGCGCGAAACGTGTCGACGGTGGAAAGCGGCGAGCCCGCGTCTTCGAAACTGGTGATGCCTTTGGAGAGGCACTCCCGGCTCGCGAGGTCGATTTCTTTGCGCAGATCGGCGGCGGCTTCGGCAGGCGTGCGTTTGGCCAGATACGCTTCATGGGCGCGATTCGCCAGGCCCTGCGCGGATTCGCGAAGCAGGCCGGTGGGGTCGCCGCTTTTGTCCTTAAGTATCTCGCCGCCGGCGGGGTTCGCCATGTCGCGCGTGACGTGTCCGGCTTCCATCGCCTTGGCGTTGACGAAAACCGCGTGGCCGCTGGCATGCGTCAGCAGCACCGGGTTGTTCGGCGACACGGCATCGAGCGACGCGTGCAATGGAAAGCCTTCTACGTTAGGGTCGGGCGGATGGTCCCATTTGGATTGGTGCCAGCCGCGCCCCACGATCCATTCCCCGGGCTTCGCCTGCTGGACCGCGCGAGCGACCTGCGCCACAATCTGGTCCCACGTACGGGCTTCGCGCAGATCGAGGCCAAGGCGGTATTCGCCGATGCCGATGAAGTGGCCGTGGCCTTCGATGAATCCGGGAATCGCAAGCTGGCCGTGCAGGTCGATGACCTTGGTTTGTGGGCCGATCCACTTGGCAACATCGCCATTGCTGCCGATCGCAGCGATCTTATCGCCCAGCGCCGCGATGGCCTGCGCCACCGGCTGCGCGCCATTCATGGTGACGACCTTGCCGTTGCGCAGCACCAGGCCGGCCGGTTGGCTGAAGGCGGCCACGCCGCTCAGAGCGGCCAGTGCGGTGAAGAGTCTTGGGTAGCGCATGGCTTGAGCTTGCCGAAGCCGGGCGCTACTTGCCTGCGTTGCGGTCGGTGGAAGGCGGCACGATGCCTTTCAGCCGGAAGTAGATCGACATATAGCCGTACTCCTCGTTGCTGTGCATCACATCGAGAATCAGCGTGCCCAGCTTCGAGCGCTGGCCCACCATCTCCGTGGCATTGGCATCGGTGATGCTGCCCCACGCCGCGTCGCACTCGGCGAAGGAGGCCGCTAGCGCCGCCACCAGGTCGGCTTTGGTGGTCTTGGAGCCGGCGTCTCCCTGCTTGCTCGCGCCCAGCGCCGTGCTGCAGAAGCGCATCTGATGGTCGGCAATGTGACCCAGCAGCGCGCCGAAGGTGCGTATATCCGGCGTCGGCTTGAAGCTGTAGTTTGCTTCCGGCATAGCCGCCGCGGCGCGGGTCAAATAATCCTTGATCGCAGCATAGGCCCCCTTGGTTTCGGCGATCAGCGGGTTGGTAGTTTGTGCGTGCAGTGAACCAACGCCGGAGAACGACGCTGCGAGCATCAACAGAGAGGAACGTCTCATGCGGTCTATTCTATCTAAGACTCAGGCGCGCAAACGCGCCGTCTTGGCGGTAGGCGATTCGTAAACCGAACGAAGCCGAACAATTTTCCTTGACAATGCCGGCTTGATGCAAAATAAATCCGTTATCGCATCAGTTTCCGGTACGGTCACCGAAACGGTCTACTTCGACGGCCTGGCAGCTTGTTGCGGGCGGTGCTGATGACCGATGGACGCGAAGGCAGGAGCTGCGCGCACCATCAGCTTCGACAATCCGGACAGAGTGACGATCAAGCCGCACCAGTTGGCCGTGAATGGCGCAAGTTTCCGCATTGCGCTGCAGGTGGGGTGAGAGCGATCGGATTCGACGCGGAGACGCAGAGCCCACGCAGAGAGAACACTCTCAATTCTCTAAGTCTTCTCTGCGCTAACTCCGCGTCTCAGCGTCTCAGCGTCGAAGCCTTACTTCTTGGAATTCCAAGCCTCCGCCTCCACTAACGCCGTAGTCCGGCCCAGGTCCTTCGCGCGATAGGTGGCAGTCACGGTGCGCCGCTCGCCCGGCAGCAGCGCGAAGTAGTTGTCTTCCCACAGCACCGGCAGCACTTCCTCGCCATCGGCTCCCTTGGTCGCCTTCAGCCGTATGCCGAATGCGATCGCCGTTCCAGGGTTCTCGATAAACACCGTAGTTACCCTGTCTATGCCCCGCTGACTGGTTTCCGAATTCAACTTCAAAGTCACCGGCGGCAGCGAATTCAGCGCCGTATAATCGGCGAATGCTTTGGTGGGCGTGTAATACCAAGTAGACTTATCCCAATCGAGTGTCTCCGGCGTAGTGGACAGCCAATACAAATTGCGGCTCACGGCCCCGCCCGAGTTATCGGAAAGCGACAGGCTCACGAAATAAGTCGCGCTGAGTCCGGTAATATCCGGCAGAGTCAGAACGCGCGTGGCGCTGTCTTCGGCGATATCGGCCGTGGCGTCGCGCGCGAACTTCTCCGTCATGTCAAGGTTATAGACCGCCGCATGCACCTTCACTCCCGAAAACGCCTTGTAATAGGAATTGACTACCACGATGCTGCGGTCGTCGTAGGAGTATTGCACGTGCAAAGGCTCATTCGCCTTCTTGGCGCCGAAGTAAGATCCGCCAGGGCGCAGATACCAATCGTATAAGTGCCAGATAAGTCCCGGCCAGGCGTTGTTCAACATCCACTGGATCACTCCCGTAGCAGTATACTTATTTCGCCCGTACGCCTCGAACATGGCGCGATGGCCCTCGTAGGCCATCATCTGCGACTTGCGGGCGAACTCTTCCAGGCTGGATGAGGGGCCGTAGCGGGCGTTCAACGCCTCGGCGAAAACGTGGATGTCTTTGAACGCGCCGCCGCCCGCATGATAGTCCCACCACGAATCGATGGGCCACTGGTGCTCCTCGGGCAGCATGCGTTTCATCGATTCCACCGGCGGCGGCGATGGCCCCGGACTAGTCTCGGTGTTGAAGCCGTGCGCGCCGCCGAACTTGGTATCGAGCAGCCAATACTCGGGCGCGACATACTCGTAGGGTCCAGTCATCTTCACCCCGGTCGGGCCGCCGAGTTTGGTGGGCTTCGCGGTGGCCGAAGAATGGTAGGGGTTCGGCCACTCCGTCTCTTTGATGATGTCGAGATAGATCTGCTCGATCTTGGGCGGCGGCGGATTGTCGCTGCCATACATCCAGTCGAACAGCGCCGGATGCCGCTCCATGCGCCGCAACTGGTCGCGCAAAGATGCGGCGGCGATAGCTTCGTCTTCCGCGCTCCAGTCCTGCCACTTTTCCCAGTGGTCGCAGCAGCACCAGCCGGCCAGCACCAGGATGCCGTATTGATCGCACAGCTCCAGGAAATGGTCGTCTTCCAGCTTGCCCTCAAAGCGCACCGCGTTCAGGTTCATGTCGCGGACGTATCTCAGCTCCGCCTCCTGCCGCTCCGGCGAGGTGCGTAGCATCATGTCGAACGTGTAGCCCGCGCCGCGCACCAGAATATTCTTTCCGTTGATGTGAAACAGCCGGCGCCCCTGCGCGTCAACTTCGGAAGTCACCTCGCGGATCCCGAATTGAATACGGCTCTGGTCGGATGGCTTGCCGCCGATGTCGAAAGTGAGATCGAGCGGATAGAGATTCTGCTCGCCCACCTGCGCCGGCCACCACAGGCGCGGCCTGGCGATCTTGAGCTGCGGGTACTGATCCGCCGCCGTAAAATGCACCACCCGCGTCTCATGCGGCGCCAGGTGCACCATCTGCGAAAACTCGATGTTTTCGATTTTGCCGCGCAGCGCGCCATCCGCCGCATGCGCCGAGGCATTGCGCAATTCGCAGCGCACCGTAAGCTGGGCTTGATCGTTGGCAGGCGTATTCAGTTTGGTGAATACCGCAGGGAAACGCACGGCGACCGGGCCGGTGGCGGCGATATAGACCTCGCGCCAGAGTCCCATATCCTTATCCGGCGGCAGCGGATTCCAGTCCACGAATGTGATGGCCAGGTCATTCGGCTGCGGCGGAAAAATCTCCACCGCCAGCGCGTTGTTCTCGCCCGGTTTGGCCGCCGCCGTGACATCGAACTCGAAGAGCCGCCACGCCCCCGCGGTCTGATCCGCCGATGCGATCTGCTTTCCATTCATCCATACATTGGCGCGGAAGTTGATGCCGTCGAAGCCCAGCCAGACAGTGCGGCCCTTATAATCCGCAGGGACTGAAAATGTGGTCCGGTACCACCACGAGTGCCGGAATGGGCTATCCGGCGGCATCGGCGCATTCGAAAAATTGGAGGATATCGGATACGATGTTCCCGAAATCTGCCGCAGGTTCATGCCCGCATACGGGTCGGGATAAACGTGGTCCTGCACCAGCGCGCCCAGCACCGTCGAGGGAAGCGCCGCGTTATACCAGCCATTTGATCTGTAGTCTGCGGCCGAGATCGCGGCGCCGCCTTCGCGCACGTCGGTCGACGATTGAATCGCCCACCCTTGGCGAAGCAGTTGCGCCTGCTGCGGGGCCGCCGATGCGAGTGCGCTGGCAGCCAACATCCACGCGCAGAGCCGCATCTTACTTAACCGCGAAATCCTGCCGCAGCTCCGGCCGCGCAGCCAGTTTTGCATCGAGCTCGCGCGCCAGTTGTTCATCCTTGCGCTCCTGCTGCCATGAGCGCACCGTATGCAAAGTGAACCGGAGCGCCTCACCGCCGCGCCACACCCAATTGTCGCGCAGATAATGGTTACGCACGGTCAGGGTCACGCGCCGAATCCACCGGACCAGCTTGCGGGGCTGCGGCATCTCGCCGATATCCGAGAGATCGTTGCGCGGCTCTTCGCAGGAATTCAGAGTTATCACGGCGACCCGCGAATCGGTGATGACGCCTTTGCGATAGTCCTGGCCGGATGTCCGCACTGTCTCCGGCCGCGCGACGTACGAAATCGAATCGACGCATCCGGTGAAGGCAAGATCGCTAACCACCTGGTCGCGCTCCAGGTCCACGTCGTCCTGAATCTGGTGCGTGAATCCGAACGGATGCATCGCAAAAACCGCCGCCAGATCGCGCGTGGCCGACGAGGCCCAGACCTGCCGCCCGTCGATTTGTTCGCTGCGCGCCCAGATGCGCAGGTGGTCGCGCTTGGCAAACGTGTCCAGGCTCTGTTGAAGCTGCATGTCCGGCTCGGCGCCATCCAGCAGCAGCATGCGCATGGGAGCTTCCGCCAAGCCGCGATCTTCCGCGATGGCCCGCATCACCTTCACGGTGGCGCGCCTCGAATTCGGCTGCGCTCCAGTCCACCCCGCGGCGGAGAATGCACGGTTGATCTCTTCCGCGGAACCGACGTAGACCAGATTCACCAAGTCCATTGGCTGCGACTGGCGCACGGAATAGGACCAGTAGGGCAGGCGGTTCACCAGGGTATGCAGATCGCCCCATTCCCGCTCGGGAATCTCTTCTGGCAGCGTGCACTTCACCACCGACCCGAACTCTTCGGGAAACTGCACAGCGAGATGAAAATCCGCGCCGCGGCGCAACTCGATTTCCGGGTCGGGGAAATGGAACATAGCGCTTTGCATCGCAAAGAACGGCAATGCCACCAACGGATGGCCCAGGGCCAGCAAGGCCAGATGTTGACCCACGCGGTTCGACAGCGTGGCGGTGGCGCGGATGCCGTGAATTTCGCCGTGGCTATCCACGCGCTCGCGGGCGTTATCGATGGCGGTCAGTTGCGCATGAATGAGGTAGGTGCGGCCGTCGGACAACCGCAACTGGTTGAAGTCGACCTCCATGCTGGCGCTCTCGTGCACCAGGCCCAGGCCTACGCGGTGAACTTTCGAAACCACGCCCGTCACCACCGCGTCTTCCGGCAGCACGTCCTCGCCCGTCGAGCATACCGGCGTAGTGACAATGGCTTCGAGCGGCATGCCCACACGCGCGGCGTATGAGGAAATGGGCGTTTGCAGACGAGCTTCGATGGCCGTTCCGGAGGGTGTTTTCGCGGACACGGTGTAAAGACACAAGGCCGCGCAGACCAAACCACGACGCGCAATTCGCCAGGTGGAACCAGGCTTTTCCAGGCTCATCCGCTTTCTTTTCGCTTGTTACTTAGACTTCTTTCGGAAAAACTTCTTTTGTATGTCCGGCCAGAACTCGGACATCAGATTGCCCGTAATTCCACCTAACATACTGGTCTCAACCCGGCCTGCCATTACAGTTCCGGTCCGGCTTGATGAAGGATAGTATACATTGGACGCCGCGATTCCCAACCCCATTCCCAGAAAATTAGCGGCATTTAATGTTTCACGCCCGGAATCGTTTCTGCAAATCGCCAACCGTGTGACGGAATACCAGATGCGGGGGATGATTCGGGCGACAGGACCCTTGCGGAAGTAGCGCGGGTCCTCGTGCGTCAAGACGGCGAAAAGCCCGGCGCTGAAGAGATTCTGCGTGCCGAAATCGCCGATCGCCGCTCCGAAACGTCTGCCATAGTTCGGCCAGCCTTCGCCGTACTTCGGAGTCTGATTGCCACGTTGGGCCCATGCGGCAGTCATGGCGGCGGTGGCGATATTGAACGGGTCGATGGTCTCTTTCCAGCCCAGACGCCACTTTTCGCGGGCGGTCATTGGTGCAACCGGCACGGACGAATCCTCTACAGTTTGGTAATCCGGAATCACCAGCGCAATCCGCTGATCGTTGAGTGGAACCACCACAGGCGCGGGGACAACGGGGGCCGGGATGACAGCCGCCGCAGTCTCGACCGGCGCCGGGGCGGACGCCAAGTCCTGCGGAGGCGCGGATGGCAATTGCGCGACCGCGTTCGGAACGGCCGCCGTGTCCTGTGGAGACACCGGCATCGATTGCGCCGCGGCATTCCAGCCGGCTACCGACCAACCCGTAAATACCGCCGCAGCGAGAACGCTCACGCGCGAAGTCACGTTGAGAGTGGGACGCGCATCGGGTACGGAAAGGTTACTGCTAAATCGCGCGCCTGGTACGTTTCATGTCTTTATGGCTCGAAAGGGCCACGACATGTGTTATTCATGACGCCGGGTCGTCTGACGGGGTCGCCGCCATACACTTGAAGTCGATGGCAACGGTCACCGAGATAGGTAGTCTGATCTCTCGACATCCCGAGATTTCCTGCTGGCGTTGCAACCCGCCGCGCATCCTGGTATCGGCAGCATCGCTCGCGCACCGGCATGGATCGCCAACTGCCGTTCGAGGCGCTGAACATGTTGGCTCCTATTCGTGACGCAGCGCGGTCATGGGGTCGATGCGTGAAGCTCGCAGCGTCGGCAGGAATCCCGCCGCGAGACTGGCGGCGGCCAGCGCACAGGCGGCCAGCGCGAACGCCACCGGGTCGGTCGGCGTCACTCCGAACAACATGCTCTTGGCATAGCGCGTAAGACACAGGGCGGCAACACAGCCCGCCGCGCATCCCGGTACCAGCAGCATCGCCACTTCGCGCAGTACCAGCGTGACAATGTTTACTCTGGTAGCTCCCAGGGCCATGCGCACGCCGAGCTCGTTGATGCGGCGCGAGACCTGGAATGCCATGATCCCGAAGATGCCGAGACACGCCACAATCAACGCCAGCAATCCGAAGAAGCCGCCGAGCGTGGCCATCATGCGCTCATTCAGCGTGGACCGGTCCACGCTTTCCGCAAATGTTTGCGGGTCGCGCAAGCGCAAGGCTGAATCGACTTGCGAGATGGCGCGCTCCATCAGCGGCGCCAGACGCATCGGGTCGCCGCCGTCGATACGCGCCATGTACGTGTAACCTGTGGGCCGGCCGCCCTGCCGCTGCGACAAGGGAATGAACATGGTCTTCGGCATCGCCTTGCGAAGGCTCTCGTATCTCGTATCGCCCACAACGCCGACAATTTCGTATACGAGGTTGGCCGATGTCACATGGCGGCCGAGAGGCGGCTGGCCGCCGAAGAAGGAGCGCACGAAACTCTGATTGACGATCGCCACCGGTTTCGCTCCCGCAGCATCGCGTTCATTGAAATCGCGGCCGAGCAGCAGCGGCGTGCCGGTGACAGCAAAAACTTTCGGCGCAACAGCATTGAAAGCCGCGGTATCGTCGGCGCCGGGACGGAAAACGTAACCATCAAGTTGCACGCGCTGGTCCCAAAGGCCGCCGGCGATGGGAGGCATAGCTGCGGCGCTTGCCGCAATAACTCCGGGCATTTGCCGCAAGCGGTCCACAATCGCGGATTCGATCGCCAGGCCGCGGGCGGCCGGAAACTGTATTTTGGTAGCTATGTTGAACAGAAATACGCCCTCGGTGCGAACGCCAGTATCGACATTGTAGAGCTTGACTAGCGTGCGGATGAAGAGGCTGGCGCCGATCAGCAGCGTCATCGAAATGCAGAGTTGCATAATCACCAACGCGCGCCCGAGCCGGCGATGGCTGCCGCTGCGAACTTGCTTGAGCGCTGGATTGACGTTGGCTTTTCCGGCATTGAGGCCCGGCGCAAGGCCGGCGACGATGCAAGCCAGCAGCGAGATGGCGCCGGTAAACGCGAGGATGCGCCAATCTGGCGAGACCGCCAGATCGAGCTGGTCGCCATTCGTCATCATGGCGATCAACGCTCTGCTGAACCACTGCGCCAAGACAAAACCTACGACGGCGCCGAGTGCCCCCAGCAACATGCTTTCCGCCAGGAACTGCCGCACCAGGCGGCCATTTCCCGCTCCCAGGGCGCGGCGGATGGAAACCTCGCGCTGCCGGGATGCGGCGCGCGCCAGCAGCAGACCGGAAAGATTAGCGCACGCCAGCAACAGCACCAGCGCCACAATGCACATCAGGACAGCCAGCGGTTCGAAGAACTCATAACGCAGGCCGTTCAATCCGGCGGCAGCGGGCAATGCGGCGGCGTGCTCTTTCAAGAACATGTTGCGAGTGAACGCGCTTTGAATCGCGGCGTACTTATCGTTGCGCCAGGGTTCATAGATCGCGTTCACTTCCGCGCTCGCGCGCGTCACCGTCACGCCGGGTTTCAGGCGCGCCATCATTGCGAGGATGTTAGACTCCCACTGCTGGCGCCACTGAGCGCTGCCTCCATTGATCTGTTCGGTCATGAAGAGCGGAACGGTGAAATCGCTTGTACGCCCGTGCGAGATGCTGGAAAAGCCGGGTGGCTCCACTCCCACAATGGTGAGCACGATTCCGCCGGCGATGAAACTCTTGCCGACCGCAGCGGGATCGAGCGCGAATCGGCGCTTCCAGTACGCATAGCTAATCACCGCGACCGGCGAAGGCCCGGCATCGTCCTCCGGGCCGAGCAGACGCCCCGTCGCTGGGGCAAGACCCAAAACCGAGTAGTATTCGCCGGAGACCGCATCGCCGTAGATCTGCTCATCCACGCCGCCTAGCGTTATTGTGTTCACCAGGGGCATCTCCACGAAGGCTCCTGAGATGGATGAGAGCCGGGCGCGGAAATACTCGAAGAGCGGATAGGAAACCGCGCGAGGAGTGCCTGTGTCCGATAAGCGCGCTATCTGTACCAGGCCCGACGGATCGGGTACCGGCAGAGGGCGCAGCATCACGGCGTCGATCAAGCTGAAGATGGCGGTGTTCGCGCCAATTCCCAAAGCGAGCGTTGCCACCGCGCACATCAGAAACCCCGGGCTGCGGCGCAGAGTGCGGGCGGCGTAGACAAGGTCCTGGCGCAAATCGGCCAACCAGCGCGGACGATGCACATCGCGCAAGTCTTCCTCAATTTGCGCCGCGCCGCCGAAATCCAAACGCGCGCGGCGTTGGGCTTCGCGCGGATCCATCCCGTGCGCGATGTAGCTCTGCGCCGCGCGGTCCAAGTGATACTCGATCTCGGACTCGAATCGCGGTTCCGAACGTCTCTTACGGAAGAACACAGCACCTCCTCTACTACTACAAGCTGTACTACTACAAGCCATGTGCTATGTGGGGCAGGCAATCCTGCCTGCAGCCGCCTTTCAGGCGGCTTCTTCGGCCCCGGCGCGAAGCCCCGCGAGTCTCCTATTCCGCGGTCTTCATGATCAGCGCCACGGCGCCCGCCAGCCGGTCCCAATTCTCCGTTTCGGCTTCGAGCTGCTTGCGCCCCACGCGCGTCAACGAATAGAACTTCGCCTCGCGGCCGGTTTCGGATTCGCGCCAGTCCGCTTTCAACCATCCGCGCTTTTCGAGCCGGTGGAGCGCGGGATAGAGCGATCCCTGTTGCACCTGTAACACGTCACGCGAGATTTGCTGGATGCGCTGCGCGATGCCATAGCCGTGAACTGGTTCCAGCGCGACAATTTTCAGGACTAACATGTCCAGGGTGCCTTGCAGTAAGTCGGATTTATCGGAAGCCATAGTTACTCACTCACTCGTATCTCAGCGCCACCGTAGGTTCGATTCGCGCCGCACGGCGCGCCGGCAAATACGCCGCGAGCGCCGCCACCGCGACCAGCAGCAGCGTGGCCGCGGCCAGAACCGACGCATCGCCGGGTTCCACGCCGAACAGCAAGCTCTTAACCAGCTTCGAAAGCCAGAGCGCCATCGGAACCCCGGCCGCAACCCCGGCCAGGACCATCGCGAGCGAGTCGCGCATCACCATCCGGGTCACTGTGCCGCCCGCGGCGCCTAGCGCAATCCTGATCCCGATTTCGCCAGTCCGCCGTTGCACGCTGTACGCCATTACGCCGTATAGACCGAAGCAGGCGAGCAGCATTGCCACTGCGCCGAAGAAGCCCGACAAGGTGGCAATCAGCCGCTCACGCACTAACTGCGCGTCGATGATCTTGGCAAACGCACTTACTGTGGTAATGGGCAGATTCCGGTCCAGCGCGCGCGCCTGTTGCTCGATCAACGTCGCCATACTCTCAAGGTCGGCGCTGGTGCGCACATGCAGCGTTCTCGGCATCGACCCCGGCCGCCCTTTGAGATCTAACTGATCGATGGGCAGATACACCGTGGCCGGCGGCGCGCCGCGCAGATTCCGGTATTTGGTATCGCCGATAACTCCCGCCACTTCCAAATCGGCTGTCTTACCGCCGACTCCAACGTGTTTGCCGATAGGATTCCGACCTCCGAAAAACTGACGCACGAATCGCTCGTTGACAATGGCCACCTTCGGCGCGCCCGGTAAGTCCTGCGACGAGAAATCGCGGCCGAGCCGCAACGGAATCCCCATGGTCTCGAAGAACCTTGGAGTCACTGCCTTGATAGCAGCCACACTGCCGGTCGCGCCGGTAGCGCCGGCGGTGGTAGCGCCGGCGGTCTTGCCGCCGGTCTCTGCGCCGGTCTCTCCCTCCACCACCACGCCCTCATACATCGCGCCAGCCAGCAATGGCTGGTCGGCCATGCTCACAGTCTCGACGCCCGGCAGCGCAGCGACGCGCTCCATCAACCCTGCGTAGAAATCGCGCGCCCGCTGCTCGCTATAGCGGCTCAGGCCCGGATTGAAAGAAGCGATCAGGACGCGATCGGCATGGAAGCCGGTATCGATATCCTTGAGATTCGCCAGCGTGCGAAGAAATAATCCGGCGCCAACCACCAGCGTCAGCGAGAGCGCCACCTGCCCGGAGACCAGCAGATACCGCAGTTCGAAAACTCGTCCCCGACTGCCGCGTGCGGGTCCGCCCTTCAACGACGCGCCGACGCTCTGACGCGCCGCTTTTAAGGCCGGGGCGGCGCCAAACAGCAGGCCCGTGACTACCGAGGCGCCGAAGGCGAAGGCGATCGCGCGCAGATCGAGCGCCACATCGAGCGTGGTCCGGTCGAGAAATTTCACCAGCGCGGCCGCGCTCCAGGACGCCACCAGCAGCCCCAACGCTCCGCCCGCCAAAGCCAGCGCCATACTCTCGGTGAGCAACTGCCGCACTAAACGGCCGCGCCCCGCGCCGAGTGCGAGTCTGACGGCAATTTCCCTCTGCCGCGCCGTGGCGCGAGCCAGCAGCAGGCCGGCCAGGTTGGCGCATGCGATCGATAACACCAGCGCCACCACTGCCATCAGCACCGTGAGCGGTTTGCCGAATTGCGCGCGGACATCGCCAACCCCCTTGTCGCCTGCAGCCAGGCTCACCTGCATGCGGCGGAAGTATTGCACCAGCGGATGATCGGCCGGCAGGTCGCGCGTCGACCCGGATGCCGCTTCCTGATAGAGCACTTCCGCTTCGGCGGACGCTCTCTGCAAAGTAGCGCCCGTATGCAGCCTCGCCATCAGGCTCAGCCAGAAACTGTTGATCATCGGAAGCCGCGGCGCCCCCTGTTGCAGCCGGTCGAACATGATCAGGGGAATGTAGACATCGGGCGCCGTGCCCACTTCGGCGCCAAAGAACCGCTCAGGCGTCACGCCCACAATGGTGAACGCTACGCCGTTGAGATTCGCCGCGCGCCCGACAATCGCGGGGTCGCCGCCGAACCGGCTTTCCCAAAAGGCGTGGCCGATCACCGCGACATTTTCATCGCCTGCCGCCAGCATGCGGCCCACCGCCGGCCGTACGCCCAGGACCCGGAAATAATTGTCGGAAACCAGTTTGCCGGCCGGCGCAACCGCCCAGGCTCCGGAACTCAGATTCAGCGCGATGCTGCCGTATGCAATGACGTCCATAGTGCGCGCGTGTTCGCGCAAATACGTATATTGCGGATACGAAAACGCGTCGATGGCCTCTCCCTCGCTAGCGCTTTGAATCAACGCCAGCCGCTGCGGATCGTTGACCGGCAGCGCGCGCAGCAGCGCCGCGTCGAGCAGGCTGAACACCGCCGTATTCGCGCCGATTCCGAGGGCCAGGCACAGCAGCGCCGCCGCGGCAAAGCCCGGACTCTTGCGCAAGGTGCGCAGCGTATAACGCAAATCGCCGATGGCGTCGCGGAGCCAGCGAAGGCCGCGGACGTCGCGGCACTCTTCCTTGATCTGCTCGATTCCGCCGAATTCGATGCGCGCGCGGCGCCGCGCCTCTTGCGGAGCGATGCCGCGGCCGACGTGCTCCTGCGCCATGCGGTCCAGATGGAACTGGATCTCAGCCTCGAGTTGCCGCTCCCGGCGATATCTGCGAAGGAATTCGAACATGCCTGATGCCTGGTTATTCTACATATACGCCGCGATGTGTAGAATGTCAAGGCATATGTAGGACAGGCCTCCCGGCCTGTCCACGCCGAAGGCGCGTTGCCCGCACTGACAGGCCGGGAGCCCTGTCCCGCTCAATCCCCCAAAAACTTACCGATCGGCCGCAGCGTCTTCACGTTATCGCAAACCGCCTTCAACGCAGCCGTCAGCGGAATCGCCAGCAGCAAACCCGGCGCGTCCCACAAAAATCCCCACAGCATCAGCGAGAACGTCACCACCAGCGGATTCAAGTGAACCCGCGATCCCACCACCTTCGGATACAGCAGGTTCATCGCGATCAGGTGCAGCATCGCCACCGCCAGCACCACCAGCAAATACACCGGCACCCGATTGAGCCCCAGCGCCGCGAACAGCGCCGGAATCAGCGCCAACGGCATGCCCACATACGGCACCAGGCTCAGGAAGCCGCTCAGCGGCCCCACCAACATCGGATACGGCAGGCCCATCATCCAAAACATCGCCGAGCTGATCGCCGCCATCAACAGTCCCAGCAGAAAATTCCCCACCACGAAGGCGCGCACCATCGCCGCAATGCCTTCCATGCTGCGCGCCGCCACCAGCCGGTCTTCGCCGTGAAAAAATTGCAGGAAGCTGCGATTCAGATGGTCGCGCCAGCTCAGCATGAAGTACACCAGAAAGGGAATGAACGACATCATCAGCAGCACCTGGTAGAAGTCGCTCAGCCGCGATGACAGATACTCCCCCAGCAGGCTGCTTTCCGGGTGGATGCGCACCTCCGGAATCACTCCCGGCGCCGGCGTCAATAGGGGCGCTGCGGGCTGCGCCGCCGATTTGCGCTTCGGCGCTTTCTGCGCCTGCTTGAGCGCGTCCGCCTGTGCCTGGGCCAGCAACTCCCGCTGCCGCGCCGGCACCACCATGCGATAGGTCTGGTCTTCCAGGTTCGTCACCCGCTGCTGAATGCCGTCCACAATCGCGCCGATGCGCTCCCCATATTTGGGCATATCCGCGTAGATCGCAATCAACTGCGTATACGCCGCCATGGCGATCACATATAGGAATGCCAGCGCGACCGTGCACACCACCACGCTTGCCAGCGGACGCGGAAAACGCGCGCGCACCAGCAGCGCCACGAACGGCTCCAGGATGAATGCGATGGTGGTGGCGACAATCGCCGTGATGAAAAACACGCGGCCGAAGTACAGAATCGCGATCACGGCGGCGAAAGCCACAATAGGCATCGCCAGATGCCGCGCTTCTTGAACGGCGCTTGCAGTCGTACTAATCGCAGGCTTGGTGACAAGCGACACAGGCGAGCGACCCCTTGCTCCGACTGTAACATGGGCTTCGCCCCGAAAACGCGTAAGCCCATGCATGGCGGCTCGCCACGCCGCCGTTATGCGGCTCGTGATGCGGCTCGTTATGCGACTACGGCGCCACTAAACCGGCGCGGATTGCATAGCGAACCATGCTGGCGGTCTCGTGGACCCCCAGTTTCTCCAGGATGCGGCTGCGGTGCGAATCGGCAGTTTTGTAACTGATGCCCAGATGCGCGGCGGCTTCCTTGGTCGATTTGCCATAGGCGATCAGCACCAGCACCTGGCGCTCGCGTTCCGTCAGTGAGAAAACCATGCGCACGGATTGATCGTCGGGAGTGAAGTAGCTCGGTTTGCGGCCGCTCACATCCCACGCCGAACCCAGAAAGCCTGCAAACTCGTTGGTTTCGCTGTAGACCGGGGACCCGACGTTTTCAATCCAGCAGAATTCGTTCGACTTCGAGCGCATCCGGTACTGCATGCGGAAGCGCTGGCGGGCGCTGAACGATTTCAAATAGGTTTCGAGGCACAGGTCGCGGTCGTCCTGGTGCAGACCTTCGGTCCAGCCGTTGCCGGCCTCGTCTTCCAGCGTACGGCCCCGGAACTCGAGCCATGCTGGGTTAAAATACCAGTGAAGCGCGTCCGTTCCAGCCATCCAGATCATGGCGGGAGACGCGTCGGCGAGGGAAATAAAGCGTTGCTCGGCGGAACGCTTGGCTTGCCGGAGTTCCTCCTCCAGATCGGCCAGCCGCTTTTGCATCGCGGCAATTTCGTTTACATCGGGCCCTGGGGCCATTTCGTACCCAAATGCTGCCATCGTACTATTCATCATAGTTCAGGTAGTACTAAACGTAAAGTACTAAATTTGCTAAATAAAAACACTTGACTATGCTTCGGAAATGCGCTAAGTGGTTGATGCGGCTAATTAATGGAACTTTTTCGGCCCGCGCAGGAATCTAAAGATAGATCGATGAAGGCGATACGCCAGGAAACCGACGAAGATCTCCTGATACGGTTGCGGCGCGGAGACGAGGCTGCGTTTCTCGCTCTCTACAGGAAGCGGCAGGCCGCGCTATACCGCTTCGCGCTGCAAATGAGCGGCTCGGCGGGGGTTGCCGAGGATATCACGCAAGAAGTGTTTCTGGCGCTGCTCCGCGGCGAGTGCGGATTCAATCCCGAGCGCGGGTCGCTTTCCGGCTACCTGTTCGGTATCGCCCGCAAGCTGGCGCTGCGGCAAATGGAGCGGGGCCGCGTGGATGTGCCTCTGGAATCGGACGCCGAGGACGCCGCCCTGCCGGAATTGGCGGTCAGCGACGATACCCTGGCCGATCTGACGCATCGCGAGGGAATTGAAGCGTTGCGCCGCGCCGTAGCGGCCTTGCCGCGGCGGTATCGCGAAGTAGTGGTGCTTTGCGATTTGGAAGAAGTGGATTACGCCGACGCCGCAGCGGCGCTCGGCTGCCCTATTGGCACGGTGCGTTCCCGGTTGCATCGTGCGCGGGCGTTGTTGCTCGAGAAGTTGAACAAGGAGCGTCCTAAGCCGGTAGGCTCATTCAAGCCGGTGAGGTGTGCAATATGAACTGCGCGGAATTTTGGAACGAAATGCCGGAGCTTGCTGCCGGCGGCGGCCTGCAGAACGAACACGAGCACGAGCATCTAAAGCAATGCCCGCAATGCGCCGGGCTCATCGAACAGCAGCGGCGGTTGGCGTCGGGGCTGCGAATCATGGCGCACGATTGGCGCGCCGTGGCTGCGCCGCCGCGGGTGGAAGCGAACCTCATCGAGGCGTTCCGCAATCAGATGACTCCCGCCGGCCCGCGTCTGGCGCGGATGCGAATGCTGCCCGTATTCTCCCTGGCTGCGGTTGCGGCAGCTGTACTTGCGGTAGCCGTATGGGTGGCTCCGCGGCGCCCCGTGGCTCCACCGGCGGCGCACCATGCTCCGGCGGCGCAAGTCGAGTTAGCGTCACTGGCGGACGATGGATCCGACGACGACGGCTTCATTCCGCTGCCCAACGCGGAGCGGGTAGGTCCCAACGACGACGTGCATGTGGTGCGGATGGAGCTTCCGCGGTCGGCGATGCTGGTGGTCGGTCTGGACGTGAGTCCGGAGCGGGTTTCCGAGCGGGTCGAGGCTGAGGTCATGCTCGGGCCGGATGGCTTGGCGCGCGCGGTGCGGTTTGCCGATGAGCCGGGGACTTACTAATGGCCGCGGCATCGATCAAGACAGGGATCGCGACAGCGATTGGCCTGGCAGTTTTGGCAATGGGCGCCTGGGCTCAGGGTCCGCCGCCTCCGGGACGCGGGCGCGGATGGTTCGGTCCGGATGGCGGACCGGGCGCGCGCTTTCTGGGAGCGGAACCGGGAATGCCGGGACGCGTGGTCAAGAACGCGCCGTTTACGGGGGATTTGATCGCCGAGACCACGCAGACGCTGGGCGACGGCAACCACATTCACCAGACGGCCACGGCTCACATGGTTCGCGACAGTGAGGGACGCACGCGGCGGGAACAGTCGTTGAGCGGGCTGGGGGCACTGGGTTCGCCTTCGGGGAACGCGCAGGCGATTTTCATCGACGATCCGGTAGCCGGCGTGAATTACGCACTGAATCCGAAGAACCATACCGCGACGAAATCAGCCGTGATGCCAAGAGGCCGCGGCGGGCGTTCCGGTCCTCCGCCGAACGGAGCCTTTCGCGGCGGAAACCGCCAGGAGCAAGACGCCAAAACGGAGTCGTTAGGACGCCAGACTATAGAGGGCCTTCCGGCCGATGGCACGCGGGTTACGGTAACCATACCGGCTGGCCAGATGGGCAACGATTTACCGATTCAAGTGGTGACGGAGCGCTGGTATTCGCCCGATCTGCAGATGAATATCCTGACTAAGCGTTCCGACCCGCGCAACGGTGAGACCGTGACTAAGTTGACGAATGTGAGCCGCGCCGAGCCCGCGCATTCCTTGTTCGAAGCGCCGGCAGATTACAAGGTAAGCGACTATTCGCAGGGTAAGTAGTAGGGCGGACCCCCCTGGTCCCGCTCTTCGCTTTGAAAAAAATCCGCACACTCTTGCAAAACGGCCGACACAGACGCCCGGCCACCTCACGGTACAATGAGCATTCAAAGCCTCTGGAATGCCAACCGACGCCCCCGACGTTCTGCTAGTGACCGATACCAAAATCGAGAGTCAGGCAGTGCTCGGCGTCTTCCAGGATGCGGCCAGGCAAAAGGCCAACCCCTTAGAGATTGGCCATCGCACCTATTTCGACCTTGGCGCGCGCAACGGTGCACGAGCGTTCCTTACACAATCTGAAGTTGAACTTCTGTCTCCTCATCAGCCTGATTACCCCCGCGCTCCTCTGTGACCGCCGGTCTCGTTTCCACTTCCAATCCCGGTCACCAAATATAACAAATCTTTCTCCCCTCCAGTTACATCAACTTACCCTCAACTTACTCCAACAATCAGCAGCCACCGTAGTAACTTGGTATTAGCGGCATGACTTCACCCGATAACACTCCACTCTCACATTCCACCGCCGACGCTCCAAAAGGCCCTCGTCCCGCTTTCGAACACTGCGCCCCGCCTCTGCGGCCCACATTCTTCGCTAATGTCCGCAAAACCTCTGGCCGGGCGTCTTCGACCTCCATTCAATCACTCTGCCGCAAATCGCCCATTGCCAACGCAAAGCCTCCGCGTTCAGTCCCAAACCGCCGGCCAATCCTTGCCCCAGCCCTCTCAACCCTCGATTACCAAACGACCCCAGTCCCATTTGTGGGACAGGCCTCCCGGCCTGTCGTTTCCGACCCGCCAATCCCATTACAATGGTCGTTACCCGCGCCCCCATGAAACGCGTCGTCACCGCTTCGGACATTCCGCCCACCGGCGATCTCCGCATTCCGCTGGGCAGCATCGTGACGCCCTCGGCGCGCGAAACCGCCGCCGCGCGCGGCGTGCGCATCGTCGAGCTTCCCGAAGATCAGATCGTCACCATCGCCGCTCCGGACAAGACCATCGCCATCGGCGCCGATCATGGCGGCTTCCGTCTCAAGGAAGCCCTCAAGCCCCTCATCGAGAGCCTCGGCCTCGAAGCCCGCGACGTCGGCGTCTACGAGGAAAAGCCCGCCGATTATCCCGATATCGCTCTCGCCGTCGCCCAATTGGTCGTCTCCGGCGCCGCCACGCGCGGCATCGCCATCGATGGCGCCGGTATCGGTTCGTCCATGGCCGCCAACAAGGTGCCGGGTATCCGCGCGGCGCTATGTTATGATAGAGCTTCAGCGAAAAACAGCCGGGAACACAATGATTCTAATGTGCTTACTCTCGGCGCCCGTCTCTTGACCCAGAGTCAGGCCGAAGACGTGCTGCGGACCTGGATCGCCACGCCTTTCGCCGGCGGACGTCATAAGGCCAGGGTGCAGAAGATCCTCGATATTGAGCGGCAGTACCTCAAGAAGGCCTCCTCGTGACGCAAGCGGAGCTCGATATTTTAGTGGCGCAGATCGGCGAGGAAATCCTCGCCCGCGTGGGTGCGCCCCAACAACGTGGGGCAGGCGCTTCCGCCTGCCAAAATAAGGGCGAGGGTCTCAATCTGCCCGATCAGGTCTGCCCCGGTTGCCAGCAGCGCTGCCCACAAACCTGCGCGCGCAACACCAAACAGATTATCGCCGCTGGCGCCGACCGCGTTTCCGCCAGCGACCGGTTGACCAAAATCGATCCGGCCATCGCCGCGCTCATCGATCACACCGTCTTGAAGGCCGATGCCACGCGCGACGAAATCGTGAAAGTGTGCCGGGAAGCGCGCCAGTATAGTTTCGCCAGCGTCTGCGTCAACCCGTATTGGGTCCCGCTGGTGCGCGCCGAGCTTGCCGGCTCGCCTGTCAAGGTCTGCACCGTGGTCGGGTTTCCGCTCGGCGCCACCAGCACCGAGTCGAAGGTCGCCGAAACCGCCGCCGCCGTCCGCGATGGCGCGCAGGAAATCGACATGGTCATCAACATCGGCGCGCTCCGCTCGGGCGATCGGGACGCGGTACGCTTCGATATCGAGCAGGTGGTGCGCGCCTCGCACCAGGGCCGCGCCATCGTGAAAGTGATTATCGAAACTTCGCTGCTGAAGGACGAGGAGAAGGTGCTTGCCTGCCAGCTCGCCAAGCAGGCCGGCGCCGATTTCGTCAAGACCTCCACCGGCTTCAGCACCGGCGGCGCCACCGCGCACGACATCGCTTTGATGCGCGCCGCGGTCGGTCCCGAAATGGGCGTCAAAGCGTCTGGCGGCGTTCGCACGCTGGACGATCTGCGCGCCATGACCGCCGCCGGCGCAACCCGCATCGGCGCCAGCGCCAGCGTCAAGATTGTCGAGGCCACCGCTGCCTGAATTGCTTCAAACAACGCCAATCCAGACAACGCCGCGCGCCAGCCGCAAGCGGCGAGTATAATCATGCAAGCCACCCGCAAAGGGCCGGTCCGTTTCCGCGAGAGGTCTGAGCTTCTCGACTTTCTGCTCGAAGTGTCGGCCGCCACGTCCCAGACGCTCGATCTCGATCAACTCCTCGGCAACGTCGCTGAAATCGTGCATCGCGTATTGCCATACGACCTTTTCGCCATCCTGCTTTACAACGACAGGCGCCGCGATCTGCGCATCCGCTATAGCGTCGGCCATCGTGAAGACGTTGTCCGCAATCTCTCCATTCCGCTCGGCGAAGGCGTCACCGGCGCCGCCGCCGCGCGGCGCGAGCCGGTGCTCGTGGGTGACGTGCGCCAGGACCGGCGCTATCTGAATACCGTGGATGCCGTACGCACCGAGTTAGCCGTACCCATGACCGCTCGCGGCAAGCTGGTGGGCGTGATCGATCTGCAATCCGCGCGCGTCGACGCCTACTCCGAATACGACCGCACGCTGCTCCGCCTGATCGCCGCGCGCGTGGCGGTCGCCATCGACAACGCGCGGCTCTACTTGCGCGTGGAGCGCCAGAATCGCACGCTCAAGACTCTGGCGCATATCTCGCGCGAGTTTTCCTCCATTCTCGATTTGAATGAGCTGCTGCCGAAGATCATCGAGACCATGCGCGAGCTGATCAACTACGACGCGTTCAGTATCCTGCTGGTGGATCACGGCGGGAAAGCGTTGAAGCATTTGTTCAGCATCCGCTATGACCAGCGCGTCAACGTCGATAACATTCCGATTGGCAAGGGAATCACCGGCGCCGCGGCCGAATCGCGCCAGGTAGTTCGCGTCGACGATACCGCCAAAGACCCGCGCTACATCGCATCGCATCCCGACATCCGCTCCGAACTTGCCCTGCCGCTGATCGTGCAAGACCGCGTCGTAGGCGTGATGGATCTCGAAAGCGAACGCGTCGGCTTCTTCACCGACGATCACGTCCGCACCCTCACGCTGCTCGCGCCACAGGTAGCCAGCAGCGTCGAAAACGCGCGCCTGTACCAGGAGCTGACGCAGCGCGAGCGGCTCATGGACGAAGATCTCAGGGCCGCGCGCGAGCTGCAGAGCGTGCTGCTGCCCGACGCGGAGCCGGAAATCGAGGGCCTGGATGCGGCCGTCCGCCTGCGCCCGGCGCGCGGAATCTCCGGCGACATCTACGACATCTTCGAGCAGCCCGACGGCCAGACCGCGATAGCCTTCGGCGACGTCAGCGGCAAAGGCGCAGCCGCGGCCCTCTACGGCGGCCTGATGAGCGGCCTCTTGCGCATTCTGGCGCGCCGCCCCCGGCGTCCCGCGGGCTGGATGCGCGCGTTGAACGAAGCGCTGATTGAGCGCAAGGTGGAAGCCCGCTACGTCTCTCTGCTGGTGCTGCTGTGGAACCCCAAGACGCGCCTCATGGTGATGGCCAACGCCGGTTCGCTGCCTCCCATGATCTGCCGCAACGGCGAAGTTTTGAAGATCCGCGTGGAGGGCGTGCCGCTGGGCCTGCTCGAATCGCGGGAGTATGAGGAAGTGGAATTCCAGGCGCAGCCGGGCGATATCGTGGTGCTCTACTCGGACGGCATTTCGGACCATCTGAGCGCCGACGGCCACGAATACGGACGTGGACGGCTCGCGCAGGCCGTGCGCGCCAATAGCGGCAAATCGGCGGTGGATTTGATCGCCGCCATTTTCAAGGATCTCGACAAATACAACACCACCGCATTTGACGACCAGACGATTTTCGCGATCAAGGTGAAGTAGCGATGCAATCCCCAGCAATTTCGCGGATACCTCCATGCGATGCGTGCCCGCTAAATCATCCAAATGCCTATCGGGATTTAGTAGAATATGGATTGGCGCCCATGGAGTCCCAGATGGAGTCAAAGTCCCGCAGCATTGCCAAGGCCGTGAGCTATCGCGTGCTAGGTTCCACAACCACGGCCCTGGTGGCCTTCATATTAACCCGCAAGGTGGCGCTCTCGGGGGAGTTAGGGATCTTAGACATGGTGCTCAAGATTGGCCTGTATTTCGTGCACGAGCGTTTATGGAACCACATCGCCCTCGGCCGCTCCAAGCGCCCCGAGTACGAGATTTAGTGGCGCGGCCCATGGCCTGCGCTGTTGCCGAGCCGCTCCGAGCGCTCGGTCTTCGAGCCGCGCTGCTATACTCGGATTTCCGTGTTTCATTCCATTGAAAAGCAGGTTTCGAGCGCCTTCCGTGCGCACATTCAAGCGCGCTACGGCGTGGATTTGCCCATCGCGATCGAGCAGCCGCGGCAGAGCGATTTCGGCGAGATGGCCGTGCCCGCGGCGTTCCAGTTGGCCAAGCTGCTCAGACAGGCGCCTAAGAAGATCGCCGCCGAGTTGGTGGAAGATCTGGGATCGATCGAAGGCGTCGCGGCGATGGAAGTGGCGGGCAACGGATATATCAACATCCGGCTCCACCGCGGCGCATACGGCGCGGCGCTGCTGCAAGGGGACGCCGCGCAAGCGGCGGGATCGGGCGAAAAGATCATCGTCGAGCACACTAACATCAATCCGAATAAAGCCGCGCACATCGGCCACCTGCGCAATGCGACGCTCGGCGACGCGTTCGTGCGCATGCTGCGCGCGCGCGGCGAGAATGTCGAAGTGCAGAACTACATCGATAACACCGGCGTGCAGGTGGCCGACGTGGTGGTGGGGTTCCTCAAAGAAGGCAAGACGCCGGCGGACGTGCGGGCGCTCATTGCAGACCCGGCCGTGCGCTTCGACTACTACTGTTGGGATCTCTATGCGCGCATCTCGGCCGAGTACGGCGAGAACAAGGAACTGTTGAAAGACCGCAGCGCGACGCTGCATGCGATCGAATCCGGCGAAGGCGACGTGGCGGAACTGGCGCATCTGGTGGCCGACGCGATTGTGAAAGCGCACCTCGCCACCATGCTGCGGCTCGACGTGGAGTACGACCTGCTGCCGCGCGAGAGCGAGATTCTGCATCTGAACTTCTGGGCATCGGCTTTCGAGTTACTCAAAGAGCGCGAGGCGATCTACTTCGAGCGCGAAGGTAAGAACGCCGGCTGCTGGGTGATGCCGGGCCTCTCGGAAGAAGGCAAGGTGATCGTGCGCTCGGACGGAACCGTGACGTATGTCGGCAAAGACATCGCCTACCAGCTTTGGAAGTTCGGATTGCTCGGCAAGGATTTCTACTACACTCCATTGCAGACGTATGCCGACGGCCGCACCTTGTATGTGACCACTGACATTCCCAACGATTCCGGCCACCAGTTCGGGCATGGCGCGCAGGTCTACAACGTGATCGACGCCCGGCAATCCTATCTGCAGGATGTGGTTGTGGCCGGGCTGCGCGGGCTTGGCTACAACAGTCAGGCGGACCGCTCGATACACTTCTCGTACGAGATGGTGGCGCTTTCCCCGCGCTGCTGCGCGGACCTGGGCATTCCGCTTTCGGAGGAAGATCGCAAGAAGCCGTATGTCGAAGTCTCGGGCCGCAAAGGCCTCGGCGTGAAGGCCGACGATCTGATGGATAGCCTGATCTCGAAGGCTATGGAAGAGGTCTCGTCGCGGCACTCCGAAGCGCCGCTCGAAGAGCAGATCGCCATCGCATCGCAGATCGCCATCGGCGCGCTGCGGTATTTCCTGCTGAAGTTCACGCGCAATTCGGTGATCGCATTCGACCTTCAGGAAGCGCTCAGCTTCGAAGGCGAAACCGGCCCCTACGTGCAATATGCCGCCGTGCGGGCACGCAACATTCTGCGCAAGCTGGAAGAGCGTGGAGACGAACTGCCCGATTTCGCGGCGGAGCTAAATGCCGATGCCATGGCGCGCCAACTCGCGGCGGAAGATTCGTGGCAGATGCTGCTGGCGGCCTCGAAAGCCGATTCCGCCCTGGAGCGCGCGGTCACCGCGGGCGAGCCCGCGCACATGGCGAAGTATGCGTTTCAACTGGCGCAGGCGTTCAACAACTTCTATCATCGGTATCCGGTGTTGCAGGAACAGGACCGGGAAAAGAGAGTCTTCCTGCTGTGGATGACCGACTTCTTCCGGCGCCAGTTGGAGAAGACGGCCGGGATCCTCGGAATCAAGATCCCGGCGTACATGTAAGACAGGCCTCCTGGCCTGTCAGCCGCATCGCTTCCTACTTCATCTCGCCTTTCAGGACTTCAACGGCCTTCTCTACCTGCCGGTCGTGCTGAGTCAGGAAATCGGGCGGCGTGTTGTCGACAAGGTAGTCGGGCGCTACGCTATAGTTCTCCATATCCTCGCCGCGAGCGGTGGTCACGGCCGCGCCGGGCGTGCGCAACGTCGAGCCATCCATCAGGGTGAACGATCCCGTGCCAATGACGGCGCCCATCGTCGGCATACCTACCAGCTTGCCGAGACCCAGAGTGCGGAAGCCATCGGGGAACATTTCGGCGTCGCTGGCGGAGCGCTCATTCTGCAACACCACCATGGGTCCGAAGTACGCTTGCGAAGGCCGAGTGACAACCAGCGAATCGCGGCCGCGCGACGATTGATAAGGTTTGCGCTGGTTCAGAATCTCCAGCAATTCCTGATCGATTCCGCCTCCGCCGTTGAACCGCTCGTCGATGATGAGCGCCTTCTTGTCCTGGTTATCCAGTAAGTCGCGCTGGAATTTCGCCAGCGACGGCGCATCCATCGCCTTGATGTGCAGGTAGCCGATTTCGCCGCCCGAGAGCTTGTTCACCATCCCGGCGCGATCGTCCACCCAGCGCGCGTACTCCAAATCGCTCTGCGCCGCATTGGTGAGAGGCTCAAGGTTGATGGTCCACGAGCCATCCATGGATGGCTTGGAGTTCACCACGAATTCGAATTTCTTCTCGGGAAGAATGTTGAAGAGCTTCCAGTAATTCTCGGTGGTCTTCAGCTCTTTGCCGTTCACCGCCAGAATGTAGTTGCCGGCGGATAGCTTGACGTAATCGTGATCGGCCGGACCTTTGCGATAGATATAAGACACCTTGTAGTATCCCGACGCATCGGGCGCCATGTCGAAGCCGGGATAACGCGTCTGAATCCGCTCGATGGCATTCTCTTCTCCGGGCAACCGGCCGCCGCCGGACATGCCAGTGTGCGAGGAGTTGATTTCGCCGATCATCTCCATAACCACGTTGTCGAGCTCTTCGGAATCGGCGATGTTACCGAGCAGAGCCTCGTACTTGTCCTTGGCCGCGGCCCAGTTCGTGCCGTGCATCTTGGCGTCGTAGTAGCGGTTCTTCATCACGCGCCAGGCTTCTTCAAAGACCTGACGCCGCTCCGCGGCTATATCGATCACCATGCGCACGGAGAAATCGATGCGCCTCGGTCCGCCGCCTGTGGCCGTAGTCGTAGCAGCGGCTGCCGCTGCACCACCGCCGCCGCGTCCCCCTCGCCCGCCGCCGCGTCCGCCAGCCGCCGCAGTCGACGCCGGCGCTCCAGTATCCGCGCCGCCACCGCCGATGGCCAATGTGTAAATGCTGCCGCCTTGCAAATAATAAATGCTGCGGCCATCGCGCGACCACTGCGGCTCGCCGCCACCGCCCCGTCCGCCACCGCCGCCGCCCCGTCCACCGCGTCCACGTCCGGCGGCGCCGTCAGTCGATGTCGTATTGAGACGCGTGAGGCGCGTGCCGTCCTCGGCGATGGTGTACATTGCAGGTCCGCCGCCCGCGCCGGGTCCAGCGCCTTCTTCGGCGGCGCCGCCGGCGGCACTGAACAGGTAGGTACGGCTATCGGGCGCCGGAACCACCATGGAGACCGATCCGGGCATGCGGGTCAGCTGAGTGACACGCCGATCAAGCCCATCCCAAACGATCTTCACTTGTACATTGGCTGCATTGGCAGCGGCGCCGCGTCCACCCCGACCCGCCGGGGCATTCTCGGCCGCCGCAGCTTCGGCCTGCGCTTCGGTATCGATATCGAGTGAGTTGGGGTCCTTATCTATTGGAACGAGAGACACACTGTACAGCTGTGAAGTGGAGCGCGCGAGGGAAGCCATGCCCGACGCGCCAACGCCGCCCAGGAATAGCAGCTTCTTGCCGTCGGGCGTCCACTTGGCGCCGGTGGAAGAGAGGAAGTCTCCGCCGCCGATCTGATGTTCCTGCCGGCTGGCTAGCTCCATCACCCACACATGCTGGCGCAGTAACTTATCAGCCTTGGAATAAGAGATCCACATGCCATCGGGCGAAAACTGCGGATTGCCGATGTTATTGGCATCACTCGTAACGAGTATCTCCGTCTTACCGCTGTCTACATCCACGCGGCGGAGTTTGTGGTCGGAACCCGCGTACAGCAACGTCTTGGAATCGGGCGCCCAGACAATGTTCGACTTATCGCAATCCAAGTCGCTGATCTGCTTAACGGTTTTGCCTAGCTCGTCGGATAGAAAGACTTCCTCGCGGCCGGTGCGGTCGGAAACGAAGGCGATCCACTTGCCGTTGGGAGCCCAGCGCGGGTCCTGCTCCTTCCAGGGAGTGTCCGTCACGCGCTGCGTTTCGCCGCGGTCGGTGGCGATGGTGAAGATCTCGCCGTGCGCCACGATGGCCGCGCGTCGGTTCGAAGGCGAAAGGTGGAATCCCTCGGCGTCGTTAGCCAGAGTGACTAGCTCGGTGTCGTTCTCTTTGCCATCGGACTTGATATCGACGCGGATCTCGCTCGATTTGCCGCTAGCGACGTCGAGCTTCCAGATGCCGAAGTTGTCTTCATAGACGATGGTTTTCCCGTCGGCCGAAATGCTGGGGAAGTAGAGGTTGCCGTCGCCGTGGTGCGTCACCTGCACCGCCTTGCCGCCCTTGTCGGACATCTTATAAATGTTGTTGACGCTCTGCATCACTTCGGGACTGCCGAACTTGATAGTCTTCTCATTGGGCAGCATGTCGGCCACGAAGTAGACGTCGCTGTTGGCGGCGTACATGGGCCAGAGGCAATTGCCTTTGTAATCGGGATCGCCCACCAGCTTGGTGAACTTTTTCGAAGCGACATCCATCACCCACATATCCACAGCGTAGCTGCCGCGATAGTGCTTGCGCGACCACACGCCGGGATGGCGTGAGAACACGAGCTTGGAGCCGTCGATGGAGTAACTGGCCGAAGAGCCCCAGTCGGTGGAGATAGCCGTTTCGATGCCGCCATCCGCGGGGACCTCCCATAAGGTGGCCACCGAGGGAAAGGCGCCGTTGCCGCGCGTGGAGGAGAAGATCACCTTCTTGCCGTCGGGCGTCCAGCCGACCACATTATCGGCCGCGCTATGGAAGGTGAGCTGCCGCGGCTTGCCGCCAGTGGAAGGGATGACATACACATCGTAGTTGCCGTCGCGGTTGGACGAGAAGGCGATCATGGAGCCATCGGGCGAGAATCGCGGAAACTGGTCGCGCGCCTTGTTATCGGTGAGGCGCAGGATGTCGGAGCCGTTCTCATTGGCGATCCAGATGTCGCCCAGATAGCTGAACGCTACCTTGCCTTTGGAATAGGTGGGATGGCGCAGCAACTTTACCTGCGCCTGCATCAGGACGGGCAGCAATAGCACAGCGGCCCCCAAGAGAGCTTTTCGCATCGTTCATACCTCCAGATTCGGAATACTGCAATATTACTGTTTCGTGGCGGTAAAGACAACTGAGGGGGAAACACGAGGGACTGACTTTCGACCAGACCTTCGGTTGGTCGTCTGTCCGGCCCCGGGCTCTGTGGGAAAGACGACAGGCCAGGAGGCCTGTCCCACCCTACTTGCCCGACTTGACCCATAGCCAGTCCAGTCCCCCCCCGTCGTGGATATTGGCGGCGTTCCTGACGACGTAAAGCAGCACCGTCTCAGAAGCCCCGCCCGTTTCACTTCGCGATTATCCTCTATGCCGGAGTCGGTCGATCTCGCGGCGGTCGCGTTTCGACGGCTTGCCTTCCCTCGAAGCTTCGAAGTGGGGCATCGCTTTGCGCTCTTCCGCCAGCTTGAGGCGTAGCGCGCGGCTCGCCTCCGTCTCACGGTAGAGCGTCTGCGCAACGGCCGCCGGGCCCCGCATTTCACTGAGGATCAGGACCTCGACCTGGAAGTCGCCACTCTCGTTCTTCACTTTCAACAGGTCGCCGACCCGGACCTCGCGGGCGGCCTTGGCGCCTTGTCCGTTGGATTCGACTCTGCCGAGCTCACACGCCCGTGCGGCCAGCGAGCGCGTCTTGAAGAATCGCGCAGCCCAGAGCCACTTATCCATTCTCACGCGAGACATGATTCCATTCCCTTCTGTGGGACCGGCACGGTCGGCCGCACGGAGCGCGCCTCTGACCCACGGAGCGCGGCCTCTGGCGCGTCGACCGGCCGGGAGGCCGGTCCCACTATTGCAGCGGAGGAGCCGACGAGGGCGCTCGCCTTTGATGCGTCGCTTGTTCGTATGCGTAGGCAAACTTGATTAGCGTCGCTTCCGACCAAGCCCTGCCGTAGATGGTCATTCCGGCAGGTAGAGTGCCGCCGCGCGTGAATCCCATCGGTACGTTGATGGCCGGGAAACCTGTGACTGGAGAGAACGTCTGGCTATTGTCTCCGGCGGGCGTGTTCAGATCGCCGATCAGACGCGGCGGATTGCTCCAGGTAGGGTAGACAAAAGCATCGAGCTTCAGCTTGTCCATGGTCTTCAAGACAGCTTCGCGGAACTGATTGCGATAGGTGGTATCGGCCTGGCAGGCGGGCGTTTCGGGCCCGTTCTCCGGCCCTTTCTCAGCCGATTCGAGGCGGCCCTGAACGGAAGTGTGAAATCCCCGCGATTGGATGATTTCCGTCAGATTCTTCAGCGGGATGTGGCCGGCGCGCGCGGCAAGAAAGTGGTTGATGTCGTATTTGAACCCCATGCACGGCCCGGCCCCCTGCGGACGCCGGATCGCGTTGAGCCCTTCGATAGCGGCGGGGTCCACGATGGTAGCTCCGGCGCGGCGCAGATCCTCGACGGCAGCCAGGAAGACGCCGACCACTTCGGGGTCGGCGCTCTCCCGCTCATAGGCCTGACGCAGCACTCCGATCACGGCGCCGTGAAGTCCGTTGCGGTCGAGCGCGGCGACGTAATCCTGCGGAAGGCGGCCCTTGGCGGCGGCAGTGACCGGGTCGTTTGGATCTTCGCCCACCACCACCTGAAAGACCCTGGCGGCATCTTCCACGGTGCGCGCGATGGGTCCGGCGATATCGGCGAGAAGACTGAGCGGGAAGACGCCGGCGCGGCTGGTGAGTCCCATGGTGGAGCGGATGCCGACGAGCGCCTGGTGCGACGAAGGTCCACGAATCGAGTTGCCAGTGTCACTGCCCAGCCCCACCAGACCGAAGCTGGCTGCGATGGCGGCGGCCGTCCCGCCGCTGGAGCCGGCCGTGACGCGGTTGAGGGCGTAAGGGTTCCTGGTATAGCCCGGAAGGATGGAGCTGACGGTTTCGTAGGGGCTGAAGGCCCACTCGGCCATGTTGGATTTCGCGAGCACAATGGCGCCGGCCTCTTTGATGCGTTTCACCTCGAATGCGTCCTGGTCCGGAATGTAGCCGGCGAACGCCAGCGCCCCGTTAGTGGTGCGGATACCCTTAGTCTCGAAGTTATCTTTGACGATCATGGGCACGCAGTGCAGTGGACCGGTGAGGCCGGACTGCACGAAACGCCGGTCCAACTCATCGGCCTCTTTCCCCACGTCCGGGTTCATCAGAACGATGGCGTTGATCGCCGGACCATTCTTGTCATAAGCGTCGATGCGCCTCAGGTATTGCTCGACCAGCGCGCGGCAGGTAAGACGGCCCGCTTTCATCGCGTCGTGGACCTGAGAGATGGTAGCCTCCTCGACTTCGAATGGCGCGGGTTTTTGCGCGAGGAGGGGGAGAGCGGCGAGAACCAGACAGGCAAGAGTGCGGATCACTACATCAGGATAAGCCATAAGGCAAAGTAGGGCAGGCGCTTTCGCCTGCCAACTGCGTTGTGCCCGCCATCCTTCCGCAGTCCTCATCCTTGACACTCGCCCTTCGAATCGTTTCCCATATCCTTAATGCGATTCCTTTTGCTGTTCATGTGCGTGACCTCGGCTGGGCGCCTCGCGGCGCAGACTGCGGATGCCGACCGGACTCAGTTTGACGGCCACTGCGCCGGTTGCCACGGCAAAGCGGGCAACGGCGGCGAACTCGGGCCGGCCATCGTGATGCGGCTGTCGACCTACAACGATGGAGAGCTGGCTGCGCTGATCCACACCGGCTTGCCTAACTCCGGCATGCCGGCTGCCAACCTCAACGATCAGGAGACAAGGTCGCTGATCTCCTTCCTTCGATCCTTGAAGGCCTCTGGCGACAATGCAGTCCCGGCTCGGATGAAAGTTGCGCTGGCCGGCGGACGGGCTCTCGAAGGTCTCGTACTCAATCAAAGTTCTGAGGACATGCAGTTACTCACGGACGATCAACGCATCCATCTGCTGCGCAAGGACGGGGCGGGTTACCGCGAGGTGACGAGCCAATCCGACTGGCCAACCTATCACGGCCAGTACAGTGGGAATCGTTACAGCGCGCTGCAACAGATATCGAAAAGCAATGTAGAGCGGCTGGCGCCGAAGTGGATCTTCTCTCTCGTCAATACCGCGCCACTCGAAGTGACTCCGGTGGTGGTCAACGGCGTCATGTATGTGACAAGCGCCAATGAGTGTTATGCTCTGGACGCCGGCTCGGGACGGCAGATCTGGCATTACCAGCGGCAGCGCACGCGCAACCTGGTGGGCAATGCGGCCGGCGGCATCAATCGCGGAGTGGCAGTGGCCGGCGAGCGCGTGTTCATGGCGATCGACAGCGACCATATCATCGCGCTGAACCGCGCCACTGGAAAGCTGTTATGGGACACTGAGATGGCCGATTGGCGCCTGAACTATAACGCCACCTCTGCGCCGTTAGCGGTCGGCAGCCTGGTGATCTCCGGAACCTCGGGCGGCGATGAAGGCGCGCGCGGTTTCGTCGTTGCCTTCGATCAAGCCACGGGAAAGGAAGTATGGCGTTTCTGGACAGTGCCGAAACCAGGCGAGCCCGGTTCGGAGACCTGGAAGGGGGATGACATCAATCACCCCAGCGCGGCTACCTGGATGACTGGCACGTATGACTCGCAACTCGGCACGCTCTATTGGCCCACCGGGAACCCCGGCCCCGATCTAAGCGGCGACCAGCGCGTGGGCGACAACCTCTATTCCAGCTCGATCGTCGCGCTGGACGCGACCACCGGGAACGTTATGGCCCAAGCCATTCTTCTCGCTTTGTACACCAGGAAACGGACGGGCAGAGGCCAATTCGTGGAGGTTACGATGTTGGACGCGTCGGCAACGCTGCAGGCCACGCGTCTGGCCGAACAATTTGCAGGGGTGATGCACGAGCCCCAGGGCAGCTCCGCTTTCCCGACGGCCCCCGACCGCGCGTTCCGATGCCTGGACAATCGGTGGATCGGAGTGACTGCCACATCGGATCCGGAATGGGACAGCCTATGTCGTGCTGTTGGGCGGACGGAGCTCAGCGCTGACGCTCGATTTGAGACGAATG
>JBEKNN010000017.1:0-61713 GCA_049522755.1 Bryobacteraceae bacterium | reverse complement strand
CGTCCAGAGAGGAATTTCGCACATAGCCTGTATACGACGGAGTATAGGTCAAGGAGAAACTGGTCCGTTCGGTGAATTTTGTCCAGTCGATTACGATGCTGGCTCCTGCGGCCAGGTCGGAAGGGAGGTTCGCTGAACTGGCCCCGATGCCGCCGCCACTGGGTAAAAAACTCGAATAATAAGCGGCGTAAGCGGAGACAGACCCGATTTCCAGCCCGCCGCCCGGTTGCGGGGCCGGAGCAGCAACGGCCGGAGCAGCCGTGGCCGCAGTATTACCGTTCTGGGCCCACAGCGCGCCGGTTGCGCCTCCCCAGACGAGAACCAGAACCGTCGCGCAACGAGCAGCGACCCTGGGCGAGATGCGGCTCCTTAGCGGCGGAACCGAGTTGTGGCGCATGTACCTATTCTCTTCCTATTGCGGCGGAACGTCATCTGCCGACAGCCGGTCCCCGCAGCGGCAGATGTATTCTGCAGTCGGGGGAGACATGGGCGCCGGCGACGGACATAATCTTCGGGGAAATCGGAATCAGATTGCCCGCGGCGGAGGCTGCGAGAGAATTAGCGATGGAAATAGCCGCTGTACTCGCGCCGGGAGCAAGCGCGGCAGTCACCTTTGCGATGACCCCGCTGGCGATGGTGTTCGCGTTAAACCCTACCGCCAGACAGTTGTACCCGGCCGCATTTCCGGCGCACATCGCGGTTTTTCCGGCCGATGTCAGCATAGGCCCATCGTCCACGGTGAGGCTGCGGATGTTTGAGGACGCATATTGAAAGGTCCATTGGACGGCCGCGGGCGCGGTTCCAGGCGATGAATACAGCGCAAGATTCAGCAGCGCAGACCCATCCGTGGAGATGGTTGGCGGAGACAGCACGAGACAGGTCTGCGCGGTCAATCCACTGGTCCCGAGAAGGATTGGAAGCCAGCAGAGGGCTTTTCGAGAGGCCGATCGGAATCCGGACATTTCAGCGGCCTCCCTTGGACATCTGTTCCAACGCCGCCTTGGCATCGGCGGCGTAAGGAAACTGCGGATCGGTCCGGAGCGCCGCCCGCAGAGACTGCCGCGCCAGATCGAACTGGCGCGAGGCCATATAGGCCATGCCCAGGTGGTAGTGGTAGATCGGGTTATTCGGGACCTTTTCCGCGGATTCCTTCAATTGCGTCACGGCGGAACCGAGCGATCCCAGTTTGTAGTAGGCCCAGCCAAGCGCATCCGCGGTGATGGGAGAGTCGGGCATTTTTTCTTTGGCGATTTGCGCCAGAGAGACCGCGGCATTGACTTCGCCGCCATGCTCCAGATAGAGATAAGCGAGCTCGTCGGCAACCATGGGAGAAGTGCGGTCGATTCCGTGGGCATTTTCACACAGCTTCTTCGCTTCTTCCCAGTTGCCTTCCTTTTCGTACTGGGTCGCCAATGCCATGTAGTTCAAAAGGCTGCGCGGATGCGCCACAATCGCCGCACGGAAATCCGCCTTGGCTTCTTCAACCGCTCCTCTGGCGAGATGAATGTTGGCCAGCAAAGTATAAGCATCGGGTGTCTTGGGATCTAGCGTGAGAGCCTGCCGAACGTTGGTTTCCGACTTCTCCAGGTCCTTCAGGCCGAAGTAAGCCACGGCCAGCAGGAAGCGCAGGCCGGCATTCTGCGGAAATTGCTGCACCAGACCTGTGATCCGCTGAAGCCCCTCCTGCATACGCCCCTCCTGGCTGTAAAGATTCAAGAGCGTGGCCAAGGCTGGGAGAGACGCGGGATCGCGCCGAAGAGTGTCCTGGAGAGCTGTTTCCGCCTGTCGCGCGTCTCCTTTCGCCATCTGGGCTTGAGCGCTGGCGAAGTAGGCAGAAGGCAGACCCGGGTCTGCCCGCCGCGCGTTTTCGGCCAGGCGCAATGCCTCGTTCTGGTTGCCGCTCTTCAGGCTCAGACTGGCAAGAGCGGCGGACGCCTGAGCCATTTGAGGTTGTAGCTGCAAGGCGCGGGAGAAGGAAACCTTGGCCAGATCCGGAAGTCCGGCGCCCCGTTGCGCAAGACCGAGAAAATAATGCGTGGCGGCCGAATTGGGCTCGCCTTTGACAGCAACTTCGAGGGCGGTCCGGGCCTTTTCGTACTGACCTTCGGAAAGCAGGATTCGGCCCTGCGACTCCAAACCTTGAGCATCAGCTGGGTAGGCGCTCAGGATCTCCCCATTGAGAGGCTTAGCTTCTCCGATCCGGTTCAGATCGAGGAGCGCTTCCACCAACTGCGCCTTGACGGAACTGTCCTTCGGATGGGCCGTCAGCAGCGAGCGGAATTCCGCAATGGCCTTTTCTCTCTGGCCGGAGGATGCATAAAAGCCCCCCAAAGCCCGATAGGCCTGCGGATCTTTAGGGGCGATTGTTTTCAAATCTGCAAAGAGCTTCTCAGCGCCGGCGGACTTGCCCATAGCCAAATAGATCCGCGCCAGCAAAAGTCGGGGGGGGACGGCGTGCGGATCCAGATCGCAGGCGACATGCATCTCGGTTTCGGCTTTAGCCATAGCGCCCTGCGAGAAGTAGAATTGGCTCAATGACATGTGGGCCTGAGCGGACTTCGGATTGATCTCCGTCGCCTTCCTGTAGGCCTCTTCCGCCTCGGCAAACCGGCCCGCGGCGCCATAGGCAGCGCCAAGCGCGGCATAGTTTTCGACCCGCTGGGGCTCCAGCGCAACCACCTTCTGAAACTCCCCGATGGCTTTCGGGAAGTCGCGGGTGAGGGTATACTTCTCACCCAATATCGTGTGAGCCCTGACGTTTCCCGGCTGTGCGTCGATGACCTTCTGTGCGACCGACTGGGCTTGGTCCAACTGTCTCCGTCCAATCAGCAGCGCCGCAAATTCAAGTTGTGCATCTGAATTGCTAGGATCGAGCGTCACAGACTCGGTCAACTCACGATAGGCCGAACTCGGATTCCGCAGAGCCATGTAAGTGCGGCCGAGCTGGTAGTGAGCATCGGCAAATCGCGGATCGATCTCAAGCGCACTTCGGAACTGGATCACTGCTTCCTGATATTTGCCGGCCTTAAAGTAATTCTCGCCGCTGTCCAGGTATTTGAGTTTCCGCTGGCCCGGGTCGGAGGAACAGGATACCAACAGGGCCGCCCCTGCGACCAGGAGAACAGCCCTGTTGAAGGATACGAATTTCATAAAATGTCGAATATTTCCATCACGATGCACTCATGCGAGAGCATGTAAGGGGCCGTGAGAAAACAGGTTTGTTGGACGCTGTGTATATCGTTGATAAGCTTGAGCTGCGGCGGCGAAAGATGGAGGCGGGCATGCTGCGTACCCCAAAAACTAGGACCGCGTTCCTACTATTTCCCTGGGATAGGTAGGGTTTAATGATTTTGCAGCCATTTGCATGTGGCCCACGCGAGTGGTGCACGTTCCGAATCGATCCCGATATGCGATGACTTAGTAGGAGCCGAACGAGGGGGTCTAGGCTAGGACCCTGGCGAGGACTGCTAAATCATTGGGCGCTTCGCTTCACTATTTGGAAGACCTATCGAGCAGATCAGGGGGAAATGCCCGACCCCACTGAAACATGGGGCCGGGATGACTATTAGAATCCGGTCGGAAATAAGATTGAGCCAGTGTTTAGACTGAACCGACCCAACGTCGACGTACAAAAAAGACGAGCCCTGCGACACCCAGCAAGTCGAAGCCGAGAAGAGCAGGAGAAGGCGGCTCAGCCATGCTGATCCTAACGAATTCTTGTGGAGTACCACAGGTAGTGCAGTTGGTTACAGCTCCGGGGCTGTCGGGGCTGGCCGTGTAAATCGTTACGTCCGAAATGTTATCCAGGCTCAGCGCCCCTGCGACCGAACTCGACTCAGCGAGGTAGGTCTGAGCCAAACCCTGAGCAGTCGAGAGGTCGGCAGCGATGGCGCCCGAGTCAGCGAGTCCGTTCGACGCGCCCGGAGTAAACACATCCCATATCGCAAAGCTCAGATCCTCGGCTTCTTCGGTGTTTGAGTTGATTGAGAGCAACTCTGCGCCCAAGATAGCGACGGTCATGTAGTCGTCCACCTGCTGAGTAGCCGAGTCGGTTGTGTCCCACTTCACAACTTGGTTCGCGGAAGCCGACGAAGTTGATAGTGTCGACAGATCGGTCGCAACAACGTTCCAGCTTTCACCAATTTGGACTTCGTCAGCGTAGTCGTCACAGATCACGTTGATGCCAGTCTGCCCACCAATTGTGGCAACATACGGGCTAGTGTAAACTCCACCCATGTTGGCGCCAAGCGGTGTTACGCCCGTCAGCGTAAAGGGAATTTGAGCGACAGCGCCGGTCGCACAACACATCAAAATGACAGCACCCCAGGACCACCGTTTTAGCATTTCATACCTCATTCCTTTTTGGCCTCCAGCAATTTAAATAACCCATCGAAACCAAGCCCAATCCGCCATGGCCCAGCGCTTCACGATACACTAACTTTGGACAGCAGTACTTCGTTGTCGTGACCAATCGGCGTAAACGTATGCACGCAAGCGGCCATAGGCTAAGTTATTGAAATATAATGGCATACAGTACTTCATCGTGAAAAAGATTCGGTTATCTTTCCCGAGCTTTTTCCCCCAAACCAAAGTCTCGGAGCGACATTGATTGCATCCTCGGAAAGTTGCTGTTCCCGAGAATCGGGCGTGAGTCGGCTGGTGGTGGCGCCGTCGCGTGATTAACACACGGAAAGGCTGAGGTGTGCCTGGGCCGTGCCGTGCAGCCCCAAGGTGTTTCACCTTGCACAGGATCTTGCCGCGCTGCCAAGAAAGCTCTCGCCCGATTGTGCAAGCGCATAGGCGGCTGGTGCGGCCACGCCGCAGCCGGCCGCTGCCCAAAGCAGCCCCACTCCAGTCTCTACAAACGGGGTACGCGATTTGCGAGCAGTTTCAAGTCGCCATCCCAGGAAAAACCTAACGCTGCCCGCAAGCAACTCCTTCAGCTAATGCCGGATCTTTCCACCATCTTGCCCGGTTCCTTATTGAGCCGCATGGTGCGCTGCAATAAACCCGGTTGCCGGTTCTGTGAGAAGGGCAAAGGCCACGGACCGATTTGGATCCTTTCCGTCAGTCTTGGCAATCGCCAAGTGCGCCAAGTCCCCATCCCCGGCGAACTGATGAAAGAGGTGGAAGAAAGCTTGCGCGCGTTCGCTCAGACACAGAAGGTGCTGAAGCAAATCGCGCAGGTCAATCTGGAACTGGTCAAGGAACGGAAGCCCTTCGCTCCCGACAAATACCGGGCTTTCCCTTATCCTGGTTCGCATGTACCGCAAGCGTCAGACTAACCAACTCGCTCCCGGCAAAGGCGGAAAACTGGAGCGCAAGCAAACCGGCCAGGCCACTGCCAAGCAATATCGCACCCGCCCCGAACTGGCCTTGGCGATGATTCAACCCCGCTCACCACACCCGAACCAATTTGGCTCGCGCCAGCCTTGAAATTTTAAAACGCTTTCCGAGCCAAGCCCCCAAAACGGTTAAGCACCCAGCGCAGCCTCCGGTCCGCCCGCTCGGCTGTGATACTCTGAAGTTTCCACGCGTGCCGGCCCGTGTCAGTGAAGCACTCGTTTTACGCACCTACCCCTTAAAAGAGGCGGACCTCGTTGTCAGCTTCCTCACCCGGGACCAGGGAAAGCTGCGTGGCGTGGCCAATCGGGCGCGGCGTCCGAAGAGCGCTTTCGGCGCGGGTCTGGAGCGGTTATCGCACGTTCGAATGTCGTATTTCCAGCGCGAAACGCGCGAGTTGGTCAACCTGGATTCGTGCGAATTGATCCGTTCCCAATTCGACCTGGTTTCCGATTACTGGGCCGCCGTGGCTCTCGATTACTTCGCGGAAGTGTCCGAGCAGTTGCTTCCCTCCGCGGAGCCGAGCGAAAGGTTTTTCCGGCTGCTGCTGGCCGTGCTCGATTCGCTGCATCATGGCGAACACGCGGCGTGGCGGGCCGTTGCATACTTCTCTCTGTGGGCCGTGCGCCTGTCGGGATGGCTGCCTGAATTGAACGTCTGTCTCAGTTGCGGAATTCTGCTCGACGATCCCGAATCGCCTGAGCGCGCCCGCGCCTTCTTCACGCGGGCGCGCGAGGGCCTTGTCTGCGCCCACTGCCGCGGCGCGGCCGGCATCGCTAACACTTGGGAACTCAGCGCCCAATCGAGAGTCATCGCCGAAGAAATGCTGCGCCTGCCTGTGACGCAGATCTCACAAACTGTCTGGTCGCAAAACACCGCCGCCGACCTGCGCCGCTTCCTGATTCAACAGATCGAATCCCACGCCGACCGCCGCTTAGTCACCGCGCCGCTCTTCAGCGCAGAAACCGCTCAACATGCTTAATTGCCGCGCTTTTCCCCTGCCCGTTCGCTCCGCGTTGGCTTCGCGCCTCCGCGTCTCCGCGTCGCAAGCCTCCGTCACTCACTGACCCGCATGCCCACTTTCCAACAAATCATCTTCACTCTGAAACAATACTGGGCCGACCGCGGCTGCATCATTCAAGAGCCCTACGACATCGAAGTCGGCGCCGGCACCATGTGTCCCGAGACGTTCCTGCGCGTTCTTGGACCCAAGCCCTACCGCGTCGCCTACGTCCAACCCAGCCGCCGCCCCGCCGACGGCCGCTACGGCGACAATCCCAACCGCCTCTACAAGCACTCGCAATTGCAGGTGATCCTCAAGCCCGCCCCCGCCGACGTCATCGATCAATACCTGGGCAGCCTCGCCGCCATCGGCATCGACCTGAACCGGCACGATATCAAGCTCGAAGAGGATAACTGGGAAGCTCCCACGCTGGGCGCCTGGGGCATCGGCTGGCAAGTTATGCTCGACGGCCTCGAAATCTCGCAGTTCACTTACTTCCAACAGTGCGGCGGCATCGATCTCGACTTAGTTCCCGCCGAGCTCACTTATGGCCTGGAGCGCATCACTGCCTTCCTGCAAGTTAAGGACAGCGTCTACGATATCGATTGGTCGAATGACTTCCAGTACCGCGACGTCCGGTACGCCGACGAGTTGCAATATTCCGTCTTCAACTTCGAGATGGCCGACATTCCCACGCTGTGGAAGCTCTTCGACCTGCATGAGGGCGAGGCTTTGCGCCTCTTGAAGCTCTACGATCCCAAAGCCGCCGATAAGCTCCGCTTCCCTCTGTTGCCCGCTTACGACCAGGTGCTCAAGTGTTCCAATCTGTTTAATACCCTCGATGCGCGCGGCGCCATCAGCGTCACTGAGCGCGTGGGCGTCATCCAGCGCGTCCGCAAACTGGCCGTCGGCGTCGCGCATTCCTGGGTTGACCAACAAACGCCGGACCTACAAACGCCGAAGCAGCAGGAGGTTTCCCAATGACCCTCCCCTTCCTGTTCGAAATCGGCACCGAAGAAATTCCCGATTGGATGATTCCCAACGCGCTTGAGAATCTCCACTTACTCTTCGAAAAGCTCGAGATCCCGCACGAATCCGTCACTCTAGACGCCACACCCCGCCGCCTCGTTCTGCGCGCCGACGGTCTGCCGGAGCGTCAAGCCGATTCCGAAGAGCGCGTGCTCGGCCCCGCGAAATCCGCGCCCCCGCAAGCCGTCGCCGGCTTCGCCCGCAAGCAGGGCATCAAGCCCGAAGACCTCGCGGTCGAATCCACGCCCAAAGGCGAATACTATTCATTCACCAAAAAGGTCGAAGGCCGCCGCACCGTGGACATCCTGGCTCAAGCGCTACCCGGCATGATCCTTGGCATTTACTTCCCCAAGACCATGTACTGGACCGGCAGGAACGGTCCGCGCTTCATTCGCCCCATCCGCTGGATCGTCGCGCTGCTGGGCGAAGAGATCGTCCCCTTCGAGCTCGCCGGCGTTCACGCAGGCAATCTCACCGCCGGCCATCGCAGTCTGGGCGCGCGCGAAGTGGTTGTCAATCACGCCAACTATGTCGAGCGCCTAAGCGACCATTACGTGATCCTCTCGGCCGAAGAGCGCCGCGTCCGCATTCACAGTCAGATAGCTGGTCTGATCGTCAAACCAGAGCGCGTCAAACCGGATCCGGCGCTGCTCGAAACGCTCGTCTATCTCACCGAATACCCCACGCCCATCACCGGCAGGTTCGACCCGCAATTTCTTTCGCTACCCGAAGAAGTGCTTGTCACCGTGATGCGCCATCACCAGAAGTATTTCTCCGTCGAAGACGCCGAAGGCAAGCTGGCGCCGCACTTCGTCGCCGTGATGAACATTCCCGCCGACCCTGAAGGCTTCGTGCGCAGCGGCAATGAGCGCGTGCTCCGCGCCCGCTTCAACGACGCACGCTTCTTCTGGGAGACTGACCAGAAGAAGTCACTCGCAGACCGCAAGCAGGATCTAGCCCATGTTACTTTCCAGGCCAAACTCGGGTCCTATCTAGAAAAGACCGATCGCACCGTCGCACTCACTGCCGAGTTAGGCGGCGATGCTTACGCACAGCGCGCCGCCGAGTTACTCAAGTGCGACCTGACCACCGAGTTAGTCAAGGAATTCACCGAGCTGCAAGGCGTAGTCGGCGGCCTTTACGCGCGCGCCCAGGGCGAGCCCGAGCCCGTATGGCAGGCGATTTACGATCAGTACAAGCCCGCCGGCCTGGAAGACTCCATCCCGCGCAACCGCACCGGCCAAATCGTGTCGCTCGCCGACAAGCTCGATACCTTGCGCGGATGCTTCGCCATCGGCATGGTCCCGACAGGCTCGCGCGACCCATTCGCGTTGCGCCGCGCCGCGCAGGGAGTAGTCAAGATCCTGGTGGAAGGCAAGCTGGAATTCACCTCGTGGCGCGGGCCCATGGCCTGCGACGAAAGCGACCCACTGATCGCCTTCTTCGAAGACCGCATCAAGTTTTACTTCCGCGACCACCGCGGCTTCGCCTACGACGAAGTCAACGCCGCCATGGCCGCGGGCTGGAGCAACCTTCCCGACCTGGAAGCGCGTCTCATCCGCATTCAGAATCTGCGCTCTTCGCCCGATTTCGAGCCGCTCGCCGCCAGCTTCAAACGCATCCGTAATATCCTCGATCAGGCCGGTAGCGCGGACACGTCCGCCCCCGTCGATCCATCCCTGCTCGAACCAGGTCCCGAGACCGATCTATACACTGAGTATCAACGCATCGCGGGAGCGCCGCTGGAGAGCGCCATTTCCAAACTGCGCCCCAAGGTCGATCTCTTCTTCGATAAAGTCCTGGTCAACGCGCCCGACCCTCGCGTCCGGCAAAACCGTCTCGCGCTTCTCAACACGCTGTTGCGGGAATTCTCCTCGATAGCCGACTTTTCTGAAATTGTCACCACTTCTTAGGAGCTAGAAAACCAATCATGAAAAAACATGTCTACGCGTTCGGCAACGGTACGGCCGATGGCGATGGAAAGATGAAAGACGTTCTCGGCGGCAAAGGCGCGGGCCTCGCCGAAATGTCGCGCGCCGGCGTGCCCGTGCCGCCCGGCTTCACCATCTCCACCGACGTCTGCATTATCTATTTCCAGAACGACAAAAAAGTACCTGAAGAGATTGAAGAGCAGGTGTCGAAAGCGCTTGCGCAACTGGAAAAGCGCATTGGCAAAACGCTCGGCGATCCAGCCGACCCGCTGCTGCTCAGTGTGCGATCCGGCGCCAAATTTTCCATGCCGGGCATGATGAACACCATCCTCAACCTCGGCCTCAACGACGCCACAACCGAGGGGCTCGTCGCCAAGACGGGCAACCCGCGCTTCGCTTACGATTGCTACCGCCGCTTTATCCAGATGTTCGGCGAAGTCGCCCTCAACATCGATATGGAAAAGTTCGACGAAGCCTTCGACGCGCGCAAGCACAAGATCAAGGCCAAGCTGGATACCGATCTCAGCGCCGACGATCTCAAAGCCGTCATCGCCGAGTACATGAAGATCGTCAAGAAGGAAACCAAGGCCGAGTTTCCGCAGGACGCGCGCGAGCAATTGAAACTGGCCCGCAATGCCGTCTTCCAATCGTGGTGGAATCCCAAAGCCGCCTACTACCGCCAGATGGAAAAGATCCCCGATGAGATCGGCACCGCCGCCAATGTGCAGGCTATGGTGTTCGGCAATATGGGCGACACCTGCTGCACCGGCGTCGGTTTCACCCGCGACCCCGGCAGCGGCGAAAAGGTCTTCTACGGCGAGTTCCTCGTCAACGCGCAGGGCGAAGACGTGGTGGCCGGCATTCGCACCCCGTCGCCTATCTCCGAGCTGAAGAACTGGAATGCCGATGTCTACAACCAGTTGGTGGAAATCACCAGCAGCCTGGAAAAGCACTACAAAGACATGCAGGATTTCGAATTCACGGTCGAAGAAGGCAAGCTCTACATGCTGCAGACCCGCAACGGCAAGCGCACCGGCCCCGCCGCCGTTCGCGTTGCGATAGAGATGCTGGAGGAAGGCCTCATCGATAAGAAAACCGCCGTCCTCCGCGTCGGGCCCGATCAGCTCGATCAGCTTCTGCACCCCGTCTTCGACGCCGCGTCGCTCAAGACTCTCATCAAGCTCACTACCGGCATCGATGCCTCCCCCGGCGCCGCGGTTGGACGCGCGGCATTCTCCGCCGACGACGCCGTAGAGCTGGCGAAATCCGGCCCTGTGATTCTGGTTCGCAAAGAGACCACACCCGACGACATTCACGGTATGGATAAGGCCAAAGGCATCCTCACAGCCATTGGCGGCAAGTCGAGCCACGCTGCCGTAGTCGCGCGCGGCATGGGACGCCCGTGCGTTGTCGGCGCCGGCGCACTCACCATCTCCGAGCGCAACAAAGCCGCGACGGTTACCGTGGGCGGCAAGACTGTGACTGTCAAGGAAGGCGACTGGCTGTCGATGAACGGAGCCACCGGCGACGTCTATCTCGGCCAGGCCGCCACTAAGGAGCCCGACCCGCACTCCGGCCCATTCGGTAAGTTCATGGAAATGGCCGATACGTTCCGCGGCAATTTCGGCGTGCGCGCCAATGCCGATATCCCGCGCGATGCCAAAGTAGCGCGGGCATTCGGCGCCGAGGGCATAGGACTCTGCCGCACCGAGCACATGTTCTTCGCCGAAGAGCGCATCGCGCACATGCAGGCCATGATTCTCGCGCGTGATGAAAAGTCCCGGCGCAAGGCGCTCTTGAAGCTGCTGCCCATGCAGCGCAAGGATTTCGCCGGTCTCTTCACCGCCATGAACGGCTATCCGGTAGTTATCCGCACTCTCGATCCGCCGCTGCACGAGTTTCTTCCCAAGCGCGAGGAGTTAATGGTGGATCAGGCCGTGCTGCCCGCCGCCGATATCAAGAAGAAGCGGGAGTTAGTGGCTAAGTACCAACGTTTCGGCGCCGAAGTCAAGACGCTTAAGACGGTCATTGACAACTTACTCCATCGCGTGGAAGAGTTACACGAGTTCAACCCCATGTTAGGCCACCGCGGATGCCGCTTGGGAGTCACTTACCCCGAGATTACGGAGATGCAGGCGCGCGCTATCTTTGAGGCCGCCGTTCAGGTGGCGAAGAAAGGCGTGAAGGTAATTCCCGAAGTGATGATCCCGCTCATCGGCGGCATCAAAGAGTTTGAAAACCAGAAACTCATCGTGGACAGAGTAGCCAAGGAGGTTCTCACCAAGGCCGGCATGACTGACCTGAAATATATGGTGGGCACCATGATCGAGATTCCACGCGCCGCCCTCACCGCCGATTCCGTCGCGACGCAAGCCGAATTCTTCAGCTTCGGCACCAACGACCTGACTCAGACCACGATGGGCCTGTCGCGCGACGACTACACGAAGTTCCAGAAGGACTACGAAAAAGCCAAGATCTTCGCCAACGACCCATTCGCCGTCCTGGACCAGGAAGGCGTCGGCAAGTTAGTGGAGATGGCCGTGAAGTTAGGCCGCAAGACGCGCCCCAACCTGGAAGTAGGAATCTGCGGCGAGCACGGCGGCGAACCCAGCAGCGTCCAATTCTGCTACCGCGTCGGCATGGACTATGTAAGTTGCAGCCCTTACCGCGTACCCATAGCCAGACTAGCTGCGGCTCAAGCCGCGATCACCGGCGATAAGTCGGAGGCGCACCGCACCGCATAAGCAACCATATTAGTCACTCATTTGTAGGGCGGACCCCCTGGTCCGCGCGGGTCCCCCTGGACCCGCTTTTGGTCCCGCCAAATCAGTCCGACGCGATCCTGAGAGGCCGACCAGGGGGTCGGCCGCGGACCAGGGGGTCCGCCCTACAATTTGCGCGGAATACTCACTTGCGTCCAAAGTAACTGGCGCTCTAGTCGCTACTCCGACCGCAGCGCCGCCATCGGATCCACCCGCGCCGCGCGCCGCGCCGGCACGAATCCCGCCAGCGCCGCGGCGCAGACAATCACCGCCACCGCGACTCCAATAGCCAGAGGGTCGGCCGCGCTCAACCCGAACAACTGGTGCTCCACCACGCGGCCCAGCCACCACGCCGCGCCGAGGCCCAGCGCCACACCCATCGCCACCATCCACAGCGTCTCTCGCATCGCCATCCACAGCACGCTGCCTTGCGACGCGCCCAGCGCTATGCGAATCCCGATCTCGCTGGTCCGCCGCGCCATCGAATACGACATCACCCCATAGAGACCGATCGCCGCCATCAACAGCGCCAGGCCGCCAAAGCACGCCGAGAGATCCGCGGTGAGCCGCTGCGTGATGGCGCCGCGGTCCAGTTGTTCGTTCAGCGTACGGATATTCAACACGGGCATGCCGCGATCCACTTCCGCCAGCGCTCGCCGCACCGTTTCCACTATGCTCACCGGGTCCCCCACCGCGCTCACCACCATCGCCGGCGCGGTCAGTGTGCCGATGGGATGCGCATAGTTGCCATAGAAGCGCGGTGGGATGTTGCCGCGCAGTTGGTGCTCGCGTACGTCACCCACTACGCCCACGATTTCGAACGTGGTCACCGTGGTCGGATACAGGTCCGTCACGTGATGGCCGATCGGGCTCTCGTCTCCGAAAAAGTACTTCGCGAATGCCTGGTTAACCAAGCACACAGGCCGGCCGCGTTCCATGTCCGCCTCGTCGATCAGGCGTCCGCGCAGCAGCGGAACGCCCAAGGTGTTGAGATATCCCGGACCGATCAGCGTCCAATTCGAGGCCATGTCATCGTCCGCGCGCTTCGTGCCTCCATCGATCGAAATGTGGTCGCCTTCATCCCCGGTAAACAGTCCGTCGTTCGATACCGCCGCATCGCGCACGCCCGGAATAGTCTTCAGCCGTTCGCGAATGCGCTCGCACAGCGCGGGCAAAGCGGCCTGCGAATATCCGGCCGCCACGGGATCGATGCCCGCCATCAGCAGGTGCTCGCGATCGATCCCCAGCGTCACATTCAGCAGGTTGTGCAGGCTCCGCACGAAGAGCGCCGCCCCGATGCATAGCAGCAATGAGAGCGTCACCTGCGCCACTGCCAGCGCCCGGCCCGCTCGCAAGCGCCCGCGCATGCCCGTCGATCCGCGAAGGTTCGCGCCCATGCTGCGGTTCACATCGAGGCGCGCCGCACGCAGCGCCGGACCCAGCCCAAACAGCACGCCCGTCAAGACGGCAACGGCCGCGGTGAAGAGGAACACGCGTGCGTCGCGAGCCGGGTCGAGCGCCACGCCATCGAAGCCGCGCCGCACCAGCGCCAGCAGCAGGTCAGTCGTCCAGAACGCCAGCAGCAACCCGAGCGCTCCACCCATCGCCGCCACCAGCATGCTTTCGGTCAACAACTGCCGCACGATGCGGCCGCGCCCCGCGCCCAACGCCAGCCGAACGCCCAATTCCCGCTGCCGTCCGCTGGCGCGCGCCAGCGTCAGGTTGGCGATGTTGGCGCACGCCACCAACAACACCAGGCCCACCATCGCCATCAGCAGTTGCAGCGGATCGGAGAACTGGTCGCGCAGCCTCGATGCTCCCTTCGCGCCTTCCTGTAGCTTGATCTTCTGGTCCAGGATTTCGCGCCGCGCTCTTTCGGTTGGCGCGGCCGCAGCCCATTCGCGCAGAATCTGTTGGAACTCCACGTTCACGCCGGCCTGCGCTTTCTCCAGCGATATTCCAGGCGCCAGCCGCCCCATCACCTGCAGCCACAACGTGTCGCGCGGCGTCAGATAGTCGCGGCCCGGCAGCGCTTGCGCTTGCATTGTGATGGGCAACCACAAATCGGTATCGCTGCCCACCAGCATGCCGCGGAAGCCCGGCGGCGCGACTCCAATGACGCGGAACAAGCCGCGCCCGATGCGCAACGTTTTCCCCAGCGCGCCACGGTCGCCGGCGAGTTGACGGTCCCAAAACCCATACGAGATTACAGCCACCGGATTTGCGCCCGGCGCTTTGTCTTCGAGCGATGTGAACACGCGGCCCAGCGCAGCCTTTACGCCCAGCACATCGAAGAATTCGCCAGTGACCAGTTGCACCCGGGCTTTTGCGGCCCCCCCCGCCGCTCCCGCCGCCGCGCCACTTTCGGCTACATCGAGCGTTGCAGGCGCACTCATGGCGGCGAACATTCCCTGGAACACCGAATTGCCGGCGCGCAATCGCTCGAACTCCGGATAGGAGAGCATCCTGCGCTCGCCGTTCTCCGTGGTCTCCACGTTTGTGCCGGAGGCGCCCGGGTCGGTCAACAGCGCCAGCCGCTCGGGGTTCGCCACCGGCAGTGCCCGCAGCATCACGGCATTGATCACCGCGAATATCGCGCTGTTCGCGCCAATTCCAAGCGCCAGCGAGAGTACCGCGACCAGTAAGAAGCCGGGGCTCTTCAAGAGCGTGCGAACCGCGTAGCGGAGGTCTTGCCACAACTGGAACATGAGCGGTTTCCGAGCAAGGCAATCTCCACAATCAACGCCTGCAATCTCCACATTACGTCAGGGCATGGACGTCCCACTTGTCCCACTTGCGGGACGGTTCTGTCCGGCCGCGGGCAGAGCTATACTCTGAACGCCGGACAAGTTAGTCTGGAGCGATGGCGAGAACATCGGTCTTCCCCGCGTGGGATTCGGCCGGCAATGGCGCCTTCACGCAGCCCGTCATGCTCAACATGCTCAAATAAATGCGCCCCGTCAACGCCATTCTGTGGGCGCTCAGCCGGGTTATGCGCCGCGATCTGGGCTCCTTCGCGGCGCTCAAAGTTAATAACTTCTTTCTGTTCGTTTTGTTCCTGAGTTACAGCAACATCCTTTACCACATGCAGCCGCACAGCGCCTATCCGTTCCTGTTGCTGGTGGGCTTTCTGTTACTGTTCCCCATGTCATCCGATCCGCTGGCCAAGATTCCCGCCGCGCGGTTCGGTTTATGGCCCCTCGCGGCCTCGCAGCGATTCGCTTTGCGACTTACGAGTACCGCACTTAGCCCCGTGTTTTGGATCGCACTAATCCTGCTGCTACTGACCGCCCGTTCCCTGGCGCTGGCTTTCGTGGCGCTCTCGATTGCGATGCAAGCCGCGATCTTTACAGCGCGCTCGCCGCGATGGAACACGGGAGTGCGTCTCGGATTCCCCGGCAAGCTGGGCCCGCTGATCGCCGCCGCTATCCGCCAGATGCTCTGCGTACTCGACACTTACATCGCCCTGCTGCTCGCCATCGCCGGATGCGCCTATCGCTTCTTCTTGCCTGCGCCCGACCCGGCAGCGTATCCAATCTTCGCGCTGTTGATCGCGCTGGCGTTGAGCACCTACGCGCAGTGCCTGTTCGGCCTCGATAACAGGTCCGCACTCACTCGCTACCGCCTGCTGCCGCTTCCGCTCTGGCAGATCTTCATGGCGAAAGACATCGCCTATCTGGCGATTCTTGTTATTCTAGTCGCGCCGCTGAGCATGGCCGCGGGTCTTACTTCCGGATTGATCGCGCTGGCGATTGGCCGTTACTCCTCAGTCAGCCGGCGCAGCCCGCAGTATCGCTGGCGATTCACCGGCGGCCGTGTGATTGTGGGTGTCCCGCAAGGCGTACTGGGCATTGGCATGGGTATTGCCGCGCATCAGGTCAGCCTCGCATTCTTAGCGGTCGCGGCGGCCGCGTACTGCGTGTCGCTGTATGTCGGCGCGCCATTCAACCGCGGATGAATCCGCCTGCTATCCTGGAAACATTGAGCCCGCCGAACCCCTCCGAAGGTTTCGTTCGCCGTTTTTTTTCGAAACTCGGCCCCGGCCTCATCACCGGCGCCGCCGATGACGATCCGTCCGGCATCGCCACTTACTCGGTAACCGGCGCCACTTTCGGCTATGGCCCGCTTTGGACGGCGCTCTTCTCCTTCCCCCTCATGGTCGCCGTGCAACTCATGTGCGCGCGTCTCGGCATGGTTACCGGCCGCGGACTCGCCGCCGTCATCCGCCGCCGCTATCCCCGCTGGGTGCTCTGGTCCGCGTGCTCCGTGCTCATCGTCGCCAACGTCATCAACATCGGCGCCGATCTCGGCGGAATGGGCGCCGCCACCCAAATGGTCACCGGCGTCAGCGCATTCTGGTGGACCCCCGCCTACGCAGTCGTCATCGTTCTGCTTCTTGCCGTCACCAGCTATCGGCATATGGCGCGCGTTCTCAAGTGGCTCACGCTGGTGTTGTTCGCCTATGTCATCACCGCCTTCATCGCCAAGCCCGATTGGACCAGAGTGCTGCGCTTCACCTTCATTCCCGACATTCAATGGTCCGGCGCTTATCTTTCGGTGCTCGTCGGAATCCTCGGCACCACCATCTCGCCGTACCTTTTCTTCTGGCAGGCCGCGGAAGAAGTGGAAGAGGAGGTGTGCATGGGCCGGACCACTGTGGAGCAGCGCGAAGGAGCCAGCGACGAAGAGCTGCGCGATTCGCGAACCGACGTGTTCACCGGCATGCTCTTTTCGAACTTCGTGATGTACTTCATCATCCTCACCACCGCCGCCACTCTCCACGCTCACGGTCTCACCAACATCCAGACCGCCAGCCAGGCGGCTGAAGCCCTGCGTCCGCTCGCCGGCAACGGCGCCTACTGGCTCTTCACGCTGGGCCTCGTCGGCACCGGGCTGCTGGGCGTTCCCGTGCTCGCCGGTTCCTGCGCCTACGCCATCGCCGAAGCCATGGCCTGGCGCGGTTCGCTCAACTTCCGGCCGCGAATCGCGCCCAGGTTTTATACCGTGCTCGCCGTCTCCATGGCTCTCGGCCTGGCCCTCGTCTATGCCGGCGTCCCTGCGGTCAAGATGCTCTTCTGGTCGGCCGTGGCGAACGGCGTCCTGGCGCCGCCGCTGATCGTATTGATCGTGCTCCTCACCACGGACGCTACCGTGATGGGTTCCCGCGTAAATCCCGCGTGGCTGCGCCTTTTAGGCTGGCTCGCCGCCATCGTAATGACGGCCGCCGCGGCGTGCATGTTCGCGGCGGGGTAAAATCGTAGTCTTTCTCAAATCGATATGTCCCGAACCAATCTCCCCATCACCGACGAACTCGATCGATACATTCGTAGCATCACTCTTCGCGAACCCGAAGCCCTGAAACGCCTGCGCGAAGATAACGAAAGCCACCCCCACGCCGGCATGCAGACTGCGCCCGAGCAGGGCCAGTTCCTGCACCTGCTGGCGCGCATTACCGGCGCCAGGAAGACCCTCGAAGTGGGCGTCTTCATGGGCTACAGCTCCACCTGGGTCGCGCTCGCGCTGCCCGCGGGCGGCAAAGTGGTCGCCTGCGACCTCAGCGAGGAATTCACCACCCGCGCCCGGCAAACCTGGCATGCCGCGGGCGTCGAAGACCGCGTGGACCTGCACCTCGGTCCCGCCTTGCAAACGCTGGACCGCTTCATCGCTCAAGGCCAATCCGGAACTTTCGATTTCGCCTTCATCGACGCCGATAAAACCAACTATGCCAACTATTACGAGCGCGCGCTCCAGTTGCTCCGCCCCGGCGGTCTGATCGCCGTCGACAATGTGCTTTGGGATGGCCGCCCCATCGACCCATCCGCTACCGACGCCGACACCGAGGCCATTCGCGCCTTCAACGCTAAAATCTACAGCGACGCCCGGGTTGCCATCAGCCTGGTTCCCTTGGGCGATGGTCTGACGTTGGCGTGCAAGCTCTGAACCCGACTTTATTCCTCTGCTTCGCGCCTGACGACCGCGACCTCGCCGAAAGCATCGCCGCCTTCGTCGAGCGCGGCGCCGGCGTTCGCATCTTGCTCGACGCGGGAGAAATACTGCCCTCCGAAGACCTGGCCGAAAAAGCCCGCCAGGCGCAAGGTTCCGATATGGCGCTGGTGCTTTTCTCGCGCGCTTCGCTGCCTTCCCGCTGGCCGCGAGCCCAGTGGGAAGACGCGCTGGTCAATGAGCCCGCCGCCGAAGGCATGCGCATCGCCTTCGTGAAATGCGACGATTGCGTGCCGCCGCGCGTGCTCGTGCCTCTCTTCGAAGCCAACGCCTTCCGCGCCATCAAGCGCTGGGTGCGCGGCCACATGCCTCCGCCAAACGTCGGCGCCCCGCGCGACCCCGATCTGGAAGTGCTCGGCATCGCCGTCGCCGATCGCCCGGGAACGGAATCGGTCGGCGGCGATTCCGGCGATTCCGTTGCCGGGCAATTCATCCACGCCTACCAACAGGATTTCGACGCCATACTGCCACTGGATTGCGGCGAGCGCAGTCTGGCCGCGCTCACCGGCGACTTGGCCACGCAATTGGGACTGCGCCTCGAAGGCGACGCCGAATCGAACCTGGCGCGCCTGCAGGATTTCTGCGCCGCCCGCCGATTCCTCATCGTGCTGAAGGATCTGCGCACGCCCGCGTTCGCCTTCGCCGGCCGCACTTCCACGCTGATCGTTTGGGGCGCGGTAACCGAACCGGAGGACGAATCCATCCGCGGCATTCAAAACGCACTACGGCATCCGGCGGGCGGCTGGATCGAATTCTGCCGCCTGGCGCGCATCGGCCGCCGCCTCACCCGCGATGCCGGACGCATCGCGGAGTGCTACGAAATCGTCCAATGCTGGCATGAGGCCGCTCAAGTGATTGGCGACCGCGCCGTTCTGGACGAATCCGCCCGCGAGCTAGTCTGGATTCTCCTTGCGTGGGACCGCGCCGACGAAGCCCGTCAACTCGACTACCGCCGCGCCTGCGAATTCGACGAGCAAATGCACCTCCCCTTTTAAGTGGGGCGGGCCTATGGCCAACTCGCTGATGAATTCTCACAACGGCCGGGCCAGGAACCTAAGCCAGATCGAATTTTTCCTGATGCAACAGCGGATCGCTCTTGACGATTACCGTACGCCCCAGAATTTCTTCCATCTCCTGTAAATACGAGTTCTGGTTCGATTTCAGCAGCTTCGCCACTTCGGGAGCCACGCGCAGCAGGACGTCCTTGCCTTCCACGGCGCGCGCGATTTTGTGCGCCTCTATTAGAATCTCGCCCACCACTGTCTGCGGACTTTTCACATAGCCGGCGCCCTCGCAATAGGGGCAGGGCATGCAAAGCGTCCGCTCCAGGCTCTGCTTCACCCGCTTGCGCGTGATCGCCACCAGGCCAAAATCGTTGAACTGCAGAATCTTGTAGGGCGCGCGGTCCGACCGCATCGCCTCTTCAAGCGCCTGCATCACCTTCTGGCGATTCTTGCGCTCGTCCATGTCGATAAAATCCACTACGATGATGCCGCCCAGATCGCGCAGCCTGATCTGCCGCACAATCTCCTTGACGGCGTCCGTGTTGGTCTTGACGATAGTGTCTTCGAGGCGGTTCGACCGGCCCACGAACTTGCCCGTGTTGATATCGATCGCCACCAGAGCCTCGGTCTGGTTGATCACGATGTGGCCGCCCGATTTCAGCCATACCTTCGGACGCAACGCCTTTTCCAGCTCCGCCGTGATGCCGAACTCGTCGAATATGGGGTTCGAGCGGGTGTACATCTTCACGCGGCCCACCAGCGCCGGCTGGAAGCGCTGCACGAAACCCAGTACCGATTCGTAGAACTCTTCGTTATCCACCCAAATGTTCTTGAATTGCGAAGTGAGCTGGTCGCGCAGGATGCGCTCCACCACGTTCAGATCGTGATGCACCAGCAGCGGAGCCGGACGCCGCTCGGCCTTCTGCCGCATGTCGAGCCAGAGATTGTAGAGGAACATCATGTCCACGCGCAGTTCCTCTTCGGTGCGGCCATCGCCGGCGGTGCGCACGATGTAGCCGCCCGGAATGCCGGTGCGGTGCGTTTGCAGCACGCGCTTCAGGCGGCTGCGTTCTTCCTCGCTGGGAATCTTGCGCGATACGCCGATATGATCGACGGTCGGCATGTACACCAGGAAGCGGCCCGGCAGCGCGATGTGCGACGTGATGCGCGCGCCCTTCTGGCCCAGCGGCTCCTTGGCGATTTGAACGATGATTTCCTGGCCTTCCTTCAGCAGATCGCTGATGGACGGCACGGTCCGCGCTTCGGTGCGCTCCGGGCGCTCGGCGCGTTCCGGGTTGCGTTCCATGCTGCGTTCCGGGGTGCGTTCCATGCCGCGTTCCGGTCCACGGTCGGGCCGCTCGGCGGGCTCCGGCCGTTCCGCGCGGCCTTCCACCTGCCGCCCTTCCTGCTGCGGCGGACGCCGCTGCCCCGGCTCCGGCGCCTGTCCCCGGCCGTCGCGTCCCCCGCGGCGGGAGCGCCGCGAAACGCGGTGCGGATACCTGGAACCTTGCTCGCGCAAGGTAGCGGTGAGGCTGGTGGGAATGCGGGCCGGCTCCGGCCCTTCCTCATCGGTTGCCGCTTCGCCCTCTTCCGCAGCCGGCTTCTCCGTCTCGCCTTCCCCAGCCGCTTCCAAAGCAACTTCCAACTGATCGGCGGCTTCGATGCCGGCAGCTTCGTTTTCGATTTCGAGGGCAGCCGCTTCGGCTGCGGCGGCGGCTTCCTCCGCTTCCTCTTCGGCTTCCGCCTCCGCCTCTTCTTCCGCTTCCTCTTCGATGACCTCCTCAACCGCCTCAGCCAATTCGGGCTGAGGCTCCTCGGGCGGCTCGGCCGCGATTTCAGCCAGACTCTCTACTACCGGCTCTGGCCGCGCCTGCTCCCTGACCGGCATGTTCGCCGTGACAGGCGGCTGATCCTCCGGCTGAAAAGCGGGTTCAGGGTCGCCGACCAGGGGGTCTGCCCCACTTACGGCTGCGGTGTGCGCCGGCTGCTCAGATCCGCGCCTGTGCTTGGCCAGGGATTCGCCCGGCAGCACCAAAAACTCTCCGGCCGCGTCGACATCCGGCTCCACAGGGGCGCTGCGCACAGTAACCGGTTGGATTTGCGGCGGCTCTTCGCGGGGCTCGGGACGCGCCTCGCCTTCCGCCCGCGGCGAATAATACTTGGAATCCGGCAGGCCGCCGCGCCCCCCTGAAGGAACGCCTCCGCCTCCCTTGTGCCCTCTGCGCCGGCGTCCACGGCGTCCACGCTGATCGCGATCTCCCCGGTCACCGCGTTCCTCGCGGCGCCCGTGCGCCGGAGCGCCTACCGCTGCGCCTGCGGACGTCGCGACGCCGGGCAAAGCCGCTTCCGGCGGGGATTGCAAAGCGGCTGTCTGCTCCGGCTCCGCAAGTGGATTTACAACCGGGCTTACCACCGGGCTCGCAACCAGGCTGGCAACGATCGTAACCGGCGGCGGGGCGGGGCGATCCAGCTTGAGGATCTTCTCCTCCACGCTGGTCACAATCTTGTCGTATTCGTCGTTATCTTCGAAGAAATCCGAAACGTAAAGAAACGCGTCCCGCTCCAGGCCGATATCGACGAACGCCGATTGCATGCCCGGCAGCACGCGGGTTACCCGGCCTTTATGGATGCTTCCAGCGAGCGAGTATTCGTTCTCGCGCTGATAGAAAATCTCGACTACCTGATCCTCTTCCAGCACCGCGACGCGTGTTTCGTGGCGGTTGGCTGAAACGATCAATTCCTTCGACATCCGCGCCTCCCCGAGAACATGGAGAGAGTGGGCCAGAAGGAAATGGAGCCCCGGCGTGTGCGTCTCGCGTTTCCCTCGGAAGGGAATCCGTCAAAACTCTACAAATTCACGCTGGCCGGGCGACGGAGCTACGAACCTCATACGCCGCCGGCCGGGAACCACCCCTTGGGCCCCCGGGGAGAGCGCCTCGCGCCACTTTCCCGGGGATCTCTACACAGGCTCCCGAATCAATTTCTTTAGTTGACAAACCTTCTGAGGCGGACGTTATTCACCAGCCCCAGAGCCAAAAAACTCGACCAGATACTGGAACCGCCAAAACTCATAAACAGCAGCGGAATGCCGGTCACCGGCATCATCCCCGCCACCATTCCCACATTCACAAGGATATGGCAAAGCAACAAGGCTGCAATCCCCATGCAAATGTACATGCCCGCTCGATCAGGCGCCATTTGCGCATTCTGAACGATGCGCATCAGCAACACAAAATACAGCGAAAGTACGACTACTACGCCCACGAACCCCTGCTCCTCGGCGAAAGCCGAAAATATGAAGTCCTTGTAAGGCACCGGCAAAAAACGAAGCCGCGTCTGCGTCCCCTTGGTCCACCCCTTGCCGGTCATACCACCCGATCCGATCGCGATTTGCGACTGGATGGTCTGATACCCCCTGCCCTGAGGGTCGGCGTCCGGGTTCATAAAACTCACCAAACGCTGCCTCTGATAATCCTTCAGAAAAACCGAGCTCGCGGGCAGAGCCAACGCGCCCACTATCGTTATGGCCACGATATACTTCCAATGCAATCCCGCGAGAAACACACCCACCAGCAGGACGGCGATGTAAGTGAGCGCCGTTCCCAAATCCGGCTGCACCAAAACCAGTCCCGCCGGAACCAGAACCAAACCCGCCAGCTTCAGGGTATCCCAAATGTCCAGATCGTCCCTGTGCAGGTCGGTCAGGAACCGGGCTACCAACAATATTATCACCAGCTTGACAAATTCCGATACCTGTAAATGGTTTCCGCCGGGCAGCGGAATCCAGCGTGTGGAACCGAACGCCGCTTCGCCGGCCACGTAAGTCGCCAGCAGCACCCCCACCGAGACCAGGTAAAGGACGGGTACGTAACGCAGCAGCGAGTGGTAATCGATCACCAGCGCCAGCCACATCAGTCCAAGGCCGCTCACGATGTCGAACGCCTGCCTCCACCAATCGCTATGCGAGCTGGTGTCGAGCGTGGCGCTATAGATCTGCAACACTCCCACAATGCAGATTGCGAGCGCGATCGCCAGCAGCCACCAATCGATATCGCGAAGCGACAGATAGCGCGACATCAGTTCCGCGCCACCGCAGGCAGATTCATGCCACTTTGAGTTGGCAGGCGGAAGCGCCCGCCCCACTCGGGCAATTTCAAGCCGAATGCCGCAGCCATCTTCTGCGTCGTAGCGTTCTGTTGCTGCTTGAGCGCCGCCACACGCGCTTTCTTGTCGAAGTATGCTTTCAACACGTCGCGCACGATGGGCGCGGCGAATTTGCTTTCGGCGCCGTGCTCGAAAAACGCGGCCACTACAATCTCCGGCGCGTCGCAGGGAGCGAAGCCTACGAACCAGGCGTTGTCTTTGAAGTTCTCGCCCTTGCCCTGGGCCTTCACAAAATCCGCGGAGGCCACCTGCGCCGTGCCCGTCTTACCGCAGACCGCAATGCCGGGTATGGCGGCGCGGACGCCGGTGCCGCCTTCGTTTACCACCCCGTACATGCCGGAGATTACGTCCTTGACGTTCTGCGGACTAAGGCTCCAGCTCACCGGCTCATCCTTGGCCGCGGACTCCTTCACCAAATGGGGGCGCCGCCACGTCCCGCCCACAGCCAGACCGGCGATGGCATGGACCAGTTGGATCGGCGTCACGGTCAGGGCGCCTTGCCCGATAGACACGGAAATGGTCTCTCCGGCGAACCATTTCGTGCGGTAGTTGCGCAGTTTCCATTCCGGCGAGGGATTCGTGCCGGTGAGCTCGTGCGGCAAGTCGATTCCGGTCGGCTTGCCATACCCAACCAGGTCGGCGTAGTAAGCGATATTGTCGATCCCCATCTTATTGCCGACATTATAGAAGTACACATCGCAGGATTGAACAATGCCCTTGTGGAGGGCGACGGTTCCGTGGCCGCCCTTGAGGTGGCAGCGGTAATAACGGCCGTAAAACGTCGCGCCGCCGGGACAGTGGACGGTCCACGTGTCGTCGATGGTTCCCGTCTCAAGGCCGGCCAGCGCCATGATCGGCTTAAAGGTAGATCCCGGCGATTGGGCGTCCTGAATCGCGCGGTTCAACAGCGGATGATCCGGATTGTCGTTGATCTCCTTCCAATCCTTGGCCTTGATGCGCCCGGAAAACTTGTTCGGATCGAAGGACGGCCGGCTGACCATGGCGAGCACTTCACCGGTATTGGGATCGAGCGCCACCACCGCGCCATTCTTATGTTCCACACCCACTTCGGCCAACCCCGTATCCATCGAAAGCTCAGCCACAGTTTGCAGGTCCAGATCGAGCGTGAGTTGTAGATCTTTGCCTGGGACGGCGGGCTTTATACCCAGCACCTGGCGGACTTGCATGCCGTTATCCACCAGCACCTGGCGCTGGCCATCGACGCCCGTGAGCCACTCGTTGTACTGCCGCTCGATGCCGAACTTGCCGATCACCTGTCCCGGGTCGTACTTGGCGTACTCCGGCAGGTCCAATTCCTGCTCGCTGATTTCGCCGGTATATCCGATGACGTGCGCCATCATGCCATTGCGCGGATAGAGCCGGGGCTGCGCCTGAATCACTACCAGTTCGGGGAAAAAATCGCGGTGCGAATCGACAAAGGAGAGGTCGGCCGGCGTCAGTTCCCCCTTCAGCACGATGGGCTCATACTTGGGCCGGGTGCGGTAGCGGCTGACCCGCGCCAGCAGATCGTCGTAGTCCAGATCGAGACCTTGGGCAATAGGCCGCAAGTGCTCTTCCTTCATCGATTCACGCGCCAGAAGCAGAGTGAACGACGAATGGTTATCGACAATCACGCGGCCATCGCGGTCGAGGATTCGGCCGCGCGGCGCGATGATTGGAACCGACTTGATGCTGTTGGCCTGCGCGCGCAGATCGTACACCTGTGGGTTCTGAACCTGGAGCCGCCAGAACCCGGCAATAAGCAGCAGGAAAATGCCCACGGCGGTGTACTGAAAGATGGCGATTTTCCCCGAGGCGAAATTCGTATCGTCGCGCAACGGCGGCTTGTCGGCAAGCTGTTGCCGATCGACGTTCGTATCGGTTGGAGGCAGGGTCACAACTTCGCGCAGGATACCACGCTCATTCATTATAGTAGCAGGTGGGTCTTATCGCTGTGTGCCCGATGGCCGTGTGCTCGATGGTCGTGTGCTGGATGACCGGCCCCGGGGCCGCTCCGAGCGCTCGGCCTTCGGGCGTCAATCTTTGATGCAGCTTGTTGGCTTCACCGGGCCAGCGCGCCGATGGCTTCCGCGTCGCATCCGAGGACGATGCGATCGCCCTGAACCAGGATGGGACGCTTGATCAGGTTCGGATGCCGCGACATAAGACGCAAGGCTTCCGCTCGCGATGGCGGATTCTGCTTCATGCCGCGCTCGCGGTAGAGTTCGTTGCGCGCGTTCAGGAACTGGCGGTAATCGCGGGCGCCGATCAGCTTATCGAGCTCGGCTTCGGGGAGACCCTGGTTGAGATCGATCTCCTCGAATGCGGCGCCGTTTTCGCGAAGCAGAGTCCTGGCTTTGCGGCAGGTGCTGCAGTTGGGTTTCCAGTAGAGCGTCAGCATCCAAAACCATTATGCCCGGTGAGCCAGGCGATGAAGCCATGAATTAATTCCGGGATACCACTCCCGATCTGAGAAGGGTCGAGTCTGGCGGGCCGCGATCGGCATTGGTCCGGGGACAAAACGGCGGATTAAAGGAGCACAGCGCACCCGGATATTATGGAATGGAAAAGGCTCACTCGGGGAGAGACTCAGTAGAAAGCTCAGCCATTCGACTCAGGGGTACGCTTTCGCAATTCTTCCACATCGCCAAGATCCTTCGCGCGGCCGGTGCTTTCCTTGTTGCGAATTAGCGTCGCGCGTCCAATGAACTGAGTCGGCACGCCTTCCAACTCGGCTTGCCTGCGGGTTTCCCAAGCCTCATCAAAACCGACACCCGAGATTGCGGTCAACAGGTCTATTCGGTTTGGCTGAACTCCTAATTGGATTACCACCCCGGGTGATTGGAAGTCGGCGGCTCTGATTCCAGGCTTCCCGAAGCCAAATTGCGAGAGCGTGCGCAGCACGCGATCCGCGTTCTCTTCGGTCGGCCGTACTAGTAAGTCAAGATCTCCCGTATACCGCGGGAACCCATGAAAAGCCACTGCGAAGGCCCCGACAACCAGATACTCAACTTCGTTCGAGTTCAACAACTCGATAAACTCGCGCAAGTCCTTGTTCAACGGCATCGGGATGGCGGTGGTTCCGGAGCTCGATCAATATTCTCAGACGCTCTTGCGGGGATAGCGACGCGTCATATCGCGCATCGGCTTCGCCGGCATCCTCAAAACTCGTAAAAACCTTGACCGTTTTCTCCACATTCATATTATCCGCCGGGCCGGGCTCAAGGGCAAGGTCTTTGCGAGAGGCGTCTATTAAGAGCTACGATTATTGCGCAAGATTCGTGACGCGATGGGGCCGGGTTCACTGGAGGTATAAGGCCGTAACGCGCCTGATGGTATTTCTCGTCGCCGTGTTTCTTTGGTTGTTCTGGATGATTGGGGAAGCCGGTTGGAATCGGGTCGCGCCGCGCTAATCATCCTCAAACTGACCCACTACCCACTAGAATGCGATCTTGAGCGAGAACTGCACGGAGCGCGCGGGTAACTGGTTGGTGATGCCCGCCAGCGGGGCTCCGAAGCCGGCGCCCGGAGTAGCGCCGTTGCCCCATGTGCCACTGTAGCCCGCGAAATTCGCGTGGTTGAAAACGTTGAACGCTTCCACTCGCGGGACCACGCGAACATGCTCGTTAAATAGCGCGAACGGGCGCTCCATGGACGGGGCGAAATCGTAGATTGGGTTGCCGCGGCCGGTATTGCGGCCTACTACCACGCCGTTGATTACAGGGCGGTCCGCGGTGGCGCCGTCGCCGCTGTTGTTGTCGCCAGTGACAATGTCATAAACCAGCCCGGATGCCAGCGTGGCTACGCCGCCGATAACTACCTTGCCCGGGAGGATGTAGAATCCACTGATCACCAGACGATTGCGCTGGTCGAAGAGGGCGTTTCCGTTTTCGATCTTGCCGGTGAAGAGCGGGTCGTTGGGATTCTGCGCGGTGGCATCGGGGTCCACGTTATCGATGGCGTGCGACCAGGTGTAACTGACTAACATGGAAAGGTGGCTGCTGAAGTTGTGACTCAGGTTCACGTCCAGCGCATCGTAGAACAGATAGCCATCGTTGACATCGGCTTGAATCTCGGCATAGGGCGGCTGCGGATTGGTAGCGGTGTTGGGATTGCAAGTCGTACCGTTCTGCGCGTACCACCAGATCCAGTAGGGGCGAGTGCAATTGGCGGCCTGCGCCGTTCGGACCTGGTTGGGCGCGGTGCGAATAAAAGACGAAGGCGGATCGACATCGAGCGGCCGGACGATGCGTAATGAGTGATTGCCAACGTAATCGACGCTCAACACCCACTTAGGGGCAAGCCGGCGCTGGACGCCGATGGTCCACTGCTCCGAGTAGGGGTTCCACAGGCCATTTTGATAGTTGACCAGGGTACTGGTGGGGAAAAACTGATTGTAATAAGATGCGTCGCCGGGGCGCAGATAGAGACTGCGCAAGGGCGCAACAGCGCCTGGGGGGAACGCCGGCAGCGGCGCGGCGGCCACGCTGGTGGGGAAGCCCACCTGTCCGGGGGAGGCGACGTAATTGAACACGCCAGTGGGTCCGGTGAGGGCGTAGTTGGCCTCGGAGTTATCCACGATCGCCGAATAGTAAATGCCGAATCCGCCGCGGATCACGGTCTTGCCGTCGCCGTGGAGGTTGTAGTTGAAGCCCACGCGAGGCGCGAAATCCAAATTCGAATTGGTGAATGTCTGTCGCTCGTAGCGCAGGCCAAGGTTCACAGTCAGGTTGTTGCGAACCTTCCAATCGTCCTGAACGAAGAAGGTATACAACGTGTCGTTCACGGTATAGGCGGCGTTACCGTAACTCTGCGTATAACTCTTAACATTCGCGATGTTATCCAGATACGCGGAGCTTTCGCAGAAAGACAAAGCCGCCGTGCAGGTATTGTAGCTGAACTCGCCGTCATAAATGGGACCGCCGATTTCCTTGCTATTGCCGCCGTTGTGGGCAAAAATGACATCGGCGCCGAACTTAATGGTGTGATGGCCCCAGACCGCCGACATAATGTCGTTGGCCTCATACTGGCGGTTCTGGAGCAGCGCGGATTGCGAGGTGCCGGTTGCGAAGGTGCCGCCGGTGGAGATGGGGACGCTGAATTCGGTGCCGTAAATCGCCGGAATGAACTGCGTAATAGGGTCGCCCAACTGAAACTGCAAGCGAACGTTGTTGACCAGGGTCGGGCTGATGATATCGGTTTCCCCAGCTTCCAGGGAGTAAGTGCGTTTGTAAAAGACTCGGTCGACGGTGGGAAGACTGTTGCCGCCCACCGAGCCGTTCGGGTTCGTGTCGTAGAACGCGTCCGCATCGCCCCTGAAGAACAGGTTGTTTCTCTCATTGATCTGATGATCGATCCGAAAGAAACCGAGCCAGTCGCGGTAGTGTCCGATGAAGTTACCCGGGTCCACCGGCGAAATCACCGGTGAGGCGCGATTTTCGCGGCTGAATTCGCCGGAAAGGAAGAAATGCGTCTTACCGTCGGATCCCAGCGGCCCGGAAAGCGAGAGATCGCTCTGCCCCAGCGTGTCGTTGGTTACGTCGTTTCCGCTCGTGGCATTGTTGGCGTTGAAGCCGGAAAGCGCCGCTTCCGTGGCTGAGGGGCGCCACAGTTCCATGGCTTCGCCGTGGAAATCGCTGCCGCCAGTCTTGGTGACGATGTTGATCACGCTGCCGGCGGTGGCGCCATATTCGGCGGAAAACGCATTGGTCAGCACGTCCATCTCTTGTACGGCAGCGCGTGGGATGTTGTTGAAAATAGTCTGGCGGCCCCAGAAATCGCTGGCATTGGCGCCATCCACTTCGAACCACGCCTGGCGGCGGCCGGCGCCGTTGGTGGTGAAGAGGTCCTCATTCATAAAGACGTCGCCCATGTTAATCGCCGGCCGATTGGCAGCGTTGAGCAGCGGCAGATACGTGATGCGCTGGCCCAGCAGAGGCGTCTCTTCGATCTGCTTCTCGGTCAAAAGCGTTCCAAGCTGCGGCTCATCCGCGCGAACTCCGCCCACTGTGCCGGTGACGGTAATGCGGGTCTGATCGGAAGCGACGTTGAGCTGCAGATCGATACTCGAACTGGAATCGCCTTCGAGAGTGATACCGGCCAATTTGGCGTCGGCGAACCCTTGCTTGGCGGCCGTAATCTCATAGCTGCCCGCCACCGGAAGTCCGGGGAGCGAATAGGCGCCGGCCGCGTCGCTCTGCGTCGTGCGCTGCAGGCCGGTTTGGGAATTCTTAACCGTGATCTGTACTCCCGCGACCGCGGCCTTGGCGCTGTCCGTAACCCGGCCGTTAATAGTAGCTGTATCGGGCGTCTGGGCGCTCAACGAAAACGCGTAAACGAAGACCGCAAGAAATGCGAACGATCGAAACATGATCCTCCCACCTGAATTTGGAATACAACCAGACTACAAAAGCGGGGGATCTACTACCATTGATCGTAGTTGGGGAAAGTAGCGCGAGCCCATGGCCTGCGTTCGCCAAGGCGCTCCGAGCGCTTGGTCTCGGCCAGTCTGTGCGCGTTCCGCCGCGCCAATGGTAATCGATCGAGAGATGCCTTAATGCACCAGGCGTTCGAGCAGCTCATGGACTGAGCGCAGCGTGGCGGGTTGGGCCATCAGCAACACGACCGCCGGAATCGCGACCACAGCGCCGCCCAGCGCGATCCGCGCGGGCTTGCGTGACGGGACGTCAACAGCGCGGTTTAACAGTCGCTCTACGCGGACTGAGATATCGACGCTGGCGGCGACGAAGTGGCTCATCAGCGGCGATGCTTGCGCGGCCGCGCCCAAGCGCGCTACGCGGACCAGAGCTTCGGCCAGTGAGAGCGAACAGGAAGCGTCCTGGGAGACGGCCCGATCATCGGCGGCCCACTCGGTGAAGCGCAGCCAGGCGCGCTCTACGGGGGCGAATCCCCGCAAGAACGGCAGGGCGTCCGGCGCGAGCAGCAGAAGCAGGCGTTTGAGATTATCGGCGGAGTTTTGGTGCGCGCGCTCATGACGGATGGCGGCCGCGAGTTGATCGCGGTCGAGGGCGTCGGCAACCGAGCGCGAAACGATCAGCTTGGGGCGCACGATGCCGGCGATGCCGATAAACGGCGCTGTTCCTTCGGCAATCCAGACAGAGCCGGCGTGCCTGCATTGGCGGACATAGCGATGCGAACGGACCGCCGCGCGCAGACTGCGGGCCCACGAAATGGCGCAAATCGCAGCGCCGAACAAGGCTGCGGCGAGACACGGGAACCCGACGAATTCGGCGCCGCCCTTCTGTTCGAGCGAGAGATAACTGGGCACGCAGAGTCCGGCGACGGCCGCCAGGGCAACCGCGGCGGGGAACAGCCGGAGCGCGAGCAACAGGCGCGCGGCGGATTGCGCACACAGACGCTCCGCGAACCGGAGCGCGGCGGGCGCGAGACAGCGTGCAGCGAGCGCGAGCGCTGCGTGGACCAGGAAGAACGAGGCTAGACACAGACACACCAGCCGCAATGTGTACGGAAGAATCATGGTTTTTCCCTCCGGCTCAATTCCTTGCGCTTGATCTTGATCTTGCGCTCCAACGCGTCCAGCAGGGCTTCATCCTGCGTGCCGACAGCGTCCACCAAACACGAAATCAGCGTCTCGCCAGCGGGCTGCGAGCCCGCCAGAAAGGCGGCGACAAAATCGCCGGCGCGCTTGTGCTCCCATTGCTGCCGGGATATTTGCGCCGAATAGAAAAACGCGCGTTCCGACTTGCGGCGGCTGAGCAGACCCTTCTTATAAAGGCGATCGAGAGTGGTCATGACCGTGGTGTAGGCCAATGGGCGTTGGAGCTGCTGCGCTACGTCGCGAACGTTGCATTCGCCGCCGGACCAGAGAATATCCATGACCTGAGTCTCCAGGTGGCCGAGCGGCGTTGAGGATCCAACTGCGGCGGCGCGCGGTCTGAAGAGGCGAATCATCGAGCTTGCAGCATTCTAGCACGGCAGGACAGGCAATCTCGCGGTCTTCCCGCCGGAAGGTTTCCGCGCTCTCTGTAGCCATGACCGGCGGCAAGACCGCCGGCGCTACCGTGCGACCGTGCGACCGTGCGACCGTGCGACTGTGCGACCGCCGTCGCCTTACTGACCTCCGGCCGGCGGGGCGGTCGACGCCGACGGCGTGGCCGGCTTGGTCAAATCCTTCACCCGCTCTTCCAGGTGCTCCTTCATCTTGAGCAATGGAATGCCGTCCACCATCCACTGAGGCGCGGGTTTATCCATCAGATAGTGGTCGAAAAACTCGCGCATGCGGACGGTGTAGTCCTTCATATTCTGCGGCAATCGCAGGCCGTGATTCTCGCCTTTGTATTCGAGCAGAATGACGGGCTTTTCGAGGCGGCGGAGCGTATTGAAGTATTCGATACCCTGAGTCTGGTCCACGGCGCCGTCCTTGTCGTTGGCAAGGATCATCAGGGGCGTCTTGACGTTCTTGGCATGATAGACGGGCGAGTTACGAATATAAGCTTCCATATTGTCCCAGTAACCGCCGGCGAAGCGGCCCTGGCTGCTCTCGAAGATGGCCTGGTTCGTGCCGCCGGTGTTGCGGTAAATGAGGCTATACATGCTGACCATGTCGGTTAGTGGAGCGCCGGCGACCGCGGCGTGGAAGATATCGGTCTGAGTGACCAGGAATGCGGTTTGATATCCGCCCCATGAGTGACCCTGTATGCCGACTCGCTGCGGATCGACCACGCCCGTGGCGATGGCCGCCTTCACCGCCGGAACCACGCAGGCCACGGCGGACATGCCCGGGTCGTTAACTTTATAAACGATATCCGGCTCGATCACTGCATACCCATTGCTGGTATAGTTCGCGATGTTGAAGCCGTTGTAACCGGGCTGCGGGTATTGGTTGGCGCCCTGCGATAGCTTCTCGTAAATATAGACAAGAGTCGGGTAACTTTTACCGGCCTGGTAGTTAGCCGGCAGGTAGAGCGCAGCCTGAAGCTTCTCGCCGCGCGTACTGACATAATCGACCAGCTTCACGCCGGCTGTCCAGAGGAACTCCTTCTGCTGCGGATTGGCGTCAGTGACTCGCTCGCCGTTCTCCAGCAGGCGGTTCGAGGCCAGGTAATCGGGATACTCAGCCGTGGTTTCGCGCGTGTACAAGTAAACATCCGCCGACTTAGCCTTGATCAGTTGGCCGTAAGCGGCGTCGCCCCACTGCAACATGCGAACACCGGGCTTACCGGGCTCGATCAGGCCGATGCCGCCTTTCTTCGTCCACTCGCCATAAGCCGAGATATAGACAGGCGCCGTGAGATCGACGCCTCTCTCTTCGGGGTCGAGACGGAACGTGCGCCGGTAGCGGATCTTGTCCTTGCCGCCGTTCACTGTCAGATTCACCGGCTGTCCGCCGGCCACGGGGACTTCCCAGACATCCCAACCGTCGCTGAGCAATACGGCGGAAGAATCCTTCGACCAGCCCAGCGATGGCGTTGGCGGCTTCACCACGTTGACGTCATTATCGACGTCATAGAACTTAGACGGAATCCTGGAAGTAAGATCGGTAGACTTACCTGTCTCCATGTCGTAGCTGAAGAAAACGCCATCCTGGTAATAGAGGAAACGCAAGCCGTCGGGCGATTCACCCATCATGTGCCGGGCGTGCTTCAAAGCGAGGCGGCGCTGGCCGCTGGAGGCATCGACGATATACACGTCTTCAAAGCGCCTGCCGTCGAGATTCCCCATGCGCTCGTATTCGCGGATATCCACGCCGAGCGCGTATTTCTGCTCGGGAGCGATGGTCACCTGACGCAATGCGTCGTCCGCCAGACGGACGAACTTCTTCGATGCCGGCGAATAGGCGCACAGATAGTTGAAGTTCTTGTCGGCATTCTCCTGCACCTGCTGCTGCGATTGCAGGCGAGGGTCCTTGTAGTGCCAGATGACAAGGTCGGGCAACTCGGGCGTGTCGGGCCTGGCGCTGGCGGCGGTGGAATCGCCATCCTTGGGGGCATCTTTCGCGGCATCCTTCTTCGGTTTGACTTCGTGGATCCCGAACAGAACTGCGGAGAGATCGGCGCGCCAAACCGGCGGCCGCGTTGAGCTGATGGTCATTCCGGCGGGGAAGCTGGTATCCGCTTTCGGGTCGTAGACTGTCTTGGACGCCGGTCCGTTGGGGCCGAAATCCTGGAACGCGACCAGGGTATAGAGCTTGTCTTCGAAGCCTTTGTCGTCGGCGCCGCGGACGACGGACAGGGCATCGCCTTTTTGGGTCCATGCGAGGCCGCGATAGACGGCTTGCGCGCTATCGAGAGACTGCGTCGAGCCGGTGCTCATGTTACGCAGCTCGATGCCGTTGCCGGCTTTATCCTGCGCGTCGATCGCGTAGGCGAGGAAGGCGCCATGCTTGTTGAACGAGAAATCGGCGACGTTGCCCACGTTGAGCTCATTGCCGGTCGCGAGTTCGTAGAGAAGGAGGTCGGAGCCGGTGGGCCGGTCGGCAGCCGGGCCCGCGCCACCGCCCGCATTCCCTGTTGGCGGCGCGGCGGCTGGGGCTGCCGGTTGCGGCGGAGCATCGGGGCCGTAGCGCTGAAGCGCAAGATAGGTGGAGGTTTCGCCGGAGAAGGCAAAGCGCCGGACTTTTTCAAACTCGGTCTTCTTGCCGGTAGCGAGTTCCACCAGGACGACTTTGGTCTGGATGGGCTTGCGATCTTTCTTCAGCCGCTTGGCCTGCTCGGTGGTGGGGTAGGAGTGAAAGGCCATCCATCGGGAATCGAACGAGATGGAGAGATCGGCGCCGCCTGGGGCCGCGGGCGCGGCGGCCGGACCGGGAGTCGCAGCCGGAGCGGGGGCGGCGGCTCCCGGATCGCCGATAGGAAAGCGAAGCTCCTTGGCGGATTTCAGATTGCGGACGACCACCTCGGCGTTGCCTTCGGCGGGCGCGAGGCGATAAGCGAACCACTCGCCATTGGGCGAGACGGATGGCGACTGAATGCGCTTCCAGGCGAGCATGTCGGAAATTGCGAGCGGGCGCTGGCCTTCGGCTGCGGCGAGTCTGGGAGCCAGCGCGAGAAATACCGCGAGGGGCAGGAAAAAACGGCGTTGCATGCGGGGATGTTATCACAATCCTAAGGCTCAGGAAGGCGACGCTATATCGCCGCGCATATATTCCAATGGCTTGGCGCGTGGAAATTACTCTACGTGAAACTCGCTCACAGCACACGCAAGAGGGTCGGCTTGTGCAAGAGACTGTCGTCGCTGCCAAAATAGAGTCTGACCCAGAAAGGCGGATCTCCCCGTGTGTCACCTGTCAGGAAGAGCTGCCGGGCATCCGCCGCAGCGACGAAGGTGAGTGAGGTTTTAACCGATTGGCCAGGGTCCAAGGTCACGTCGAAGGGGACCGCGGTGGGGTCGTTCACTAGCGGAAAGCGGCGCCCGCGCTCATCGAGCAGATACAGTGACGCGCCTTTAGCGCTGGTCTTTACGCGATTGGCGTCGCTGAAGAGGCGCACATCCACCTTGTAGACGATCTCTCGCCCCATAGGCCTCGGGCTCACTCCGTCGATCCCGATACACCAAATGTCCACACAATAGCTGTCGCCGACGCTTACAATCTTCTGGGGAGTCCACAGCGAGACTGCAATCACTGCCAGTGTGTAAGTCGCAGCCAAAGCGGCGGAAGCCAGCAGCATCTTCATCGCCCGGCGAGAGTTCCCGGACGCAAACTGCGCGGCGGAAGTCAGAACCATGATGACAGCCCCCAGTACCACCGCGAGAGCTACGGCTGCGCCGAGATTCGAGTCCGAGTGGATGACCATTTGCGCAGGATCCTTTCCCGAGAGTGTATCGCAAAGCCAGGGCGTGGCCCCGCCCCACGGTCTGCTATCCTTAGAGCATAACTCCTCACAGGATATACTCTTGAAAGTCGGTTTCATCAGCTTGGGCTGTCCCAAAAATCTGGTCGATAGCGAGGTCATGATGGGCCAGCTTGTCGCCAGAGGCCACGAGTTGACGCCGCATCCCGACCAGGCCGACGTGCTGGTGGTCAATACGTGCAGCTTCATCGATCCGGCCAAGAAGGAATCCGTCGATACCATCCTCGAAATGGCCGAGTATAAGCGCATCGGCCGCGCCCGGAAGTTGATCGTCGCCGGGTGCCTGGTGGAGCGCTATCGCGGCGATATCCGCAAGGAAATGCCCGAGGTCGATGCCTTGGTGGGCACCAATGAGCTATCGAAGATCGTGGCTTTGTGCGAAGGGCCATACCAGGACAACCAGGAGGCGGAATCGAATCCGCTCGAGCCATACCTCTACCACGACCTGACGCCGCGCGTGCTCTCCACGCCGCGCCACTTCGCATACATCAAGATCGCCGAAGGCTGCGACCACCCGTGTACCTTTTGCGTGATTCCGCAGTACCGCGGCAAGTTCCGCAGCCGGCGCTTCGAGTCGGTGATTTCCGAAGCCACGCGGCTGTTCCAGCAGGGCATCCGCGAGATCAACCTGATCGGCCAGGACACCACCTGCTTCGGCGAAGATTTTGGTATGCGCGACGGCCTTGCGATTCTGCTCGAACGCCTGGCGCAAATCGAAACGCCGCGCGAGAAGTGGATCCGGTTTCTTTACGCGTACCCCAACAAGGTGACGCAGCGCCTGCTTGATACCATCGCGGCGCATCCAGCGCTGGTGAAGTATATGGACATGCCGCTGCAGCACGCCAGCGCGCCGGTGTTGAAGCGCATGAAGCGCGGGGCCTCGGGCGATATTTTCCTGAAACTGCTGGAGCGCGTCAGGCGTACGATTCCGGGCGTGGCTATCCGCACCAGCTTCATCGTGGGCTTCCCGGGCGAAACCGAGCAGGATTTCGAAGAGCTGTGCCAGTTCGTGCAGGCCGCCAGGTTCGACAACATGGGCGTGTTCGCCTATTCGGATGAAGATACCAGCAGGAGTTTCGCGCTCGACGGCAAAGTGGACGGCCGCACCATACAGAATCGCAAGCGGCGCCTGATGGCCATCCAGCGCAAGGTCGCCAAGGCTCGCAACCGCGCCATGGTGGGCGCGGAGCTGCCCGTGCTGGTGGAAGGCCTCTCGAAAGAAACCGATCTGCTATGGGAAGCGCGGCTGGCCACGCAGGCGCCGGATATCGACGGCGTTACGCTGATCAACGATTTCGAAGGCAGCGAGCCGCAGCCGGGCGAGATCCGGCGAATGCGTATCACCGAAGCGCACGATTACGACGTGGTGGGCACGTTGCTGGAACCGTCTGAAGCGGCGCCTGGATATGCGCCCGCGCCGCTCATTCACATTGCGCTATGAAGTTGAAGTGTCCGATTTGCAAGAAGGATGTCGTCCTAGGCGAGCCGGATTTCCCGTTTTGCAGCGAACGCTGCCGGTTAGTCGATCTGGGTAGATGGGCGGCCGAGGAATACCGGATTCCGGTTGTGGGCGATCCGCTGCAGCCCGAGACCGACGAGGAAGCCGAGTGACGCGCAGGACCGTAGCGCCGGCGGTCTTGCCGCCGGTGATTCTCCTGGTGGCAAATGCCCGTTAGCGTCGCGAACCTCATCGCCACCTGGTTCGGCTGCGGCCGTTTTCCATACGCGCCCGGCACGGTAGGCTCAGCGGCGGCGGTGGCCATCGCCATCGCGCTGCAGCACTGGTTCGGCTTCGGGCCGCTTCACTTCGCCCTTCTGGCCGCGCTGCTGTTTCTGCCCGCCACGTGGGCCGCGGATGTTGCGGCGCGCGCGGCCAAAATCAAAGACCCCGGCTTCGTGGTGGTGGATGAAGTGATCGGCCAGTGGATCTCGCTCGCGGGCGCGCGGGTATTAAACTGGAAAAGCTATCTGGCCGCGTTCGTCCTCTTCCGCCTGTTCGACATTTGGAAGCCCATACCCGTCCGCCAACTGGAGCGGCTGCCCGGCGGGTGGGGCATCAACGCCGACGACGTCATGGCCGGACTTTACGCCGCGCTTGTAATGTGGACAGCAGGATGCTTCAATCTTTATTGAGTATGGCCCTTCGGAAACCAAACAACGTGCCGCAGATTTCCCAGATCACGCCCACGGCGGCCATCGCGGGCGGCGAGTTGCAGATTCGTGGTAAAGGCTTCGTGAAAGCCGACCGGCCGCGCGTACTGATTGGCGATGTCGCGGCGCCGCTGGTGATCGGTTCGGATTCCTTCGTAATCGCGCGCGTGCCCGAGGGCGCAACCGCCGGAGAAGTGGTGGTGGCGAATGGAGAGCACTCCAGCGAATCCTGGGCGTGCGATATCGGCGTGCTGCTGGCGGAGAATCTGCACCCGGTGGCGAGCCCGGCCGTCGATTCGTTCGGCAATATCTTCACCACCTTCAGCGGATCGCGCGGGCAAAAGACGCCGGTGGCGGTCTACCGCATCGACCTCAACTTCAATATGAAGCCGTTCATCAACGATCTGATGAACGCCACCTCGCTTGCGTTCGATCGCCACGGGCAGCTCTATATATCGAGCCGCTACGACGGAATTGTGTATCAGGCGACGCCCAACGGCAACATGTCGGTGTATGTCGAGGGCATGGGCGTGGCGACCGGTATTGCGTTCGACCGCGAAGAGAACCTCTACGTGGGCGACCGCAGCGGGACCATTTTCAAGATCAGCCCGAGCCGGCAGATTTTCGTCTTCGCCACGCTGGAGCCTTCCATCGCAGCCTACCATCTGGCGTTTGGACCGGACGGCTACCTGTACGTCAGCGGTCCCACGACCTCGAGCTTCGACGCCGTCCACCGCATTTCGCACGACGGCGAAGTGGAGGTTTTTTACCGCGGGCTGGGGCGTCCGCAGGGCATCGCGTTCGACGCGGAGGGCCGGCTCTACGTGGCGGCGTCCATTTCGGGGCGCAGGGGCGTGGTGCGCATTTATCCCAACGGCGCCGCCGACCTCTACCTTTCCGGCCCCGGCATTGTGGGGCTCGCGTTTACGCCGTCGCGCGCGCTGGTGGTGGCCACAACCAATGCGATCTATCGGGTGGACGCGGGTATCAAGGGATTGCCGCTGGTGTGATGAGGCGACTGATGGAGGTGGCCTGATGGACGCCGAGATCATCGCCGTCGGCTCGGAGATGTTGACGCCGCAGCGCGTCGATACCAACTCGCTGTATCTGACGGCCGAGCTGAATAACCTGGGAGTGGAAGTGAAGACGAAGTGCGTGATCGGCGACGATCTGGAGCGGCTTTCGGACGCCGTGCGCCGCGCGCTTTCCCGGTCCGGGATCGTGATTCTCTCCGGCGGCCTGGGCCCTACGGAAGACGATCTGACGCGCGAAGCCGTGGCGCTGGCGCTCGACCGCAAACTGGTGTTCCATCTGGAGATCGCCGAAGCGCTGGCGCAGCGGTTCGCGCAGTTCAAGCGCACCATGGCGGAAATCAACAAGCGGCAGGCCTTTGTGATTGAGGGCGCGCACGTTCTGCCCAACGACCGCGGCACCGCGCCCGGCCAGTGGATCGAGGATTCGGGCGCCGTGGCGATGCTGCTGCCGGGACCGCCGCACGAATTGAAGGCGATGTTCGAGCGGCAATGCCTGCCGCGCCTCGTCCGGCTGGTTCCCAAGCAGATCATCCGCACGCTGCAGTTGCGCGTGACCGGCATGGGCGAATCCGATCTGGACCAGCTCATCGCGCCGGTTTACAAGAAATACACCAATCCGGCGACCACGATTTTGGCTGCCAACGGCGATCTGCAGATCCACCTGCGCGCGCGCTGCGCCAGCGCGGGCGAGGCTGAAATATTGCTGGCGGAAGTGGGGGGACCGATCGAGCTGCTGCTGGGCGACCGCATTTATTCGCGCAACGGCGACCCGCTCGACGTAGTGGTGGGCGAGATGCTCCGCAAGCGCCGCGCGACCGTCTCAGTCGCGGAAAGCGCCACGGGCGGCATGCTAGGCGAACGTTTGACCGCGGCGCCGGGAAGTTCGGACTATTTTCTGGGTGGCTTCATCACTTACTCGAATGCGATGAAGATGGAGTTACTGGGAGTGAGCCCCGAGACGCTGGACCAGTTCGGCGCGGTGAGCAGCGAGACGGCGGAAGCGATGGCGATAGGCGCGCGGCGGCGGACGAGTTCCACTTACGCGATGGCGATTACAGGCGTGGCCGGCCCGGACTCCGGCGGCGAGGACGCGCCGGTAGGGACGGTGTACGTCGCGATATCCGACGCGGCCGGAACGCATGTGGCGCACCGCCAGTTTTTGGGGGATCGGACGCGTGTGCGCACGTTTACGGTACAAATGGCGCTCGATCTGTTGCGGAGACGCATCGGGCGAGGCTGATCAAGACTCCAGACCCATCCCGCCCGTCCGGGGTGCTATCGTCTTCCGCCGCCGCCCCGTCTAACGAGATAATTCAGATCGGGAGACCGGCCGCATGAGACGGATTCGTTTTGCTCTCCGCAGTCTGGCGAAATCGCCGCTGCTCAGTTCGGTGGTGGTTCTGTCGTTAGGACTCGGCATCGGCGTCAATACCGCCATCTTTTCGCTGCTCCACCAGGTGGTGTTGAGCTCGCTTCCGATTCCCCATCCGGAACAACTGGCGCTGTTCACCTCGCCCGGCCACCTCAAGAACGGCCGCATCAGCTCCAACGATTCCGGCAGCGAGGACTACATCTTCAATTGGCGAACGTTTCGCGAACTGGAGAAACACACCGAAGCCGCTACCGTTGCCGGCTTCTGGATCAACTCGGGCAATATCGCCTTTTCCCGCCAGACCGTCGCCGGTTCCATGATGCTGGTCTCCGGCCGCTATTTCGATGTGATGGGCGTGCAGCCTACGCTGGGCCGCCTGATCGGCCCCAGTGACGACGTACCCGGCGCCGGCAACCCGGTCGCGGTTGTGGACTATCGCTATTGGCAGCAGAAGCTCGGCGGCGACCCCGATGTGCTCAACCAGATCGTGAAGGTCAACGGCCAGCCGTTCACCGTGGTCGGCATCGCCCCGCGCGGATTCATCGGCACCACCGTCGGCAACGAGCCTGGCGTTTTCGTGCCCATGTCGTTCAAGCCGCATCTCACCGAGGGCTGGAACGGCACCGACAGGATGGACGATTACTGGATCTACCTGGTTGCCCGGCTTCGTCCCGGCGTGACGCGCCAACGCGCCGAGACGGCCTTGAACGGCCCCTATCACGCCGTGGTCGAAGAGATGGCTCGGTCCATCCATGGGAAGGTGGAACAGACGCCGCCCTTCCTGCAGCAGAAACTGTCCTTGAAGGATGGCAGCAAAGGGAACAGCGGCTTCCGCGACGATTACGCTTCGGCGCTCCGGATTCTGATTCTGGCTACTGCCTTGGTCCTGCTGATCGCTATGGCCAATGCGGCTAACCTGCTGCTGGCGCGCTCGGCTGAACGGCGGCGCGAACTGGCCATCCGCGCGGCCCTGGGCGCGGGCCGCGGCGACCTGATGGCGCAATTCCTGACTGAAGCTTTGCTGCTCGCCGGCGCCGGTGGAGCGGCCGGTCTGGCCATCGCGGCGATTACCCTCAAACTGCTGCTGGCGTCCTGGGGCGGCGATGCTCACGATTCCTTCGCTTCCACAGGCCTCAATTGGCCGGTGCTCGGCTTCAGTCTGGGCCTCACTCTGCTCACCGGCCTTCTCTTTGGTCTCTATCCGGCTTGGGATGCCGCCCGCGCTTCGGTGGCCGCCACGCTCAGCGATGAATCCGGCAAGTCGTCTGCCTCGCGCGGCGCCGTTCGCCTGCGCCAGGCGCTGGTGTGCGCCCAGGTGGCCATCTCCATCATCCTGCTGGTTCCCAGCGGCCTGCTGCTGAAGAGCCTGGTGAACCTGCTCCACGTGGATTTGGGAATGCGCACCGCCAACGTCATCGGCTTTCGCATCAGTCCTTATTCCAATGGATACACCCCCGAACAATCGAAGGCGTTATTCGACCGCGCCGAAACGGAGCTGGCCGCCATCCCCGGCGTCCGCAGCGTGGCTGCTTCCAGCGTGCCTCTGATCGCCGGCAGTAACTGGGGAACCAGTTTCAGCAAGGCCGGCCTTGTGCCCGGCGCGCCCCGGCTGAATTCGAAATTCGACCTGGTGGGGCCCGGCTTCTTCTCCAAGTCCGGTATCCCGCTCATTGCCGGGAGGGAGATTCTCGACTCCGATACCGCCGCGGCTCCCAAAGTAATGGTGGTGAACGAAACCTTCGTGAAACAATTCTTCGATGGCCACAACCCCATCGGCCAGCGCATCGGCTTCGGTAAGGACGGCGACCTGGATACCGAGATTGTCGGAGTGGTCAAGGACAGCCATTATTCCAGCGTGCGCGACGCCGCCCCGCCGGTCTTCTACCGGCCTTGGCGGCAAGACCGCACGATCTCGATGATCTCCTTCTATGTAAGGTCCGCGCTTCCGCCGAAACAAATCGCGCCGCAAATTCGCGCCGCGATGCGCTCCATCGACCGCGACGTTCCACTGGAGGATTTCCGCACGCTCGAAGATCAGGTGCATTTCCAAATTCGCAATGACGAGCTGCTGCTGCGGCTGGCGGCGGCGTTCGCCGTGTTGGCAACCTCGCTGGCCATGCTCGGCCTTTACGGCGTGATGGCCCACGGCGTCGCGCGCCGCACCCGCGAGTTCGGTATCCGCATGGCGCTGGGCGCCGCCCCCGCCAGAATTCGCTCCATGGTTCTCGGCGACCTGCTTTGGATTCTCGGTTTCGGCCTCGGGGTTGGAATCCCGGTCGCCCTCGCTTCCACACGCCTGATCGAAAGCCGCCTGTTCGGGGTACACGGCAAAGATGCGGCTATCGTAACCGGCATTGCCCTGCTGCTGTCGGTCACCGCCGTGGCTGCAGCCTATTGGCCGGCTCGCCGCGCGTCGAAAGTCAATCCATTGGAGGCTCTGCGCTACGAATGAGATGGAGATGCCGCCACGTAGCTGGCGAACAACGCGAGCGTAAGCGCTGCGCCACGTAACGGGCCGGCGCCCAGCGGCCACAAGGCCTCGCTTACTCCAGCCGCGCAAGCAATCCAATTCAGATGACGACGATCGCTTAACGGCCGCATCTGCGCGGCTTCCTGCGCGCCTCGGTTCCGCGCGGCGCAGGAAAGAGGCTTCGGCGGTGTGCGCGGACGCAATGTGGGAAGCGCGGCTCGCATTGCTTCGCCACGCCGGGCCGCCCGTCATTTCACACCGGCGGGCAAGCTGAAGCATGCCCCACCAGCGGAGGGTGAATTATATGCGCTGAGCGCCTCGCCGAGCTTTCTATCCATGAAGGTCTTTGCAGTGGGCGATTCCACCACGCCTTTAGTGCGCTGTTTGAGGATAGCCTCGAATGGCTGCAGGAAACGCCCGTACTTTCCGAGAGTGAGCGTATCGCCATCCGCCAGCGCGGTTTCAAGAGTCTTCGCGAGGGCCGGCGAAAGCACTTCCACGCGGCCGACGAATACGCGGGCTACGGTTTCGGGAGCCGGCGCGACTGTCAGCGGCAGAACTGAATCCACGAAGCCGCGCGGGACAACGTAAAAGACGCGCATCCCTTCTTCGAGCCACGAATCGCTCCAGGTGGCGATCATGGCTTGCGCCTCTTTGGGGTAGAGACCAGCCGTCACCAGCGATTCGGCCAGTTGGCGGCGGACCGATGCGGCGTCACCAGTCAATTGCGGAGTTTCCAGTTTCGTCTCGGCACGAAGATCGTGGACCGCGCGAAAGCCCATTCTTCCCTGGCGGTTCTCGAACACCATGGCCATTGGGATTGCATCCGGCGACGGGTTGCGGATGGCGAGCCATCCGTCGTTTGAGAACGCAACCGTGAGTGGAACGGAAAAATCGCCGATGCCGCGATAGAAGAGCATCTTTTCCTGCTGTGAGCCGACGCGCAGCGGCGCAGCGTCGGTTTCGCGCGCCGCGAAGTAGTGGCTGGCCGATTTACCGGAGGGCAACTCCAGCGCCTCGCCCGGCGTTACCTGGGCGCGCCATTCGATGTGTGCGCCGCCCGCGGGAATGGAATCCGCCACGGGCGGCGTTACCACGGCTTGCGGATACCACTCGGTGATTAATCCGTGCGGGAAATCGGCGCGCGCGATTACTGCGGTCTGTTTCGAGGTATAGAAGTAGATCACCGGCGTTTCCATGCGCACCAGGCCGAACAACGAGGCTTTTGGGTTTGCCCCATGCAGCCGGTTGACGAAGCAGGGCAGATCCGGCGCGGCCGAGAGCGGCATCCAGCGCATCGATCGCCCGCTGGAATCCGCTACCGATGTGAACGTGCCCCATTCGTGGACGACCAAGCCGGGCGAAGGCGGGATGGTGTCCGCGCCGAATATTGGAGCGGCCAGCAGCACCGCTAAAGCAGATCGTAATGTCATGTCGATATTCTCCTGACGGCTGATCAGACGGGCAAAGGACGCTCACTGTTAACTTGGCAGAAAACGCGTTCACACGAGTGTGAACGCTGCACGCATTAGTGCGTGCGCCACGGAGGGTCAGTGCAGGTTCGCTTCCATCCACTTCACGATTTCATCCTGCGTCGCAACGGGCAGGCGGTTATAGTCCCATGGCTCCTGAAGCTCCAGCTTGGCGGCGGAGCCATAGAGCGCGTAAACCTTTTTCGCCTGATCGATCGCGGATTTCACGTCCGGGAACAACTGGAAATAAGCTTCGAGAGTCAGTGGCGCCGTTCCGGTGAAACGGAGGACGGTATCGCCGGGGCGCTCAAGCTCGCCTGTCGCGATCTCCTGGAGCCATCTAACGGATAGATCGAGGCGCGACGCCAACGGTTCCAGCGTGCTCAATCGAACCCGCGCCGCATCCGCGGGCTCATCCTCATATTGAAGCCGGCGGCCGGCCAGCGTGGATAGCCGGCTGGCTATTCCGGCAACACTCAGCGCTTCCGGTCCAGTCACATCGTAGATGCCGCCGGGCGGCCGCAGCAGAGCCGCGGAGTGTCTTCGGTTGTCGCGGGTGACCGGGGGAGGAAGGGCGGGGTAGTGTCTGAAAGTGGGACTGGGGTCGTTTGGTATTACGGGATCGCCGGGGTTCGTGGCGAGAAATTTGGTGGATGCAAAGGCGTTGGGCTGCCGAGATTTTTCGGTTGCCGCGGGTGGCCGACGGGCAAGGGTGGGGCGGAGTGTCTGGAAATGGGACTGGGGTCGTTTGGTATTACGCGATTTTGTATGGGAGACAGGTCTGCCGCTGGTGGTGGAAACCGCTGAGTCAGAGCGCGAAGGAAGCCGGCTAAAAGCCGGCTGCAGCCAGGATTGGCCGCCCCACTTTAGTGAAGACATACACTGATACTAAGTTACTACGCCGGGAGCGGCAATTACGGGTAAGTTGAGTGTAAGTGGTTGTAACCAGGGCGGAAAATATTTGTTATTTTTGGAAATAGAGTTGGAGCGTTAACCCTGGGTTATATTATATAGTCCAGTGCGGCTCAGCATCGTTCCACTGCAATTCACGTTTCGGGCGCGCGACCCTGTGTGGTTTCCGCCGGGAAAAGCGGCGAATGTCTTTCGCGGGGCCTTTGGGACGATCTTCCGGAAGATCGCTTGCGACCCGCGCTGCGCGGGGGCGGCGGAGTGTCCGATCGCCAAGGATTGCGCTTATGCGAAGATGTTCGAGCCAAGGGCGCATGGCGCGGGGCCGAGCGGGTTTGAGGACCAGCCGCGGCCCTTCGTCCTATGGGCGGCGTCGCTCAATGGGCGGCGTTTCAAAACCGGCGAGCGATTCACGCTGGAGGTGAATGTCTTCGACCCTGGAGCGCCTGCCTTCGAATATCTGCGGCTGGCATTCGAGCAACTAGGCAGCGACGGGCTGGGGCCGGGGCGGGCGCGGGTGGAAGTGGTCGAGTCTCGAAAGTTGCCGCCGGTAAATGTGAGTCTCGCGCCGGCGGGCGGCGAAGCGGTGAGAATCCATGTGCAATTCCTAACGCCAACTGAGTTGAAGAGCGGAGGGACAATTCTGCGCGAGCCGCGGTTTGACGTGCTGTTGGCGCGTGCGCGGGATAGGGTGAGCGCGCTGTGCTCGCTGTATCAGGACGCGCTGCCGGATTTGGACTATCGAGGGTTGGGAGAGCGGGCAGCAGCGGTGAAGATGACATCGGCGCGGGTGGAGAAAGTGGAATTCGAGAGGCGAAGCGGCCGAACGGGGCAGCGGCACGGGCTTGGCGGGTTTGTGGGAGAGGCTGAGTACGAGGGGCAATTGACGGAGTTCGTACCGTGGCTGGAAGCGGCTGAGTGGGCGGGCGTGGGGCGGCTGACAGTTTGGGGAAACGGGCGGCTGAAGATCTCAAGGTGACGGCGGTGAGTCAGGCATTGCGCGGTGCTATGCCGCCGCCCAGCGGCGATACGAGAGTTTCATTGGAGAGCCTAGTAATGTGAGAAACAGCACGGAAAAGACGCCGCCTTCGTGTCCTTCACTGACTAATAGCGCCTGCGCGCTGCGGAAAGCGGGGCTTACAATAATGAGGCGTGAAGGTATTTGTCTGCGCCTTACTGTTCGGACTGGGTCCGGTCTTGATCGCCCAACCGGTAGTTTCCGGATTCGAAAACAACTATAGCCTCATTCCGCCGGGTCTGCCGAATAACGCTATCGCACAGGGCTCTATCTTCGATGTCTTTGGCACTAATCTGGCGTTGGGCCCGACTCCGCTGGCGACTCCGCCGCTACCTACTCAATTGAGTACGGTGAGCGGTGTCGCGGTGGTGAACGGGGTCACCACTCAATTGATTCTCTACTACGTCTCGCCGAGTCAGATCGCGGCCATTTTGCCATCCGCCACGCCGGTGGGTACGGGCATCATCGCCATCACGGTAGATGGCAAGGCCAGCGCGGCGTACCCGATTACGGTAGTGCAGAGCGCTTTCGGCATCCTGACTATGAACGGCGCGGGAAACGGGCCGGCTGCGGCGTTCGATGCGCAATCGAATTACCTGAGTTATACCAACGCCGCTAACCCAGGCGATACGATCACGTTCTGGGGGACGGGCGCCGGGCCGGTTACAGGTGACGAGACTCAGCCCCAGACGCCGCAGAATCTTTCCACGGTTCCGATTGAAGTGGATATCGGCGGTATTGCGGCGGCGGTGCAATATCATGGCCGCTCGATCTATCCGGGCCTCGATCAGATCAACGTGGTCGTCCCCGCGAATGCGCCGCCGGGTTGTTTCGTCTCGGTCGTTGTCAAGAGTGGAGCGCTGGCGAGTAACTTCGCCACTGTACCATTAGCAGCCAGCGGCCGCATATGCTCCGACCAGACAACGGGCATCGGCGCGAGCGCGATGCAAAAATTGTCCGGCGACCTGGTGTTCAATACGGGCCAGATCACTCTGGGGAAAACCGTGGCCGCGACCGCGCCGACGGAGTCCGACAATGCGACGGCGTCGTTCGTGAGCTACACGCCGGCGCAATTCGCAACGTTTGCGCCGGGGCAGTCCGCCTCGATGGGTAGTTGCGGAGTATATACGTACAGCGGCAACAGCCCAACGCCGCCGGGGTTGCCGCAGGGAGGATTACTGGATGCGGGGCAAACCATCACCATCGGCGGCGGAGTAAGTATGCCGACGCTGACAGACCAGAATGGCGTGTATCAGGGCGCGGGGGGCACTCTGCCGGTGTTCCTCCCAGCCTCCGGCGGGACACTCACGGCTTCCAACGGCGCCGGTGGAGGCAATATCGGCCCGTTCATCGCCCAAGTCACGCTGGCGACGCCGTTCACGTGGGTGAATCGGAGCAGTCTTGGCACGGTTACGCGGGCGCAGGGCGTCACCGTGCAATGGAGCGGGGGCGGAGCTAACAGCTTCGTGCAGATCAGCGGCAGTTCAGCCACAACGAATAACAATCAACCGGTGGGAGCGTTTTTCAATTGCGTGGCGCCGGCATCGGCGGGGCAGTTTACGGTTCCCGCCAGCGTGCTGCAATCCCTGCCGGCGGCATCGAGTGGAGCTACCTTGACGGTGACTAACTATACTTATCCCCAAACGTTCACGGCACCCGGGCTGGATCTGGGATTAATTAATGCGTACCAGGCGTTTACATCCGCGGTGACGTACCAATAGAGGTGGCTGCGTTCAGGCGGCCCAGCGGGGGTATTCGCCCTTTGGTACGCCCGGCCGTCCCGCAAAGGATCGTGTGTCGGTGTCGGGCACATCATAGATAAGTCAGGCAGCTGCGACGGTGATCTTGCGATATCCGAAATCGTCATTGTCGAAGATTTTCGAGCCGCCAGACTCCTCGAAATCGCCGTAGGTTGTGACGATCTGCTCGATCTGCTCGTCCGAGTTCAAGTTGCGCTTGTTTCCGAGGCTCTTACGCATCTTGACGAAGAGATCGACAGCATCGAAATCGAAGCTTTCGAAGAGCGCGCGCACTTCCGGGGAGAAGCTGTGAATGTATTGCAGCAGATTTTGCGCGAGGCCGTCGGCATCGGCCTTGAGCCTTTCGAAATCGTACTTGCTGGTGTTGCAGAACTTTTGCTTAGCCGCGCGTTGCAGCATTTTGTGGGTGTATTCGGCGGGTTGAGCCTTGAGTCTCTTCTGCTCTTCGAGCACTTTGGACTTGGACGGTTCCAGGACGCAATCGAGCCGACGAAGCACCGTCACGGGCAGCATGACTTTGCGATATTCGGGAGGGCGGTAAGGGCCGCGGAGGAGGTCCGCAACATCGCAGATGAAGCTGACCAGGTTATCGCCGTAGTTAGTCAATTGAGGTTCCTGTTGTGTTTGTGCCCTTGCCTGTTTGAAGTAGGATTATGCGTAGTCAGTACAAGGTTAACAAATTGGGCGGCTGACGATGGGCTGCTGGGAGTGCTTAACCGATCTGGGGCACAATCGCCGAGATCGCGGGGTTGACAGACGAAAACGTCTGTCCCACGTTGATGTACAAGCGCCACGAGCTTCGCTCGACCCGGCGGGCAAGCGTGCCCTACCTCCTCAACATCCGATACGCCACCCCTCCCGCGGCCAGCGGCCGGCAGTCTCACGCCAAGTGGAACACTGGGACGGGAGAGTTTCGACGCGGCAGCGGCCGCACCAACTCTCCTCCCCACCGAATCCCCCCCGGACCTCGACGTAAAAACTGCCGATTCAGCCGCCGATAAGGTCGCCTGGATCGGGAAAAATGCAATTGCGTTTCGAACTATCGATCCCAAGGATGAGAATTTCAGCGATCTGGGCCCCCTGCGTCGGGCCATCGGCTCCGCGCGATTCGTTCTGCTGGGCGGCTCGGACGATGTCGCTGTAGTGTTTGCCAAATACCGCCTGGTCCGTCCAACGCTTCAAGTGCAGCCTCGCGATCGCCCTCGCATGGCTCGGGGCCAGGATGGTTCGCTATTCCTTTCCTGTACGACTCTTTCATTCGCTGCTTCATGCCGGTTTATCCGGGCGCTATCCACGCATGAGTGCGGCGGATGAGTGCGCGAGTGCGTGCGCCACGATTTGATCCGCCCGCACTAAGCCACTTAGGATTAAGGAAGCGCCCAATCATGTCACTCATTCAGCGGCTCTACTGTCTCTTGATCTCCGCGGCTTCGAAGCTTCAATCTCCGTTCCTGCTCGTAGTGCGGCTGGCCTGGGGTTACCAGATGCATATAGCCGGCGACGGGAAGCTGCACGACCTCGCCAAGGTAACCGGCTTCTTCACCCAACTGGGCATCCCGCTGCCGGGCGCCAGCGCGCTTTTCATCGCCGTGCTGGAATTCGCAGGCGGACTCCTCTTTCTTCTAGGCTTGGGCTCGCGCCTGATCGCGCTGCTGTTCGCGGGCGATATGCTGGTGGCATACATCGCGGCCGATCGCGAAGCGGTCCTGTCGATTTTCCAAGACCCCGACAAATTCTACGACGCGACGCCCTACACGTTCCTGGTGGCCGCGCTGATCGTGCTCATTTTTGGACCGGGAAAGTTCAGTCTCGACGCTCTTCTCGCCAAGCGCTTCGCTGCAACCGCCTCCAGCCCCAAAGCGTCAACTGGCGCGTGAGTGGATCGCGGTTGGGAAGCGCGAAGCTGGCGGCATAACCGACGCCCCAGACCAACACGTGGCCAATCACGCCGATCATGTAATTGTGGAACGGGAAATTGTATCGTCCCAGGTTCCACACCGAGCCGCCATCGAGCGTGAGCGTGGCCCAAGTGGTAAACGCCAGACTGACGCCGATGCCGATATAGGCCGCCGCCGCGCTGGCGCGTTCCGCGAGAAACGCCAGCAGGAACAACCCGCACAATCCGCCGGCGACAATGGCGGAAACGGTGTACCAAAGCGAGAGCGCCGCCCCATTGGTCTTCGCCAGCACGCTCGCAATCAAAACGCATAGCGCGCCGCACGCCGCCACTACGCGCTTGGCCACGCGCAGCCGCTGCCGCTCGGTGGAATCGGGCCGGAAATGGCGGTAATAATCCTCCACGCCAATCGCCGATAGGGCGTTCAGGTCCGACGAAAGATTCGCCATCGCCGCGCCGAATAGCGCCGCCATAAACAGACCCGCAAGGCCGGCAGGCAAGTGCTGGGTGATGAAGTACGGAAACACCTGGTCGGCCTTGGCGATGTGCGCCGGAAGCTTTTCGCCCACGCTGTGGTAGAACGCCCAGCAGAGCGTCCCGATGAGCATGAACAGCGTCCACACAGGAATGCAGAGCGCGGAGCCGAGCACGATTCCGCGAAGCGCGTCGCGGTCGCTGCGCGCTACCAGATAGCGCTGCACAACGGTTTGATCGGCCACGTAGCGCTGCAGGTAATAGAAGAATCCGTAAAGCGCCAACACCAGCACGGTGGGCTTGGAGAGGTCCGGCGCCATGCTGCCCAGGCTGATTTTTCCGCTGCTCCACGCGAGGTGAAGAATGGCCGGCGGACCGCCCGGCAGCGCGAACAGCAGGTAGGCGATGCAAATCACGATCCCGGCCCAGAGCGCGAAGCCTTGCAGAACGTCCGCCCAGATCACGGCTTCGATGCCGCCGATCAGCGTGTAGCAGACAGTGACTACGCCGACGCCGACAATCACGCGTTCCGTGCTCCAGCCGGTCATGCTGGTGACGGTGAGCGCCAGCAGGTAGAACACGAAGCCCATCTTCGAAAAGTGCGTCAGCGCGAAGGCGATGGACGAATACACGCGGGCCGGGTATCCAAATCGCTTGCCGAAGTATTCGTACGCGCTCATGCCCACGGCGCGCCGGTAAAACGGAATGATCACCACCGCGACCAGCATGAGAACCGGCGCCGTCATCAGACCGGGGACCAGATTCGACCAATCGCCCGCATAAGCGGACCCGGGGTAAGCGATAAAGGTCACGCTGCTGATCAACGTCGCCAGCAGAGAGAGGCCCATGGCCCACGCGGGCACGCTGCGCTTGGCCACGAAATAACGCTCGGTGGAAGTCTGCCGACGCGAGAACCGCGCGCCGATGGCGATCAGCGCGGCCATGTAGACAACGATTATGGCCAGGTCGGGCCAGCGAATCATGCTGGAACGATTATCGCGCGAGTTACGGCCGGGCATGCCCGCCCAAGTGATACCTACGCGGCGCCGGCGCAGTGCCGCGGCTTGACGCTGCGGCGCGGTATCCTTGGACGTCGCAAGATGGACGTCGCAGGGCATGGCCCCGCGCCACGGCATCTGATATGCTTCCGGAAGAACAGGAAGTCTGCTATGGCCGCGCAAGCCGCAAGTTCCATTCCGCTCAGAGGAGCCACGTTATGAAGAGACTTACTACTTTCGCCATCGCCACATTCACTGCGGCTCTGGTTGTGTTGCCCGCAGTGTCACAACAACCTCCGGCCGCGCAGCAACAGCCGCCGGCGGGGAGGGGCGGCAGAGGCGGCCCGCCCTTCCAGCCCAAACCGGAAGAGATCCAACAGGTCCAGGCGAAGACCGAGGAGATCGAAGGGATGGTTAAAGACCTGAAATCCAAACACACCGACCCGGATCTGGTGGCGGACGTCGAGGTCTATGGAAAGGCCGGCAGGATGCTGCTCGAATTTCCCGATCAGTTTACCAATCAGAACGGTGTGGCGCACTCGCTCGCGGTGCTCGACACCGGCATCGAGCGCGCCAAACAGCTGCAGAGCGGACAGTCGCCCTGGACCAAGGGCCCGAAGCAGACCCACGCCTACTACTCCGAGATAGATGGCTCGGTGCAGCCTTACGGCGTCACCGTCCCGGCTTCCTACGATGGAACCAAGCCCGCGCGTTTATACGTGTCGCTGCACGGGCGGCAGAACAACACGACCGAATCGGAGTTCCTGTTCGCTTTCCCGAATTCCGGGCCGGGCCGGCCGCCAGTGGCCGACAACGGGCAGATTCAGGTGGATGTGTTCGGGCGGATCAATAGCGCCGGGTATCACTGGGCAGGCGAGGCTGACATTTTCGAGGCCATCGCGGCGATGCAAAAGCGCTTCAAGATCGACGACAAGCGCATCATACTCCGTGGGTTTTCGATGGGCGGCGAAGGCGCGTGGCACATCGCGCTGCATTATCCGGACCGCTTTGCCGCGGCGGAAATCGGGGCTGGAACGTGGTCTCCACGAGCCTCTATGCCGGGCTTGCAGCCGTATCAATACGCGGCGCTGCGGATTTGGGAGAACATGCCGGACTGGGCGCTGAACATCTTCAACCTTCCTCTGGCGGGTCATGACGGCGATACCGACACGCAGACTCCCACAGTGCCGCCGCCACCGCCGGGCACACCGAACCGGGGCCAATTGGAGTCATCGCTGCGAACCCGCGCGCAGTTGGAAAAAGAGGGATTCCCATCCGAAGGCGAACCCGATTTCCTGCACTCAAAAGGGGCGCCCGGACTTTTTATGATCTCGCAAAACACGGGACACGGCACGAGTCCGTTAGTGCGGCAGCGCCTCGACGACTTCCTGAAGGAATGGGGCGATAAGGGCCAAGTCTCTCCCGATCACCTCCGGTTCCTGACTTACACCACTCGCTATAACCGCGATTACTGGGCCTCGCTCGACGGCCTCGAGAAACAGTATGAGCGAGCGGAGATCGATGCGCAGCGCAGCGATGGCGGCGCGCAGTACGAGATCCGGACGAAGAACCTGACCAGGCTTGTGCTGCGCGAGACGGAACACGCCAAGAGTATCAAGATCGACGGGCAGGAACTGAAGGTGAAGGCGGGCCCCGAGATCACGCTGGAAAAAACCGGATCGAGCTGGAAGATGGCCAAGAACGGCAGGCTGGCGGGTCTGCACAAAACACATGCGCTGCAGGGGCCGATCGACGATGCATTTATCGATCCTTTCCTGCTGGTAAGGCCAACGGGCACGCCATGGAATAACGCTGTGAACCAGCAGGCGCTGCGGTCGCTGGCGCGCTTCGATCGGCTTTGGGCCAGGTTTTTCCGCGGCCATCCCTTCATCAAGGACGACAAGGATGTGACTGAGGCGGATATTGCGAAGTATCACGTGGTGCTGTTTGGCGACCCGGGCAGCAACCGGTGGATCGCGAAAATCAACGGGAAGTTACCGGTACATTGGACTAAGGAGACTGTCACTCTGGGCAGTCAGTCGTTCCCGGCGAATGAGAGTTATCCGGCCTTGATTTATCCGAATCCTCTGAACCCTTCGAAGTATGTGGCGTTGAATACCGGGCTGACTATTACAGATCGCGAATACAACGGCGATTACGGCATGCCGCAGTGGGGCGATTATGCGATTGTGAAAGTGAAGGAAGGGTCGGAGGTTCCGGAGTTGAATGTGGCGGGGTTGTTCGATGAGAACTGGCAGTTGGGGAAGTAAGGAGGCTGGCGGCGGCCATGCCGCTTACTTTGCGGTTTCATAGCGCGCTATCTCCGCTTCCACGCATGAAAAGGGGCGGCGATCCATTCACCTAAGAATTGGAAAGGCTTGCGGCGATTGGTCCACAGGCCCACCGGCAGGCTCGCCAGGTATTTCCAGACTGAAGGCTGGAGCGGCTGGAAAAACTGGTCGCGGCCGTCGATCCGATAGGCCGTATACCCGAAAATCCACTGGAACGGCACGTAGCCGTAATGGCGCTGCAGAAGCGCCATGGAAGCCTGGAACACGCGCGTGCGTTCGTGGATGGTCAAAGATCCGGTGTGGATGCGCGAAGTCGCCAGGTATTGAGGAACCGAGGCGAAGCGGAAACCCGCTTTCACCATGCGAATCCACAGGTCATAATCGTAAGACATATTGACACTCGGGTCCAGCTCGCAGCGGCGATAGGAAGAGGCGCGAATGAATGCCGCTGGCTGGCAAAGAAAGCAATCGCGCTCAAGAGTCTTGGCATCGAACGGCAGTGTAGGATAGCGGCCGATTACGGCGCCGGCCGCATCCGTCCACCAGCCTTCGCCATAAACCACGTCCACATCGGGATGCGCCAGCAGATATTCCACGCCAGCTCTGACGGCGCCGGGGAGATAGGCGTCGTCCGCGCAGATCCACGCGAAGATCTCGCCGCGGGCCTGGCGAAAACCTTTGTGCGCCGCGTCCGAGGGTCCCTGGTCCGGCTCACTGGAGTAGGTCAAGCGGCTGGCGTAGCGGTCGAGTATCTGCAAGGTCCCATCGGTAGAGCCTCCATCGATCACCAGGTATTCGATGTGCGGATAGTCCTGCGAAATGACGCTCTCAATGGTTTCGGGCAGATACTCCGCCATGTTATATGAGGGAGTGACTATGCTGACAAGGGGAAGCTTATCGGGCATAACTCACCAGCCCCGCAGCGAACGCATTCACGCGAGTGAGGCAACAGTTCTGGCGGCAGAAGCCGACGTATTGCGAGGCGAAAAGAGCCGACTGAAAACCGGCCGCAGCCAGGATTGGCTGCCCCACAAACATGGTTACCAGACCCGAAGAGGTATGTCGCCGGGAGCCCATCCGAAGCCAAGCCGGGCGGAATAGATGGTGCGGTTGTAAAGGGCGAAATCCGGACTATCGTATCGATTCGCACTGAATGCGGCGACAACGTGCATGGACTTTGCGATCAGGCGGGAGGCCTGTAGAGTTATGCTTGTGAGGCCATAAGCGCCGGTGACCCCGCCGACCGTTTCACCCACGGTTTGCGCATTGGTGTAGAGCACGGTGGCGCCCAAGCTCCAGCGGCGTACTCCGGTGAAGGTGTACCCCGCGGTTGCATTCGTCGAGATGGAGGTAAGGAATAGTCCGTTTCCCGGGGTGACGACGTGGCTGCCCGAGACATACGCCACGCCGTTATGAAATTGCTCGGAGAGGCGCCCGCTCCCGTTTGGAACGTAAGTAACAGTATGGGATACAGCCAAGCCTGAGGTGATTCCGAGGATAGCCGCGATTGCAGGACTGACGGGCACCAGTTGCTCGATGGTGTTATCGATATGGGAAACACCGGCGTAACCGGTGAATTCGAGATGCCTGGTAAGCTGGATCGCGTAAGTGCCGGAAAAACTGTGGATATAGGTTCCGCTAAAGACACGCGTATAAGTGTAGTTCGTAAAGGTGTAATTGGCGCCAATGGTCTGGCGGCGAGAAAGGCGATATTGCACATCTCCGCGGGCGCTGGCGCCGGTAACGCCGTACAGGTCTGTAGACCTGCGGCGGTTGATGAAGCCGTCGCCGCCGAAGTCGAACGAGAGCCGTGCGCTTCTCTGATAGACGAGATCGGCTTGGGTATCCAGATAAATCGTCCGATTGTCGAAAAAATCGGTGGTTGGCAGGCTACTTTGGGCGGGATCGTACGAAATAGCCTGCTGAAGCGCGCTCAAGCCGCTATCGGTGGAGAACATGCCCGCGCTCTCGCGGAGATCGAGGTAAATGTGCCGCGTGAACTGGTGCTTGATACTCAACAGGAGCGATTGATCGGACGCATCGTAGTAGGTGGCTTTTGTAAAATGATTGATGTCGCCGCGATAGCTCAGACCGATAGTGGTGTGACGCCAGCTGTGGTTGCCGCTGATGCCACCGGCGAACTGAATACCGGGGGACGACATGGTGCCTAGCTCGCCTTGCGCGTTAAGCCCGGCGCCCGTCAACCCTGTGTCATAGATGCCCGAGATCTCGAAGTATGGACGGAAACTGACGGGCGCGCTACCTACTCCGGAAGGCGCGTCGCCGCGGCTGAGGATCGCCGGACCGGCATACTGCGCAAATACCGGAGCAGCCAGCGTCAATAACCCGAATACTCGTCCCAGAATCAACAGCGCTCCTTCTGCGCCTCCGGTTGAAAATGCCGCCCGGAGCAGTAACTCAAAGTCTGACGCGATCTTCGGCGGCCTGTCAAGCTAAGGTTGATACAGAAGGCGCATGTGGCGGCTCCGCGGGCAGCGAGGCGGCCACGATCTGGACGATATCGAGCAGTTTGGGCGGATGTTTTGTCACATTGCCGAGCGCGTCGCGGAACATGCTCTGGCAAAACGGGCACGCCGTTCCGACCACTTGCGCACCGGTGGCAACCAGCTCTTCGGCGCGTTCCACGTTGACCCGCTTGCCCTTCTCTTCCCCGAGAAACATCTGGCCGCCGCCGGCGCCGCAGCAGAACGATCGCTCGCGGGCGCGGTGCGGGTCGATGACGTCGGAGGTACGCCCGGCGATTTCGCGCGGCTCCTCATATATGTTGCGATAGCGTCCCAGGTAGCAGGGGTCGTGGAAGACGGTTTTTTCGCGTGCGGAATCGCGCGCCGGCAGCCGGTTCTGCACTCGCGCCAGCAACTCGCTGTGATGCTCGATCTCGAAGGCGCCTCCGTACTCGCGCCAGTCCGTGCCGATGGTGCGGACGCAATGCGGGCAGATGGATACAATCTTGCCTGCCTTGGCGGCGCGTAGTGTTTCGATGTTGGCCTCGGCGACCTGCGAGATGGCGAGGTCGTTACCGAGGCGGCGGGCCGGATCGCCGGTACACTTCTCCTTACGCAGCACGCCGAAGCTCACGCCGGCGTGGCGCAGCACGCGGGCCAGGGCCAATACGATTTCGCGGCCTTGAGGGTCGTATGCGCCCATGCAGCCGAGCCAGAGGCAATATTCCTGCGTGCCATCGTAGAATGGCAGCTCGTTCTTCTCGATGAACTTCTGACGCTCGGCCGCGGAGAAGCCCAGCGCGTTGCCGTTGCGCTCGAGGTTGAGGAAGAGCTTGGCGCCGTATTCGTTCTCCCACTTTCCGGTATTGACGGCGCCGCGGCGGAGGCCGACGATCATGGGCAGGTGCTGAATGCCCACGGGACATTGGAACTCGCAGCTGCCGCAGGTGGTGCATTGGAATGCCGCTTCCTCGGAAATGAACTGACCCAGCAGAGGCGCTTCGGCGTTAGGGCCGAACTGGTTGAGGTAGTTGCGCAGGCCGAGGACGATTTCCTTGGGGTTCAGAATTTTGCCGGTGTTGTAGGCGGGGCAATGCTCGGTGCAGCGCCCGCATTCCACGCAGGAGAAGGCTTGCAGGGCATCGATGCGGGTGACGTCTTTGCCGGTATCGAGGCCGAAATCCTCGTCGCCGGTGAGCGGCGGGATCGCGCTGAATCCGTCGCGTTTCAGAAATACCGTGGCCGGGCTGAGCGCCAGGTGCAGGTGCTTAGTGTGCGGAATCAGCGGAAGGAAGATCACCAATGCGAGCGTATGCAGCCACCAAATCGCGATGCCCGCGGCGCTGTTCTCGTCGAACCAGAGACCCGCGAGGAAGGTAACCATCAACGCGAAGATAAGCAGTGCGATGACGCCCGATTCGGGTGAAGTCTTTCCCAGCCAGATGGGGCGCGCAACGAATCGGCGGATGAACAAGCCCGCGATGGAAACGGCCACCAGCACGGCCCACGCCGCGACAAAGCTGTAATAGTACTCGCCGAAACCGGCGTTGGGATAAAGAAAGCGCGCGCCAAATCCGGCGGCGATGTGGTTGATGGTAATCAGCGAAAACGCGCAGAAGCCCCAGAAGACAAAGGCGTGCGCCAGCCCGGCCAAGCGGCGCTGTTCAATGACCTTCGATTGGCCCAGCACTTCGGTCAGGAACTGGCGGATGCGCGGGCCGAGCGGAGCCAGCGCGAAGCCCGGCGTGGGGCGCGAGCCGCGAATGACGGCCAGCACCCTGCGGAGACGGAGCCAGAACAATGTGAGCGAAGCGACGAGGAGTGCAAGCAGCGCTGCGCGCGCGGGCCATGTAGCGCCATTCATAACAGACAGGGTAGCGCATGCTTCAACTCGCCCTTATGACGCCGCCGTTCCGGCTGGTAGCGCCGGTCTGGCCGTCGGCGCCTTTTCCGGTAGCCGGGGACAATGTAGCTAGAATGGACGTGGGGGTAACTTGCGCATAATCGTCTCCGGCGCCGCCGGATTCATCGGTTCGCATTTGTGCGACCGGCTTCTAGCGGATGGGCATGCGGTGGCAGGCCTCGACAATTTTCTGACCGGTAGCCGGCGGAATATCGCGCATCTGGCGAGCGAGCCGCGGTTCGAGTTTTATGAGCTGGACATCACGCAGCCATTCGAGATGGAAGGCGCGGTGGATGCGGTGGTGAATGCGGCGTCGCCCGCGAGCCCGAAAGATTATCTGGAGCATCCGATCGAGACGCTCGATGTAGGCTCGGCTGGGACGCGGCGCATGCTGGAACTGGCGCTGGCGAAGGGCGCGCGATTTCTGGTGACGTCGACGTCGGAGTGCTATGGCGACCCGCTGGTGCATCCGCAGGTGGAGAGTTACTGGGGCAACGTGAATCCGGTGGGCCCGCGCTCCTGTTACGACGAGAGCAAGCGGTTCGCAGAGGCGCTGACGATGGCGTATCACCGCAAACACGGCGTGCGGACGAACATCGCGCGCATCTTCAATACCTATGGACCGCGGATGAAGCTGGACGATGGGCGCGTGGCGCCGGCATTTCTCGACCGGGCGTTGCGGGGCGAAGCGATGACGGTATTCGGCGACGGATCGCAGACGCGCAGCTTCTGCTATGTAAGCGATCTGGTGGACGGGTTGTGCCGGCTGATGATGTCGGACGAGCGATATCCGGTGAACCTGGGAAACCCGCGCGAACTGACGATTCTCGAATTCGCGGAGAAGATTCGGGCCATGACCGGGAGCAAGTCGGAGATCGAGTTCCGCGAATTGCCAGAAGACGATCCGAAGCAGCGGAAGCCGGACATTTCGAAAGCGCACGCGTTATTGGGCTGGGCGCCTAAGGTGGAGTTGGAGGAGGGTTTGTGGCGCACGTTAGAGTATTTTCAGGGGCAAATTCTACCGGACACCACGCCGGTTGGGACGGTTTAACGGAAGGTTAGCTTTCTTGCGGCGCGTTCGGAGGCGGGACGCCGGAGGACGACAGGTAGGACGACAGGACGCTACCCCGGTTTGACGCTTCGCGCTTCCCGAGCATACAATTGGGCTGTAAGCCTAATGCGCGCCCGTAGCTCAGCTGGATAGAGCGTTTGCCTCCGGAGCAAAAGGTCGGTGGTTCGAATCCACTCGGGCGTACCACTTAAACTTTTCCGAATCATCGATTTAGCTTCCAGCCTCAACATCTCATCCTGCCCCAAAAACGTGAAAACGTGTCAGAACCGTATCAAAACCCCTTCAGGCGCAACGCTCCGTATCAGAACTCGTGGAGTCTAATTCGCTGGCCTTGCGGTTGAGCTTGTTCAGCGCTTCGCGCTTCATCTGGAGTTTCATCTGTGAATACTTCTTGAACACTCGGGCATCGGTCTGCCGGAGCATCTGCGTCACCCACTCGTCGGCCACACCGCCCGCACTCAGCCGCGTGGCGTAAGTGGAGCGGAGGTCGTATAGCCGGAAATAGGGAACGCCAGCTTTCCGAAGGGTCGTTCGCCAGGTCTTCTTGAATTCGGTCTGGTGTCCGGTCCGGTTGCCATCGCTCGGGAAGAGCCAGGGTCCGGGGCCGGCCAGATCGATCTGGCTGCGAAACGCTTCGACGGCGATGTCCGTCAACGGAACCTCGGCCACTCCGGTTGGAGTCTTCGAGTCCGCAATGAACACCACCTTGTTGGCGAGGTCAACCTGCTCCTTTTTCATCGAAGCCAATTCCTTATAAACTCGGAGCCCGGTTTCGGTGATAATCTGGATCACGTTCCGCAGGTACGCGGGCGCGTGCTCTTCGATATTAGTCTGCTCCGACCATGTCACGTAGTGCGGCCGGAACAGACCCTTGACCTTCACCGGGAACTCCACCGCGGAGCACGGGTTGACCGGGCAGAGTTTTTTCTTGACCGCTACGCTGAAGACCCTACGCAGAACCCGGAACTCTTGGTGCACCGTCGTCGGCTTGATGATTCCGAGTTCCACTACGCCCACCTTGCGATGAACGCGACGCCGCTGCCCGAGCCGATTGCGCAGGTGTGCCTCGATCAGCGATGCATCGATATCGACCAGCTTCATAGCCCCAAACATTGGCCTCAAAGTCTTCAACGCAGCCCCGTTGGCCACGTGTGTTGCTGCGGCCCGAATCGGCGGCTTGGAGTAGTTCTCCAGGAAAAAATCCGCCCATTCATCGAACGTTACCTGCTTGCCCTTGCGAACAACGTCAAGGGTATTGTTGTCCCTGGCCTGAAGGCGCTCGCGCATCTGCCGCTGCGCCTCATCCCAGTCGGTTGTGTTGGTTGATTCCAGGCGGCGGCACCCGGTCTTGTCCCGGTAGCGCATCCACCAAACGCTGCTGTCCTTACGACGGTATACGACGCCATCGTGTTTACTCGGTCGTGCCAATTCCCACCTCCTGCTTGAATGTTGCGCGGAAGGGCTCGAGATCCGATTTGAGAAACCGGATGTTGCGGCCCATCACGCGGAGATGGGGAATCTGCTTTCGCTCTACCCAAAGATACACCGTTTGCGGGCTGACGCCAAGGAAAACCGCAGCTTCCCGCACGCGGATGGGTGGTTCGTTCACGACCGTGACGGATGGCGCTTTGATTGTCGCTTCCATGAAATCCTCATGGCGCCGAGTGTGGCGCCCTCAAATACTAAGGAAATGGCAGAGGCAATTCGGGACGTTTGTTGTTGAAACCGCCCTCATTACTGTTGCAGACTGTACACAAGTAGCGGGTCAGACAAAATTGTGTTTCGGACCTCCCAAAAGCTCTCAGAGCCTCATGCCCCTAACGATCCCTTCTTAATTTCGTCCCAAGCCGCGCGGTGACCTTCCCGTGTTGGCGCGGGCAGGACAGAAAGGAGGCAGCGGAAGTGGAGTAGTACCTCCCTCATCTACTAAGGCAATGGGGCGAATCCGTCGGGACGCGGAATCTTGCAGATTTTCGCGTCTTGGAACAGATTGCAACAACCGCCGCGGCGACGGCGAGCGACAAGGTGACCTTCGGAGCGGGTACGCGTGATTTAACCAGGTGCTCCGCCAGCGCGTCACAGTTCTCAAACCGTTGGCAGCGGTTGCGGGCGCCATGGAGTTCCGGTCGTTACGGGTGTGGATGGATGTCGCCATTGCATTCTGCTTAGACTCTGACATCTTTCTTTCAACCATAAAGGTGCACATACACTCTGTAAGCCGCGGAGCGTCACGGCTGTGACAGACCGCGAGCTTCTCACACAACGCGTCACTTTGCGGCGTTAGGCATTGCCGCATCCGAAATAGTAGAGCGACCTGTGAACTCCTTTCCGGGTTGGATAGAGTTGATCAGTTGATCACCTGAAGACTTGAAATTGTAACCCCACGCTTCTGAGCAAGGTCGGATGACAGCGCCGCAAGAGCTGGTTTCAGCAATTCACCCGAAAATCTCGCCACAGTCTCAGGGGCCGGTTATCGATCCATTCGAAATATCCGTTCCAATACACAGCCCTGAAAAATAGTTTGTTTGGGCCGTCCCGAGGCGCCCTTCCCATTGCCTTAGGTATAGGGACACTTTTTGTCCCAATTTCAAGATTGGCGAGCCCATCGTCGCCTCGCGGCGGGTTGCGGCTAACTTTAGGAGGTCCGAAATGAGCAGCGCGAAGAATATTCCAGAATCACCGGTAGCGGCGCCCGCGGTCGAAAAACGGGTGGTTCTCTCCATGGGTGGCAAGGGAGGTGTGGGCAAAACGAGCTTGATGACCGGCTTGGCGGAATGGTTTCAGGAGAACGACATTCCGGTCAAGCTGCTCGACCTCGACACTGAAAATAAGGCGCGGGGGTCACTTACGCACTTCTTTGGTGGCCAAGTGCCCAAGGTCAATATCCACACGCCGGCGGGTCTTGATGCATTCGTTGACGAGCTCACCGATGGTCCGCCGGTGATCCTGGCGGATATGGGCGCCGGAGCCGGACAGGTGACCTACGAATGGTTTGACAAGATGTATTCGGACGTGACCGAAGCCGGCCTCGCGTTCACCGCGGTTGGTGTCGTCACTGCCGATCCGGCCAGCGTGGAGAGCGTTCTTGCCTGGGCGTCGCGCCTCGGCAATCGCACGGCTTACCTGATCGTCGAGAACTCAACCACAGAGCACACCGACTTCCGGTATTGGCGGGAGAGCGAACAGGCGCTGTGGTTCCAGCAGAAATACTCGCCCTCGGTGATTCGCATGGACTACCGGCTACCTGCTCTCGAAAACGCCACGAGGAATCACGGCGCGACGCTGGGTGCAGTAGCCAAACGATCGACCGAGGCGCCGGAGCTGCGGATGGCATCGCTGGTGATGCGCGCACAGAGC
>JBEKNN010000016.1:0-61766 GCA_049522755.1 Bryobacteraceae bacterium | reverse complement strand
CGCACCCACGAACGCGCCGCCGGCTACATCCACCATGCTGCACAGAATCAGCCAGAAGTAGTGGTAGCGCAGCGGCTGGGCGTGGCCGGGGAAGAAGAACGGATTCGCCGGAGGAATGCCTGTGGCGCTGATGGCATGGATGAATTGCGTCCGCACCGAGAAGTCGAAGGCCGTGGTGCTGTAGTACAACCTGCTGCCTAGTTGGAGATCGACCAGCGAGAACAGCGCCAGCGCGCCCCAGATGGAAAGAATCGCCACCGCCATGCGCCAGGCGCCGGCGGACGACCGCGGCATTCCATCTTTCCTCCCTCTCAGCACAACGACAGATACGTACACCCACGAGGCCGCGTAGAGCAGCCAGACTGCCGTCATCGAGAGGTACCGCCCGGCCAGGTAACTTAGAATCGGGGCGATCGCGATGGAGAGCGGAATGCTCAACGCCCAGCGGAATAGCCAGGTCCTGCGGCGGAAGTCGAAAAGATCGAGCAGCCACGCGACGGCATAGCCGGGAATCAGCACGAACAGCGGAAACAGGCACACCGCCGCGATACTGGCCGCGATGTCGGTGAGCGTGAAGTTATGCAACAGTCCCAAAATAAGCCCGCGGGCGGCAATGGAACAAGACGCAAACCGATATCACGAGGGCTGTTGACTAAGGTTAGCCGAGCGCTCCGGCTCCTAGCGGCCGCCATGGACGCATCGCCGCCCAAGCGGCCGAGGCGACCTTGTTCGGCCGCGGCGATCCGCCACATGCAGCTACAAATCGCCACACAGGTACCGAACATTGGGGCGATCACCCGGGAAGAAAGCAAATGTACCGACATCTTCGCCGTGTTCTGTACCTTATTGCACTTGTCTTTTCGCGATCCAGATCCGGAAGAAGCGATCGCTGATCAGGAAAGAGCCATTGTCGCGGTCAATGAGATCCCGATTGAGCAAACTCTCCACCGCGCGCTGCGAATTTGAAGCGGTTCCCAACCCGTGCCGCCTGACGAAAGCGCCTGCGAAAGGTTTGACCCCCGCCGGCTCCGACGCGAGCCCCTTTAGCAACCGCGTCTGGTTGAGCGCAAGAGATTCCCAAAGCGCGGTATACGCATAGCTCTCGCGGTCGAGCAAGACTTTGACCGCGGCTTCGATCATAGACCGCGTGACCGACTCGCCTGGCTCGCAGAGCTCCCAGAGCACGTGACACAAATGCTGCGTATAGAACGGGTGATTTTCGGTCAATTTGCAGACCTCCTGGATCGCTTCGTCCGCTATAACCTTGTCTCCCTCACGAAATTTCCTGGCGATAAAGGGAATCCAGTGCGCGGTCTCGATCGAACCCAACGGCCAGTGTCCAGCCGACCGATACAGCGGGCGCGAGCGGTCCAGGAACATTTTCTGAATGAGGTGCTTTCTGCTGCCGAGGAATATATAAGACACATCTTGATGTTTCTGAATGATGCTCCGCAGCCGCCGCTCCACCATATCGCTCTCATATTCGAGCAGCTGCTGAACCTCATCAAAGACAATTACGACTTTCCGCTTCCCGCGTTCCGCGATTTTAGCCGGTGCGGCGAGCACCTCTTCGATTTCCGGTCCCGGCTGTCCGGTCGTATTGAAGCCGAACGTCACCCTCGGCTTGCCTTCCGCGTCCGCCGTTACACTGGGAGTCAAGCGGCCGAAGAGCTGTTTGGCGACATCGAGCAACTGGCCCGCTTTGGTGCTCATCGATTCCGCGATTGCGCGCGCCGTCGCCGCGACGAACGACAGCTCGCTGTCGGTGGGCCACAAATCGACGTATGCAGAAGTGTAGTTCTTCTTTGGCAACTGGCGGAGGGCAGTATGCACAAGAGAGGTCTTTCCAAGCCGCCTCTCCGAATACAGGAAGAGCTTTTCACTATTCTCGACCGCCGCTACGAGGTCGGCCAATTCCTTCCTGCGATTGCAGAACGCCGCTCCCTCCACGATGCCGCCATATTGAAAAGGGTTTTTCAGATTACGCACCTCGCGTAACGCACAATGCGTAACATTCTAGCGCAAGAGCCTTGCCGAAGTCGATAGCGTTCCAAAAGATCCCCAAAGCATGCCTTGGCCCAGCGCGATTTCAACCTGTCGCCCTCGATTAGACCGTCGTCTGGACGCACGTGTCCTCTCCACCCTCCACCGCGGCAGCCCCCGCGTTCGCTCCGGAAGGCGTAAACTTTCTTCTTAGCCTATCTTCTGAAGCCATGCATCTCCACACCATCGATTGGGCGATCGCCGCGTTCTGCGTCATCATCTGTTTCGCGCCGGCCCTCTTTGTCGCCAAGCGCTCCGGCAAGAGCACCGCCGAATTCTTCGCGTCCGGCCGCTCCGTGCCCTGGTGGCTCGCGGGATTATCGATGGTCGCCACTACTTTCTCCAGCGACACTCCGAATCTGGTCGCCAACTTCGTGCGCACCGAAGGCGTCGCCGGCAACTGGCGCTGGTGGGCCTTCACCCTCACCGGCGTTGCTACTGTGTTCTTCTACGCGCGCCTCTGGCGCCGCTCCGGCGCGCTCACCGACCTCGAATTCTATGAGCTGCGCTACTCCGGCAAAGCCGCCAGCGCCGTGCGAGGCTTCCGCGCCGTCTATCTGGGATTCTTCTTCAACTGCATCATCATGGCCACCGTAAACCTGGCCGCGTGCAAAATCGCCGCCGTGCTTTTCGGATTCGAGCGCTGGCAAACCCTGCTCGCCGTCGGCCTGCTCAACGTCGCTTTCGCCACTCACTCCGGCCTGTGGGGCGTGCTGGTGATCGACATGGTGCAGTTCTTCATCAAGATGGCCGCCGTAATCGCCGCGGCTTACTTCGCCGTCGAGTTGCCGCAAGTGGGCGGCATGCACGGCCTGGTGCAGAAGCTCTCGCACATGCCCGGCCCGCACGGCCTGAACTACCTCAGCATGCTGCCCGACTTCACCAACAATTGGGACCTCGCCGTGGCCGTCTTCATTCTTCCCCTTTCCGTGCAGTGGTGGGCCGTCTGGTATCCCGGCGCCGAACCGGGCGGCGGCAGCTACATCGCCCAGCGCATGCTGGCGTCGAAATCGGAAAAGGACGCGCTCGCGGGAACGCTGTTCTTCAACGTGGCGCACTACGTTCTTCGCCCGTGGCCGTGGATTCTGGTCGGCCTCGCATCGCTGATCGTCTATCCGCAACTGTCCGACATCCAGACCGCCTTTCCGCATCTCGATCCCACTCTGATCGGGCACGATATCGCCTATCCCGCCATGCTCCGCTTCCTGCCCGCCGGCTGGATCGGCCTCATGCTGGGCGGATTGATCGCCGCGAATTCCTCCACCATCCTGACGCATTTGAATTGGGGCGCTTCGTACCTCGTCCACGACTTCTATCGCCGTTTCATCAACACTGGCGCGCCCGATCGTCACTATGTGATGGCGGGCCGCCTCGCCACGGTGCTGCTGTTCGTTGCGTCGTCGGCGACGGTGTTCGCGCTCGATACCGCGGCGCAAAGCTTCAACATCATTCTGCAGGTGGGCGCCGGCACCGGCCTCTTGTACCTGGTGCGCTGGTACTGGTGGCGCGTCACGGCGTGGTGCGAAATTGTGGCCATGGTCAGCTCGTTCCTCGTCTCCATGGTGATCCTGATTCTGGCTAAAAATGGCTTCGACATTCCCTCCGCGCAGGCGCTGCTGCTGACGGTTGCGGTCACCACCGTCTGCTGGCTGTTGACAGCTTATTTTGGCCCGAAGAACGACGAGAAGGTGCTGATCTCGTTCTACCGGAAGGTGCGGCCATATGGCCCTGGATGGCGGGCTGTGCGCGCGCTCTCGGGCATCTCCGCGGCGCAGGAAGCCACCGATGAGGAAACCGGCAATTTCCCGCTAGCCTTGCTCGGCTGGTCCGCCGGATGCGTCATGATCTGGTCGGCGCTTTTCACGGTAGGCAATTTCCTGTATGGCCGGACCGGATACGCTGTAGCCTTGTTGGTAGTCTTTTCGATCAGCGCGACATTTCTCGCGCGGGTCGTCGCAAAATTGTGGAGGTAGTTAATGGAAAGTTCACGCCGCGAATTACTGAAGCTCGCCTCGCTGGCCGCCGCCGGCATGTCGCAGGCGCAAACGCTACCGGCGCAAACGCAGAAGAGAGCCGCCACCATGGCCGCCGTGCCCTTCGAACGGATCGAGACCGTGCGCCTCGGAGTCATCGGCGCCGGTGGACGCGGCAATTCGCTCATCGATAACTTCGCCGCAATTCCGCAAGTGCGCATCACAGCCCTGTGCGACGTCGTCCCGGATAAATTGACCAAGGCGCAGGCTAAGATCGCCAAGCTGGGCAAGCAGCCCAACCCGCCCGCGCTCTATTCCGCCGGCGACCACGCGTTCGAACAGTTGGCGGCCCGCGACGATATCGACCTGGTGCTCATCGCCACGCCATGGCTGTGGCACGTGCCCATGGCGCTGGCCGCGATGAAGCACGGCAAGCACGTGGGCGTGGAAGTGCCCGCGGCCAAGACCATCGCCGATTGCTGGGAGCTGGTGAACACCTCGGAGGCCACTCGCCGTCACTGCATCCAGCTGGAAAACTGCTGCTACGGCTACAACGAGCTGCTGGTGCTGAACATGGTGAAGGCCGGCGTCTTCGGCGAGATCACCCACGGCGCCTGCGCCTATAACCACGACCTGCGCAGCATCCTGTTCTCCGACGAAGGCGAAGGCCTGTGGCGCCGCTTCGAGCACTTCAACCGCAACGGCAATCTTTACCCCACGCACGGCCTCGGCCCGGTAGCGCATTACATGGATATCCACCGCGGCGACCGCTTCGATTACCTGGTGTCGATGAGCTCGCCGGTTGCGGGGCTGGCGGCGTACCGCAAGGAGCACCTGAAACCCGACGATCCGCGCCAGAAGGAAACCTACCGCTGCGGCGATTTGAACGTGAGCCTCATCCACACCGTCAAGGGCCGCGTGATCACTCTCGAGCACAATACTTCGTCGCCGCAGCCCTACGACCGCATCAACCTGATCGCCGGCACGAAGGGCATCTTCCGCGACTATCCGCCGCGAATCTACGTCGATGGATCGCCCAAAGAAGAGTTCGCATCTATCGACCCTTATAAGACGAAGTTCCAGCATAAGTATTGGACCGAAGTCGGCGACATGGCGCGCGAATTGGGCGGCCACGGCGGCATGGATTTCGTCATGGCCTACCGCTTGATTCAATGCATGAAGCAGGGCTTGCCGCCCGATATCGACGTCTACGACGCAGCCGCATGGAGCGCGCCCGGCCCGTTGAGCGAAGAATCCGTAGCGAAAGGCAGCGCACCAGTTAAGTTTCCAGATTTCACACGCGGCGAATCGAGCGTGGGATAGGCCTCCCGGCCTGTCCACGCGCCGGAGGCGCGTTCCGCGGCGCGGATTTCACAATGGGCCCATAGGAGACACCATGAAAACGATCATCCTGATAACGCTATGCGCGGCCCTCGGCCTCGCACAAGAGACCCCTACCGAACGCGAAGCCGCCGCCGGAGTGCTGCAAAAAATGGCCGCGCTGGAAAAGTCCATCGACGCGCCCGGATGGGTGGCCAAATTTTCCGCGGCCAACTCCGTGCGCGACCAGGTGACGACGCGCGCCAAACAACTCATGGATACCGAACTGCTCGCCATGGCTGACGACATCACCCGGCACCCGGAAATCGGATTTCAGGAGCGCCGGTCGGTAGCCATCCTCATCGCGTATCTCAAGAAACATAACTTCGAAGTGACTACCGATTCGGGCGGCCTCGAGACTGCATTCGTGGGCCGCTTCAAGGGAAATAACGGCGGCCCGAATCTGGGCGTGATCCTGGAATACGACGCGCTGCGCGGAACCAAGGGCCCTTTCCACGGCGATCAACACAGCGCACAGGGCCCCGTGGGCATGGCTGCGGCCATCGCCATGGCCGAGTACCTGGAGCGCACGCACACGCCCGGCAGCGTGGTGGTGTTCGGCACTCCGGGCGAAGAGATGATGCCGCCCGAGGCCAAGGTGGAGATGTTCAAAGCGGGCGTGTTCAACGGTATGGATATCATCGTCCGCAGCCATTCCGTCAGCGCCACCACGCGGCCCGCGCCCGGCTTCGGAACCTGTTGTCTGAATATCGATGGTGTGAAGTACACCTTCTCCGGCGCGCCCGCGCACCAGATGACGCCATGGGCCGGCCGCAATGCGCTCGAGGCGGTGATCCACCTGTTCAACAACATCGACGCCGTACGCAGCAGCATGCGTCCCGAAGCGCGCGTGCAGGGCATCATCATGGAAGGCGGCGCCGCCCCGAACGTGGTGCCGGACCGGACGGTGGCCGATTTCTACATCCGCTACCCCGACGCGGTGTATCTCACGCAAGTTCGCGAGTTCGTCGATAACGCCGCGCGCGCCGCCGCCATGGCCACCGGAACCAAGGTCAAGATCGACAACTATGGTCAGAATCGCGACGGCATCTCGGTCGCATCCCTGGCGGAAGTGGGCTTCGAGTATATGAAGCATTTCGGCGCCACGAACGTGCAGGAAGCGCCCGGCAAGCCGCAGGGATTCGAGGAGACCGGCATGGTATCGATCGCGATTCCGGGCCTGGGATTCGCCGCGCAGACCTCCACCGCCGCCAACCACACCTATGAAATGGAAGACGAGGCTGTGAAGGAGATCGGCCACCACGGCTTCGTCGTGGACGCGCAATCGATGGCCGCCCTGCTATTCGATTTCGCCACGCACCCGGACTACCGCGCGGCAGTAAAGCGCGAATTCGACGGAATCCACGCGCTATTCGGCGAATATCAGGAGGCGCTGAAGAAGGTCTACGGCGTGCCGAATGTGCCCGACCCGAAATGAACCGCTCCGAAGGCACGGATCTACGGGAGTGCCCCAGGGTCAGCACGCAATCCGTCCCGCCACGAGTTACTGCAGCCTCACAATCAGTATGGACGCATTTACGTTTGCTTGCGTCCCCCCTGTCAGGCTTGTGAGCGTTACCGCAGCAGAGGAACTATGATTGCGTAGCGTGACGACATCGCCAGCGCGCAGAGTGAGAATGGCCTGTCCCGTGGTCGGCGCTGTGCCCACCCCGGAACCATAGGTAGTGCCAGACAGGACAATGCCATTATCCGCTAACGTGAACTGGCTTGCTTGAGCGCCTGTAACGGAGAAGGTCACGCTGTAAACGCCGGCCTCGAATAGGAAGATATAGTTCTCGTCTTCAACATGACTCATACCGGAGATATTGCCAGTACTGTCGAAGGTGACATCGCCTTCAACCGCTACAGTTTGAGCGGATAGATTGTAAATGTATCCGAAGGCGCTGGCGACGCTGCCGGTTGCTCCTGCCGCGCCAGTCGGACCTGTCGGGCCCGCCACCGTCGAAACTGCGCCTGTCGGACCCGCCGGGCCAGCCATCGTGGAAGTTGCGCCAGTCGGACCCGTCGCACCCGTCGGCCCACTGTTCGCCAGCACAATCGTCAGCGTCGCCGGATGGCTGGTGCTCGTGTTCTCCTTACTGTCGAACTGGACGCTCGTACCCGTGTTCGCCTGAATCATGAAGCCATTGTTCGAGTCCGGCGTCGTAATCCACGCCTGCACCGCCGCCGTCGCATCCAGGGCAATAAACGTATCGGCCGTATTGGTCATCACCGAAGTGTTGACCGCGATGCCGGGCGATATCCCGGAGTTACCGCTGACGGTCAACTCTCCCCAAGGCGTGGAAGCGCTCACCGCATCGATATTGATCGAGCCGCCCGCGTTTACGTGATCCAGGAACAGCGTCAAAGTCGCCTTCTGGATTTGCGTGGATGTCACTCCCGGCGGCAGTTGCGTGAGATCGAACTGCACCAGTCCGACGCTCGACGAACTGCCCACCGTAACCGTCGTCGCCGTTCCGAAATTCGAGCCGTTGTTCGGCACAAAGTAGGTATCCTGCGATGGCGCCAGCGTTTGCGCGATTCCCGCGATGGGCGTCAGAGCCAGCGCCGCGATCGCGAAACGAATCAGCTTCTTCATGTTTTTTCCCCCGTCAAATTACCGAGCATTGGAGTTGTGCCGCCTCAGCGCGATTCGCCCGCCGTTCGGCGAGCCGGCAAGAGGCTGTCGCAACAAAGCTCTTTGAGCAGCGAAACGGCGCTGCCTGGTTCCGGGAGCCATATCATGAGCATGCACGTAGATAAAGCGAAGCACGTGGAGCGCCACTGCCGGCTTTCCGTCCGTTTCCGTACCCGGCGAACGCCGGCCGATCATAATGTGTAAGGCGCCGCCCGCGCCCGATGTGTCGGACCCGAACCGATTCTTACATCCGCTACCTCGGCGCGGTGTCTCTCATACATGTCCGCTGAGTCCGTCGATAACGCCGCGTGGCGACGAATATCAGCAAGCGCTTAAGAAGGTCTATTTACGACTCTGCGATTTCCTGGCATGTGCGACCGTTTGGCCGGAAGAGCGAGCAATTAGCTGAATAAGAGCTACCGGATATGATGACTCCCGAAGAGATCGAGCGAACCGTGCGTGAGAACATTGGGAAAGCGGTTAGAGTGGACCGGAACCCCGGCGGCGATCTCCATCCCGAACCTTGAGCCCAGTGCGCTTAAGTGAGTTTCGTTGTAGGTAGTGACAGCGGCGGTAGACAACCGCCGCGCAGCTTGCCAAGCTGCCCCACATTACTGCCGCCGCTTGGCCATCACCTTGCGGGCATTCGCCATCAGCGCCGCCGCCTTAGGCATCGATTCTATCGCTTTCTTTACTTCCGGATCGGTCTTAGCGAAAATCTTGTCGCTGGCATCCACGTCGAAGGCGTAGATATACATCTCTTTCGTAAGTTGGCGCTTGATCCAATCCTGATCGATCATGAAGTCGGTTTCTTTGAACTCCACATTATGATCCACCAGGTAGTCGTGAAGGCTCTCCAACACGTCCTGATCCGGCAGCCAACCGGCGGGCAGCTTGCTTGAGTGCTTGGAAAAATACCAGCGCGTGAAGCTGAACAGATAGCTGCGGTATAACTCCCCTTCCAGCGGATCGAGCGTCGGCGTCTTATATTCTTCGTCCGGCGTAATGCCGCCGCCGCCGTAAACCGTGCGGCCGCTGTCGGTCATCTTCACGTCGTTAACATTGCGCGTGATGCCATCCTTGTGAGCGTAGTAATCGTAGAACGATTGGTGCGAGTAGTCGCGCTGAATCAGCCGGCCGCTGGGGGTGTAGAAGTGCGCGGTGGTAAGCGCGATCGCAGTGCCGCTCGCGAGCGGAAAAACTGTCTGCACCAACCCCTTGCCGAAGGTGGTCTCTCCCATAATCCAGGCGCGGTCGTGATCCTGCAGAGCGCCGGAGACAATTTCGGCGGCCGATGCCGAAGACTGATTCACCAGCACCACAATCGGGTATTCGCGCCCGCGGGCGCCGTTACGCACGGTGTAGGTTCTGGGCGGATACTCGCGGCCATGGGCGGACACCACAGTCATTCCTTTTTGCAGGAAGGCTCCGCTAACGTCCACCGCCTCATCCAGCAAGCCGCCCGGATTGCCCCGCAGGTCGAGGATCAGACCCGACAATCCATCCTGGCCGAGACGCTTCAGGTTTTCTTCCAGGCCGCGGCTGGTATCGTCCTCGAACCCGGTGACCTTGATATACCCGATCCCCTGCCCCACGAAGAAGCCGTCGGGGACGCTCTTGCGGTTGATCTCTTCGCGCACAATGGTGAACGTCCGATAGTCCGGCTCGCCTTCGCGCGAAACCACGATCTTCACGGCGGTGTCGCGCGGGCCTTTCAACAGGTCGGCGATTTCAGTGGTATTGAGATTGTCCGTGGGCTTATCGTTGATTGAAACCAGTACATCGCCGGGCCGAATGCCCACGCGGTAGGCGGGCGACCCCGGAAAGGGCGCGATCACGACGGTCTTATTGCTGCGCGGGCCCACTTCCATGCCAACCCCAAAGTAATGGCCTTTCTGGTCGTCGAGAAACGTGCGGTAAGCGCGCGGGTCCAGAAAAGACGTGTGCGGATCTAACGCCGCCGTCATTCCGGGGATTGCGCCGGCGTAAATAGCCTTGTCGGGGTTTACCCGGTCGGCGAAATTCTGTTCGACCAGAGAATAGAATTTTGTAAAGCCCAGAACATCGACGTTCGCGCCGGATTCGTCCAGGTCCGGATCGTCAATCGCCGCCTGAACGCTGTTTCCGTACACTCCTCCGAGCACCGAGAAACCGGCCACGATAATCGGCAAAAATAAGAGCGAGCGCGCCTGATGCGCCATTGGAACCGCCTCTCATTCGAGTATAACGTGGTGACGCGGGACTATGGTCAAGCCACGGCCGGCGCCCGAGCCGCTCCGAACGCCCGGTATTCCCTAGACCTGGACTTGGCCAAACGCCGCGCGACGAAAACCGGCTCAGCCCGGCGCCTGCCTGGCGGTTCCCAGTTCGCGGTGAACCGCATCCAGCACGCCGTTGACGAACTGCGCCGATTCTTCGTTTGAGAACTTGCGCGCCAGCTCAATGGCCTCGTCGATGGCCACCGCTGCGGGCGTACCCTCGAACGTCAGCTCGAAGACCGCAAGCCGCAGAATGTTGCGGTCCACCGTGGGCATACGATCCAGGCGCCAGTGTTCGGCGTGCCGCGAGATGCATGCGTCCAGCTCGCTGGCGTGTCCCACCGCTCCGCGCACCAATGCCGACGCGAAGGCATCGTGCTGCGTGTGCTCTCCCGAATAGATCGTATCGAAATACGCGTTGATGGCGTCGTCCACCGGCTGCCGGCGCGCATCCCAGGAAAAAAGAATCTGCAGGGCACGCTCTCTGGACTTGTGGCGGGACGGCATCAGACTCCCTGGCGCAGCGCGCGCATCAGGTGGGCCATTTCAACGGCCGTCATGGCGGCGTCAAAGCCCTTATTGCCGCTCTTCCCGCCCGCGCGGTCGATAGCCTGTTCCATCGTGTTGGCGGTCAGGACGCCGAATGCCACCGGCACTCCGGTTTCGGCGGCGGCGTGCGCGATCCCCTTGGCGGCCTCGCCGGCGACGTAATCGAAATGCGGAGTCTCGCCGCGAATCACCGCGCTCAAGCAAATTACGGCGTCGTAACGGTGCTGGCGCGCCAGTTCGGCCGCCACCAGGGGGATTTCCCAGGCGCCCGGCACTCTCACCGTGTCGATCTGACCGGCGTCCGCGCCCGTGCGCGCCAGCGCGTCCATGGCGCCCGCGAGTAACCGCTCAGTGATGAAACTGTTGAAGCGGCTCACCACGATGGCAAACCGCAAACCGCCCGCCGATAGCTGGCCTTCGAATACCTTAGACATGTCTCACTTTCCCGCGAAAACGGCGCGGCGCTTTTCGAGGAATGCGCGCGTCCCCTCGCGGCGATCTTCGGTTGCCGCGCTCACTCCGAACGCCGCCGCTTCGAAACGCAGGCCCTCTTCCAGACTGACGTTCAAGCCCGCATCCACCGCTTCCATCACCAGGCCCAATGCCAGCGGCGCATTGGCTAGCGTCTTGCCCAGCCATGCCCGGCTGTGGCTCAACAGGTCGCCTTGCGGCACAACGGCGTTCACCAACCCGATGCGCTGCGCCTCGGCGGCAGGGATAGTCTCGCCCGATAGTAGCAGTTCCAGCGCGCGCCCGCGCCCCACCAGCCGCGGCAGCCGTTGCGTGCCGCCGTAGCCGGGGATGATCCCGAGCTTCACCTCCGGCTGCCCCATTTTGGCGCTATCGGCCGCAAACCGCACGGTGCAGGCCATGGCCAGTTCCAGCCCGCCACCCAGCGCATAGCCGTTGATTGCCGCCACCGACGGCTTCGGCATAGTCTCTAGCATCCGGAATGTCCGCTGCCCGCGCACCGCGAACTGGCGCGCTTCAAAGGCCGTAAGCTGCGAGAGTTCCTGGATGTCGGCGCCGGCGACGAAGGCCTTTTCCCCCACGCCGGTGAGGATGAGGGCGCGGATGGAACTGTCGCGCGCAATGGCGGCGAATGCGTCTTCGAGTTCGGCCACCACGGCGCCCGAAAGCGCGTTCAGCTTGTCCGGGCGGTTGATCGAGACCAGCGCGATTCCGGCGTCGTCCACTTCGACCAGAAGATAGCTGTGGGGCATTAAGAAATCATTCTATCGCACCCGCAAAAATCGTCGATTTTCAAAGGGCGATAGCCCAAAGTGGAAGAGACGCTTTCGTCTGTCAACCCCCGCGAGGCTCAGCGATTGTTGCCCAGATCGGTTAAGCACGCACGCTGGCCGATCCGCTTTCCGAGGGATTTCGGCAGCTTGCAGCGAGATGCGGGATAATGGCTTCGTGTACCTCGCGAAAGCCTTCGCGCATCAACCGCAGTTCTTTGCCGCCATCGCTCAAGCCGCTGGCGCCTTGCAGCCAGACGTCGTTGCCGTGACGCCAACGCTCGGCAACGATTGGAACGGAGAGTCGGCTGTCTTCTTTCAAGTCGTTCTCGCCGATGGAATACCGCGCGCCCAACTTCTTCCTCTCACCAGACAGATTTCGCAATCTATCGTCCAGCAAGTGCAGCCTCTCGAAGAATGGGGAGTTCTTCCCTACTTCGACTTTCTAACGCAGTCCGAGCAGGCCCGACGGTGGGCGTGATCGATGGCCTACGCCAATGAATTGCTTGAGTTGGCTCAGGAACTCGCAAACCTCCACCCCGACTATCCTCACCAACCGAGTCTGCGCCGAGCCGTTTCCACAGCGTATTACGCCCTATTTCATCTACTAATCTCCGAAGCTACCGCGAACTGGCAGCGACCTGAATTACGGGCCATCCTGGGACGGGTATTCGATCACGGCCCGATGAAACAAGCCGCCGATAAGAAGGTCACCGAACTTAACAACTATTTCCAGAAAAAGCCGCCAGAAGGGCCGGAGAGAACTCTCGCCTACCATTTTTACAACGTTACCGACGCCTTTGGACAGGCGCAATATCATCGCAACGAAGCAGACTACAACACCGCCCGAGAATGGGATTTGACGGAAGTGCTGCTGCACATCGACGGCATCACCGACGCATTCAAAAGCTGGAACATCATCCGGGAAGAACCCGCCGCGCAGGCTTATTTGGTCTCGATGCTGCCGAGCAAGGAACGTAAACAGAGCGAAAGGCGTCCGGAGAGGCGGCCCACGTTGACGGACGATCCGAAGTACTCTAGGGCATGATGGCGGCAGGACTTGCCGCTGCGACGGTTATCGGTCACCTTGGATCGGCCTGTCGCTCTTCATGTTTCGAGGACGCAAGCCGATGCCCCATCACTCTCGCCCCTACTGACTTAGAACGTGAAGCGCATCTGCAGTGTGATCTTCCTGTTATAAGTCGGCGATCCGCCGCTGCCCCCGCCGGGAGGTCCGAAGCCCGACGCCAGGCTGATCGATTCGCCAAAATACGGCGACGAAAGGTTGCCCACCGGCGGCCCGAAATTCGTGTGATTCAGCGCATTGGACGCCTGCACGCTCATCGTCACGCTGTATTTTTTGCCCGCACTGCCGCCGCCCATCATCATCGGGCCGCCACCGCCGCCCGGAGGAGGACCACCACCGCCGCCTCGCGGACCGCCGCCACCGCCGCCACCCGGAGGAGGGCCGCCCATCGGAGGACCGCCGCCGCCTGGCTGCATACTCGCCTCGCCCTTCGCGCCGAACGCCCACGTCCGCGCCAGCCGCAGCATCAGCGTCTCGTTCGCCGGACCAACGCCGGTGTTCCGCCCAATCGCCGTGCCCGGCGCAGGATTCAGGTTGAAGCATCCGTAGCCGGCCTCGTATTTGAAGCCTGTGCCCGTGCAACTCGCGGCCGACTGGTTGGCGTTAAGCGAAGGACGCTCCGCCGCGACGCCTTCGTCCAGCGAATCGATGCCCGTGGTGATGTCGTACGGCGTCCCGCTGCTCATGATCAGGAATGGGCTGATGCTGAGCTGCCACGGCAGCGGGAGGCTGGTCCCGATCACCGCGCGCTGCCGCACATTGGCGTATGTAGAAGGTCCCCACTCGGCTCTCAGATCGTACGGATTGGCCGGCGCTCCCTCGTTGTCGTCCATGCCATACGAGAGGGCGTAGAAGCCGAACAGGAAAAACTTCTTGTAGCTGATGTTGGGCGAGAAAATCAACTGATTCGTCCGGCTGAAGCCATTCGATTCCGTTAGCTCGCGCAAGGTGGAATCGCCAAAGGGATACACCCCGTCAACGGGAGTGTTGATGTTCAACGTCCGCGTCAAATGCACCCCGCGATTGGTCATATACTGCGCCGTGATGCGGGCGTATTTGTTGATCGTCCGGTCCACCGCCAGGCTTCCCTGGTAAGATCGCGGCGCCACGATGCCCGCGTATAGCTCCTGCAATTGCTGTGGCGATTTTGTCAGTTGTCCGATGCTGGGAATCGCCGGGAAAAACGCCGGATCCGTGATGAAGTACGATTGCTGCGTGACTCCGTTGTAGAGTTCGGCATTGAGCGTCGAGTTCAACGGGATACGCGAGTAAAACACGCCGAAGCCCCCGCGCAGAACGGTTTTCGCCGCCTTGCCGCCGTGCGCGTCCATGCCCCATGCAAAGCCCAGGCGCGGCGCGAAATCTCCGTTATCGCCGATATTCGACTGGTTCTCATAGCGCAGGCCCAGGTTCACCGTCAGGTTGGGCCGCACGCGCCAGTCGTCGTTGACGTAGAGCCCGATGTCGAACTGCCGCACGCGCAGCGTGGGTATTCCCGCGCCCAGTTGAAATTGCGTCGCGCCGCCGCCCAGCAGCCGGATCTGCGCATCCGTCAATCCGGCTTGCTGGCCGATCAGTGTCCGTTGATAGACCTGCAGCGCAGTGAGCTCTTCCGTCGTACCCGCGATCGGCTGATTGTTCGCATCGAGCATCGGACCCGTCCCGCCCAGGAACGTGTACGATCCGTTAAAGTCCGTCTCCGACGTATTACTCAGCAAAGCTTCGCGGACACGCGAGCCCCATTTGAATGAGTGCGCGCCGAAAGTATGCGTCGTATTGTTAGTCAGCTCGAGGTTATTCTGCGTGCTGCCGAAATTGCCGGCCGCCGAACCACCGCTGACGAACGACCCCGGCACGTTGATCTGCGGCGCGGCATCGGCGGCGATGTTATCCGACGTGATGTGCTGGTACTGAAAGCGCGTTTCATTGATGGTGGTCGCGTTCAACACCGCTGTCTCAGTGACCTGGACCGTATTTTCCTGGTTAGTGGTGTTATAAGCCTGGGATAGCAGGCTGTAACTGCCGACGCCGTTGTCGTCCTGCCCGATGCGCGTGTTCTGAAAACGTACCACGAGCGTGTTCTTCTCGTTGATCTGGTAGTCGAGGCGAGGCGAGATGGTCATGCGCGTCTGCGGCGTTACGATGCCTTGATTGATCGTCTGCGGATTGAAGTTGCTATCGAGCGTGGTCGCTAGAATGAACGCATTCTCGGTAATCTGGCGGCGCTCAAAATCGAGCCCGAACGAAGCTTTGCTTTTCTTCAACGGCCCGCTGATGCTGAACCCTCCGAAAAGCTGCTTATAGGGCGGAAGCGAAGCCCCGGTATAAAGCGCGCTGCGCGAGTTGAAATCCTGATTGTTGTACTGCAGAAACACTTGCCCGTGGAAAGAGTCCGTTCCAGGCAGAGTGAAAATCTCAATGCGTCCGAACCCCGGCATGTCATATTCCGGCGCGTAGGGATTGGAATTGATGCGGATTTCGCGAATCGACGATTTCGGAGGCAGGTTGCCGCCGGTGAATCCGTCGATGTAAATCTGGCCGCCGCTCGGGCCCGCCGCGGGTCCGGCCATCGCCTGCAACTGTTGCGCGAGTTCGTCCGGATCGTCCGAAAGCGTTTCCAATTCTTTGGCGTGCAGCACCAGCGCATCGCCGTTCGCGCCGGGATCGGTGCTCACCTGGCCGGGGGTCGATTCCTGGACGTTCACCACCTGCGCTTCCGTTGCGATGGTCAGTTGGACATCGAGAGTCTGTGGCGACGCGATGTCGTAATCCTGTTTCTCGCTGACCGTGAACCCCTTAGCGCTTACGCGGACGGCGTACTTACCGGCGGCAAGCGTGAGGAACGAATATTGGCCTTTGTCATCGGTAATCGCGCGCTGCTCCCGACCTGGGCCGCGGAGCAGCACCTCGGCGCCTGGAACGGACGCGCCGGAAGGGTCGGTCACTGCGCCGCGAAGGCTCGCGGGCGGAGTCTGCGCCGCCAGCGTCAGCGCAAAAGAAGACACAATTAGAGTACAAATCGTTGTAATTTTCATGTTTTGACGATCTTGTTAACGACGTTGTTAACGATGTTGTTAGTTCATGATCATGGAGGGCAGATCGAGGGTTTGCAGTCCGCCGCCCATTCCCATCATGCCGGCGCCTTGCCCGCCGCCGCCCGCGCCCCGGCCGCTCGGAACCGTTGCCATCTGAATCAGCATGTCCGCGTTGCCCAGCAGCATAATTGCGGTAATTTCGCCCGGCTTCGCGCCTTTCGTGCTCGAAACTACTATTTTTTCGCCTATTTTCAAATCGTCGAGCTTGGCCGCCGGCGCATGTTCCAGCATTTGCGCCATATCCGGCATGTGACCTGCACCATTCGCAGATCCCGCGGGAGGACCCGCCGGAGGGCTCATCGGGGGGCTCATCGGAGAACCGGGCGCTCCGCCGCGTCCCGCCCCCATCATGCCCATCATGTTGGGCATTTTCTTAATTTGCGAATCGGCCGTGAATTTCACCACCAGCGGCTTATTCGTTCCTAACTCGGAGACAGTGACTTCTTTCGTCTCTGGATCGATCGCGGTAATGGCGCCGGCCTTGGTCACAAACGTTCCGAAGACTACTTCTTCGGCAGCCACTTTCAACCCATCCTCGCTTTTCACGCCGCGTGCGCGGAGTTGATCGCCGACGCTCACTTCGTCCAACTTACTCACTCGCGCATCGGCGAACTTTACCGAATCCGAGTTATAACGCCGCAAGGACGTTTTGTCGTCGAGCGTGACCGTCATGACGATTTCGCCCGTCAAACTGCGCTTCTTGAGAGTTACGATATTTCCCGCCTTCGCTGCGACCACCCCGGAGACGCCGCGCCTGGTCCAATCGAGACTATCGGCCTCGTTGCGCTTTTGTATGTCGGTGGACGACATCACCAGAACGCGAAGCGCCTCAGTGGAGCCGGTCTTAAATGACACAAGCACGCGATCGCCCAGCGCCATATCGGTCATGTTCATGGCGGCGGCTTTTTTCAAATCGCGCTCTCCCGGCGCAATGCGTTGGAAGACCGTATCGGGCGTCAGCTTGACGCTTACCGCATCCGTGTTATCGGGCTTCACAACCACCATCGCGTCCGCGGCCTGGAACGCGGTGATCGAGCCGACAATCGATTTCGGCATAGTCTGCGCAAATATGGTCTGCGTAAATACGATCTGCGTAAATACAGTGGCGCAAAGAAACAGGAGCGCAAATGACCTATTCATTACTTCTATGAGACGACAGCCCAGGCAATCCAGACCGTTAATTTTTGTAAATGCGGTACGTATCCGGACCGCAATAGGTTACAAGTGAGTAGAGATGGCGGAAAAGCCGATCCTCCTGGTGGAGGATGACACAGAGCTTTGCGCTCTGATGACCGATTTTTTTTCCCAGCACGAATTCACGCTGGAAGCGGCCCACGACGGCCGCCGGGGCTTGGCGCGCGCTCTCGAGGGAAACTTCGCCCTGGTGATTCTGGACGGGATGCTACCCGCGCTCGATGGCTTCGAAGTGCTGAAGCAATTGCGCCGGCGCAGCTCGGTGCCGGTCATTATGCTCACTGCCCGTACCGAAGAACGCGACCGTATTGCCGGGCTCAACGCGGGGGCGGACGATTATCTCCCCAAACCGTTTGGACCCGACGAGCTGCTGGCGCGCATCCGGGCGGTTTTGCGGCGAGCCGGCGCGACCGAGCAAGATAAGGCCCCGACGCTCGAGATCGACGGGCTCACGCTCGATGCGCGTACGCGGGAGGTCTGGGCGGGAACCGAGCGGATCGAGGTGACGTCGATCGAGTTCGATATTCTCGATCTGCTGGCGCGCTCGGCGGGCCGCATCGTGTCGCGCGATGAATTGACTGCGGCGCTGCACCAGCGTGAATCGAATCCTTATGAGCGCTCGCTCGATGTCCATATCAGTCATCTGCGCAAGAAGCTGGAGCGGGGCGATATGACGCCCATCCGCACCGTGCGCGGCGTGGGGTATATGTTTACCCAGGGGAAAGCCGAATGAGATCCGTTTACGCGAAAGTGTTGTTCTGGTGTTTCGGGACGCTCGCGCTTTCGCTGGTGGCTTTCGCCGTGATCTCGGCGGCCGCGCAGGTGCGCGCCTTCGGACACGGCGGGCCGTTTGAAAAAACTTCGACGTGGCTGATGCAGGGGGCGCGCGAGGCGTACGAATCGGGCGGCGTGCCGAAATTGAAAGCGTATCTCGACAAGGTGGACCGGCACTTCCAAATCGACCAACATCTCACCGACGCTTCCGGCCGCGATCTGGCGACCGGCGAGGACCGCTCGGCGTGGCTGACGCAGCCGCAGCGGCAGCCCCTGCCGTGGCCGTTCGGAATGTTCAGCGGGCTGGGCCATCGCGGCGAACAGCACGTGATGGTGTCGCCCGCTTCCCGCGACGCGCCCTACCGATGGATTGTGGTGGTGCGGCCAATCGGCGACCCGTGGGATTTTCTCCCTTACTTTTTATTGGTGTTCCTGGCGATTGCGCTGCTGTGCTGGCTGCTGGCGGTGAACCTGGCGTCTCCATTGCGAGCCTTGGCAAGTACGGTGGACCGGTTCGGCCGCGGCGATCTTTCCGCGCGCGTCCATTCGCGGCGGCGCGACGAGATCGGGAATCTGGCGCGCGCCTTCGATGAGATGGCGGAGCGCATGGAAACGCTGCTCACCGCCGAACGCCGTCTGCTGCAGGATATTTCGCACGAGCTGCGCACGCCTTTGGCGCGCCTCAGTTTCGCGGCCGAGCTATCGAGAACCGCGGAGGATCGTAACGCGGCGACCAAGCGATTGAAGAAGGAGATCGACCGGCTGACGGACCTGGTTGGCGCGCTGTTACAGGTGACGCGGGCCGAGGGCGATCCTTCGTCGAGAAACTTGACCGACCTGCCCCTCGACGATTTTCTGCGTGAAGTGGTGGACGATTGCGCTGTGGAAGCGGAAGCGAGAGGCTGCCGCGTTTATCTGGATGCTTCCGCGTCGCTGCACTTCCGCGGCGATCGCGAGCTGCTGCGGCGCGCCATGGAAAACATTGTGCGCAATGCGATCCGCTACGCGCCGGAAGGAACGCCCGTGGAAGTGAAGCTTGCCTCCGGCCGCGACGATGCGGAGATATCGGTGCGCGATTACGGTCCGGGCGTGCCGGAGGCGGAGTTGCCGAAGATTTTCCGCCCCTTTTTCCGGGTGGACGAATCCAGGGATTCGAGCACCGGAGGAGTAGGCCTGGGCTTGGCGATCGCTCATCGCGCGGTGACAGTGCATCACGGCACCATGACGGCGCGGAACGCGGACCCCGGGCTGCTGGTGTCGATCGAGCTGCCGCTGCATCCGGTAGAGCACATCCACGGCTAAATTGCCTTGATCCCCCAGGCTGCCGTCCCTCGCAAGCGGCATGATATCGTGAGAGTTCCAAATATGCCCACCAAAACCCCTATAACCGTCGCGCACGGCGACGGCATCGGCCCGGAAATCATGGCCGCCACGCTGCGAATTCTGGATGCGTCCGGAGCGGCTCTTGAGATCGAAACCATCGAGATCGGCGAAAAGGTCTATCTGCGCGGCAATACCTCGGGCATCGAACCGAGCTCCTGGGACTCCCTGCTGCGCACCAAGGTGTTCCTCAAAGCGCCCATCACCACGCCCCAGGGCGGCGGCTTCAAGAGCCTCAACGTCACCACGCGCAAGACGCTCGGCTTATACGCCAACGTGCGCCCGTGCGTCTCTTACCACCCGTTCGTAGAAACCAAACATCACAACATGGATGTGGTGATTGTGCGCGAGAACGAAGAGGACTTGTACGCCGGCATCGAGTATCAGCTTTCCCCGGAAGTCATGTCGTGCATCAAGCTGATCTCGCGGCCGGGTTCGGAAAAAATCGTCCGCTACGCATTCGAATACGCGCGCCTGCACAAGCGCAAGAAGGTCACCTGTTTCACCAAAGACAACATCATGAAGATGACCGACGGTCTCTTCCACCAGGTGTTCGACGCCATTGCCCCGCTGTATCCCGATATTCAGAACGAGCATTGGATCGTCGATATCGGCGCCGCCAAGATGGCCGACACTCCGGAAGCGTTCGACGTGATCGTGATGCCGAATCTTTACGGCGACATTCTCTCCGACGTGGCCGCGCAGATCGCCGGGTCGGTGGGCCTGGCGGGTTCGGCGAACATCGGCGAGAAATGCGCCATGTTTGAGGCCATCCACGGCTCCGCGCCGCGGCGCGCCGGGCAGAACCTGGCCAATCCCTCCGGCCTGCTGCTGGGCGCGGTACTGATGCTGGTGCACATCAACCAGCCGGAAGCCGCCGAGCGCGTACACAACGCATGGCTGCGCACCATTGAGGATGGCGTACACACCTACGACATTTATACCGAAGGGGTGAGCGTCGAAAAGGTGGGGACTAAGGAATTCGCCGCCGCCGTGATCGCGCGCCTGGGCCAGAAGCCGAACCGCCTGAAAGCGGCGAGTTACGCTAAGGGCGATGGGAAGGCGCTCGAAAATCTCATAGCCCCGAGTTCCGCGAAAATGGAATTGAAGGGCGTGGACGTCTTCGTCTATTGGCCTTCGCGCAATCCCAACGCGCTGGCGGAAGCCGTGGGCAAGCTGGCTGGAGACGGCCTGACGCTGCAGATGATCGATAATCGCGGGGTCAAGGTCTGGCCCGCGGGACGCGCCGAGACCTTCTGCATCGATAGCTTCCGCTGCCGCTTCATGGCGGAAGCGCCGATCGGCATGGATAGGATTCTCGCCCTGGTGGGCCGCATTTCCACGGCGGGAATCGAGATTGCGGCCACGCAAAGCCTGCGCAGTTTCGACGGCAAGGCCGGCTTTACGCTGGCGCAGGGGCAATAGCCATGGCCGATTCCCAACCTCTGGTAGCCGTGATCATGGGCAGCAAATCGGACTGGGAAGTGATGCGCCAAGCCGATGAGACGCTGGGGAAGTTCGGCATACCCCACGAATGCCGCGTGCTGTCGGCGCACCGGACTCCAGCGCAAACTGCGGAGTACGTGAGCCAGGCCGAGTCGCGCGGCTTGGAAGTGATCATCGCGGCCGCCGGCGGCGCGGCTCATCTGGCGGGAGTTTGCGCGGCGCACACGCTGCTGCCAGTGCTGGGCGTGCCCATGGAAAGCGCCGCGCTCAAAGGGATGGATTCGCTGCTCTCCACGGTGCAGATGCCCGCGGGAATTCCGGTCGGAACTCTCGCCATCGGCCCGGCTGGCGCGCGCAACGCGGCCTTGCTGGCGGTGGCGATTCTGGCAAATAGCCGTCCGGAACTGCGCGAGAAGCTGCGTCAGTTCCGGACGGAGCAGAGCGAGAAGGTTCTGCGCGAGACGTTGCCGTAGATCCGGCCGCGCAGGCTCCGCCCCCTACTGACCGATCACAACTCCCGGCAAGATGACGCCGGTTGTGGGTTCGACCGTAATCAGCCCGCCCAACACGCCGCTACTACTGGACACGCCAAGCAAAGTGATAAAGGCCGCAGGAGGAGTTAGCGCTCCGCTCGTGCCGGGGACCGGAGTCGCGAAGGTCAGACTCAGTGAGCAGTTGTTGTTCACGCTGTAAGTGCCGCTGCCGGAGAACGACTGGGAAGCGGCGCTCCCGTTCACAACATACTCGGCGATCATGAAGTTGCCGGCGCCATCGAGGCTGATGGTTCCGATCGACGCGTAGGGAGTAAACGTGGTGGCAGTAGTAGTAGTTGTCGTCGTCGTCGTTCCCGTTGTTCCCGTAGTGCCCGTAGTTCCGGTTGTTCCCGTGCTACCCGTCGTTCCGGTTGTTCCTGTGCTGCCCGTAGTTCCAGTGGATCCGGTGACGCCTGTTGTCCCAGTGGAGCCAGTGGAGCCCGTACTTCCGGTCGAGCCAGTGCTCCCAGTGGAGCCGGTTACGGCGGCAGCCCCGTAGTAGCTAAAACCGAAGCTGGTCGGGTATTGTGGCCCGACACAACTATTACTCGATCGCTGCAAGACTCCGGTGACCCCGTTTGAAGCCGCGTCCGATTGGAGGAACAGTACCTGGTTGCCTCCGTTCACTACGACTGCGTTGTAGTGTTGCCCGGAGCTTAAAGTGATCGTCGCCGTGCAGTTGCTCGCTACGGAATACGAGCCGGACGGGGTAAGGACGGTGCTGCCAGCGCTGGTCACGCCCAAGATGTTGCCGCCGCCGTCAAAGTAGAATCTGCTCAAGGCCGGCGTGCTTCCCGCGATGCTGGCGGGGTTGCTGCCGAAGCCGCCCGGCAGCGTAGTGGAGCCAGTACTGCCCGTTGATCCGGTCGACCCCGTGACGCCCGTGGATCCGGTACTGCCTGTTGTTCCGGTCGACCCCGTGACGCCCGTGGATCCGGTGCTTCCAGTCGATGCGGTGGCGCTGGCGCTGAGCGTGTTAAGCACATTGACGAATGCCGCACTGCTGATTTGCGCATTATACGTGCCCATGATGTTTTGATTTGTACAGCCGCTGATTGCAAACGCGGGCGTGGCTGCGCCGAGCCCTAGCAGCAGAAGTCCCGCGGTTACAAGTGTTTTATCCAATGTTCTCATCGATTGCTTCTCCGTGTGCTGAAGTGAGATCTGCGGAGCCTGGTCAAAGTCGGTCCGCACCGTATGAAGTATAGGTAAACTACGCTGGGGTATTCGGTGAAGCTCCACACTATTGCAAAGTCTCTAAGTCCTTTTGGATACACTGCGTAAGGCGGGTCTGTTGGGACCGCCACCAAAAGCGTCGGGGGCTTGATAGGGCAGGATGGCGCCCGGCGCGCGCAACGGTCGCAGTCTGCTGGAGCGTGAGATCGCGGTGCGCACATGATACAATCAAAACGGAGTAGAGTCTTGGAGGAAATCCGATGATCGGAACGCTAGGCACCCCGGAGATGATCTTCATCTTCATACTGGCGTTGGTGCTATTCGGGCCTAAAAAACTGCCCGAGCTCGGCCGGACCATCGGTAAAGCCCTTACCGAATTTCGCCGTGCGTCCGCCGAGCTGAAAACCACCTTCGACAGGGAGCTAAAGACCCTGGAAGCGGAGACCAATTTGAAGGAAGTGCAGAACGACCTTCAACTGGATACCTATAACTACGATTACTCTTCGTATGATCATAGTCCTGACGGTTCCACTCATGACGGTTCATACGTAGACGGTTCATACGTACCCCAGCTACACGAGTCTACCGCTGACATCCCACCCACCGAAAGCGCATCCGCAACTCAGGACGCTGAATCACCGTCGGCCATCGCGCCCGAAGGCGTAATCGCACGCGGTACTGCAACGGAACCCTTGCTGCTTGAGGCGCCTCCGTCCGGAATCGTTCCTGCGACCGTCGCCCATACGGCTCCAGCCGAGCAGAACGCATAGCGAATGCATCCAACCGATGAACCTCTGGGGAGCGGCGCTCCCCGGGCGGGTAGTGCGTCCAAGGGACTGTCTATCCCTAGCGCTGCGTCCGCCATAGAAGCTACCCGGCGGCGTTTTGGCAACGCGGGCAGAAAACCTCCGCCCGGTCCGCCATCCGATGGAGGAGACGGAGGCGACGAAGACGACGAGGGCATGCTCCGCATGTCCTTCCTCGAACACCTCGAAGAGCTGCGCTCGCGCATCATCAAATCGTTGATCGGCGTGGGCGTGGCCTTCGGCGGCAGCCTTATGTTCAGCCAGCAGCTTTGGGATATCGTCCGGCAGCCGGCTAAGCAGGCGCTTAAAACTCTTGGTTATTCGACAGATCTCACGGCGATTGAACCGATGGAGATGTTCAACATCATTTGGTTCAAGCTGCCGGTGGTTTGCGCGATCTTCCTTTCGTGCCCATGGCTGCTCTACCAGGTATGGGCGTTTGTCTCACCGGGACTTTACAAAAAGGAGCGGCGCTGGGCCGTTCCTTTTATTCTCTCGGCAGCCGGTCTGTTTATTATAGGTGGCCTCTTTGGCTATTTCGTGGTATTTCGCTTCGGACTGACTTTCCTGCTGGGAATTGGGAAAGGCAATGGCGTAGTGCCCATGGTCACTATCACCCACTACTTCGACCTCTTCGTGGACGTAGTGATGGGCGTGGGACTGGTATTCGAGATGCCGGTGCTGATCTTCTTTCTGGCGCTGCTTCGAATCGTCACGCCCGGGTTCTTGATGAACCACAGCCGTTACGCGATCTTGATCATCTTCATTATTGCGGCCGTGGTCACGCCAACTCCCGACGTTTTCAATCTAATGTTATTCGCGCTGCCGATGTGCCTTCTATTCTATGTAGGTATATTCGCCAGCTATCTACTAGTACTGCACCGCGAAAATCGCAAATTCCCCTGGCGGACAACGCTAACCATCGTCATTGGCGTACTGTTGCTGCTAGCTGGAGCGGCTTACATTGCCATTGTCCGGTACGGTTTCAAGGCAGTACCCCACTGGCCCTTTCTGACTAGATAACAGTATCGAAGTTCTATAGGCTTACGGCGCATCCTGATGTAACATTGCAGTAACTCGCGCTCCCGTCCGGGGGGCGCGAGCCACGACGACGATGGGATGCAATGGACTTATACAAAGCGATTCAAGACTTATACGCCGAGAAGGAAAAGCTAGAGCGCGTCATTGCTTCACTCGAAGAGTTGCAGCGCGCGGCCGGCGGAAGCGTCCCACCTGCACCGAGCAGTGGAAAGCGCCGTGGACGAAAATCCATGAACGTCGACGAGCGCCAGGAAGTCTCGGCAAGAATGAAGAAGTATTGGGCGGCCCGCCGGAAAGGCGATGTTTCAAATGAAAACGAGGTTTAGCCTCTTGATTGTTTTTGACCCGCGGGCGGCAGCTTGAAAAACCACAGCCAATAGTATTGATCGCCTGCGCCCGATTGGTGTCGCATTTCGAATCCGCAACGCGCGGCCATCTGGCGCGCGGCGTCCTCGTTGAATGACGCGCCCACCCAGGTATCTTCCGGACGCAAATCGACAGCGGGAGAACCCTGCACCTGGAACTTGAATAATCCGCCGGGCCGCAGCAGCCGGTGGACCTCGCGCACGTAACTCTCGATGATCTCACGGCTCGGGATGTGTTGAAAGACCATCATGGAAAATGCGAAATCGAGTTGCGGCCCGCGGCCGATGCCAAAGCGGTTCCACCAATGCCCGCCCACCACGTTCAGGTCTTTCCCGTTGTTGCGAAACACATGCGCCTGGGGGAATGAGGCCACTGCGCGCCGCGCCTGCGCCACCATCTCGCGGCTGATATCCACGGCATAAACGCTCCCGAAAAAGTTGGCGAACGCGCGCGTCACCCGGCCGGCGCCGCAGCCGATTTCCAGCACGCTCATATCCTTCGGGTCTTTGCCCTGGCAGATGTTGTCGAGGTCGTTGAGGATATCCTCCTGCATCGTAACCTCGCCGGCCTGGTAGAACTCATCGTCGGACCAGTTCTGCTGGCCGGTCAGCACGTAGTGGCGCGCGTTCTCTCTCGCGCGGCGGTCCCAGTCGTGGCGCATTCGGCGGAGTTGTTTAGCGATCAGGCGGTCCGCCATTAGTTATATTTTAAGCTGTCGCATCAGTCCGCGAGGCAGGCAATATCGACATCCGTATTCGCGCTGTCAGCCGCCTGGAACGACTCGCGTCCGACCGTCGTGAAACCGCGGCCCGAACGCATCCGTTGGGGGCCTGCGGCGTGGTAAATTAATATAGCTGGACCGTAGTACAACCTTGGGGCGACTAGCTCAGCTGGGAGAGCGCTGCGTTCGCAATGCAGAGGTCGGGGGTTCGATCCCCCCGTCGTCCACCATACAACTCCACAGCTCTTAGCAGTTCAGGGTCCCGAGTGGGCTTGCTCAGCCACTCCGTCCATCCCGGCGGTGAAACACACGGTCATCCGGAATGGTCGCCTGAATTATGAGGCAAGTTGCAGCCAGCTCGGAATTGGTTTTCGAAGATCGGTGATCTCCTCGCGAATCCGCAGAAGTACTCCGGCCAAGAAGTCCGCGTTCGGGGAAGGGTGACGAACGTGCTAAAGACCCCGTTTGTGGCAACGAATTTCCTGGCCGCAGCCCAGGACCGCAGCCCAGCGCGGCAAAGATCGGGGCGGCAAGCCGGTGGCGTTACTCACCGATAGCCTCGCTTGCGTCAGTTCGGCTTGGGGGCGTTCCTTCCACGTCCCTTAGTCTGGTTCTCGAATAGAAACAGTCCGCTCTTCCCCCCAACGGCAAAGTCGAGAGCGCCATTGCCGTAGAGGTCCGCCACGGGAATCTGCATGCCGCCGCCCGCGCGCGAACCATAGTCGACGATATGCCGCGACCACACGACGCTCTTCCCGTCTTCGGACTTGTGGTATTCGTACCAGTAAATGCCCAGCGGCTCGCGCTCCCCTGGATCGTGCCCATCGTGCGCCATGAAACGCTTGCCGGTCAGCAGTTCCTTGCGTCCGTCGCCGTTCAGGTCCACCAGGGTGAGCGCATGCGCTTGCGACCAGGAATCGTCGATGACGTGCTTGACCCAGGTGTGATTGGGGCGCTGCTCCATCCAGAAAATGCCGTAGTCGTGCGCATTGGCCGTGAGCAGGTCGGGGAGCCCGTCTTCGTTCAGATCGATCGCGAAAATGAAACTGGTCGCGCCGAGATTGAACTCGGGATGAAACTTCCAGTCGCCGCTTCGCGGGTCTGGCGGCGCTTCCAGCCAGCCCTGCGGCGTGACGATGTCGTTGCGGCCGTCGCCGTTCACATCGCCAGCGCCGATGCCGTGCCCGTAGCTCAACGGGCTGACCACGTGCTTCTGGAACGTGCCGCCGGCCGCCTCGTACCAGGCCGTCGGCGCGGCCTGATTCCCAAACTGCGGCAGGATCTCGCGGGCCTTGCCGTCATTGTCGAGATCCACCAGAAAAGAAAATTCCACCGGGTAACCCTCGTCGATGAGATGGTCCTCCCACATCACGCCCGGTTTCCCCGGATTGCGCGACCACCAGATTTTGCCTGAGTGCCAGCCGGAACTGACGATGTCCACGAAACCGTCTCCGTCGACATCGAGGGGAAGGTCGCTGAGTGACTCGAGATACGTGCCGTATTCTTTCAAGTGACGCACCTCGTGCCTTTTCCAGGTCGGGTTCTCGTACCATGCGTCTCCGGAAAAGATGTCGGGCCGGCCATCGTTATTGAGATCGGCGATGGCGCAGGTCTCGCTGACGCCGAGGTCGATGGTCTTGCGTTCGAATGCAATTTCAGGGCTACGAGCCGAGAGACACACAATTGCCGCCGCCAGCAAAGCAGTCGCGGTAAGTAGGTAGATTCTCATCGATAGCTCCTTTTAGCGGCTGAGGCTCGGACTCTCTATTGCCAATTAACAATAGCACCGGAAGCGTCGGGCGCCTTAGCTGTGTTTACGCCTTACGAGTAGCGCAGCAATGCCTTGAAGCCGTAGTCCATGTGCTGCTGGATATGGCAGTGAAACAACGTCGCTCCTGGCTGGTCGGCGGTAAAATCCACGCTGGCGCGCCCATAGGTAGGCACTACCACCGTGTCCTTGATCACACCCGAGGTTGCCTTGCCGTAAATCTCGGCGATCTCGAGTTGGTGGCGATGCAGGTGCAACGGATGCGCATCGTCGGTGCGATTATGAAACGTCAGCCGGTAGCGCGCGCCCTGTTTGAGCAGGAACTCCTGGTCGTGGGGATAGGACTTGCCGTTTACGGTGAAGCTGTTGAATTTGCCGGCGCCGCGCGGCACCTTTTCAAACGCCATGTCCAATCGCTCGGTTGGCGCCGGTTGCGATGGCGGCTTGCCGAAGAGGGTATAGTCCCAACTGGATTTGGGCGGGGCCGCCCACTGCGGGGTGCGGTGTTGATTGGCGTATTCGATGACAATGCCCAAGCCCCCTTCGCGTACCGGGTCCTCGGGCGCGCCCAGGATCCAAACCCCGGGCTGGCTCATTTCCACCCAGGCATCGATGCGCTCGCCCGGACCCAGCATCAACACATCCACGGCCGCCGGCGTCGGCACGGGATTTCCGTCCAGCGCGATCACGTTGAACTTGTGACCGGGCAGCGCCAGGTGGCGGTTCTCGATGGCGCTGGCGTTCAGAAAATGAAACAGCACGCGCTCGCCCGGTCTCACGCGGATCGGCTCACCGGCGCCGAGCGCCTTATCGTTGATGGAATAGATATCGGACGCCACCTCCAGACCCACCGGCCGCGTATCCAGCACCGCAGGCTTTTCCGGCTGCGCCAGCGCCGGATCCAGATCGTCCGTATCCATCATGGTGTTGGTGAAATAAGGCTCCCAATCGCGCAACGCCAGGTAGTGTTCCTGATCGAAGCGGCCGGGATTATTCGCTCCCTCGACGATCAGAAAGCCGAACATTCCCGTGAAACTGCCGCGGTGCAAGTCATCCATCGACATGGTGTGAGTGTGATACCAACGCGTGCCGGCCGGAGTGGGCGTAAAGCGATAACTGCGACTCCCGTGCGGAGGCACTACCGGGGTGCCCTCTTCCTCCGATCCGTCCACATCCGAGGGAATCAACAACCCGTGAAAATGCACAAACTCCGGCACGTCGGTGTTATTGACCACATTCACCGTCACCGGCACGCCCTCCTTCATCCGCAGCCGCGGTCCCGGAGAGATCCCGTTGTACCCGATGGTGCTGACAATGCGATTGGGCGCCAATTCCACCGTGACCGGCGCGATCTGCAGCGTGAACTCGGTCTTGGCAACGTCTGGCGTGCCGGCTGGCGCCAGAAAAGATTGCGGTGGCATTTGCATCTGCTGGCCCGCCAGCCGGCCGCTTGCCGCCGCTGCCCCGGCAATCTTGAGAAAGTCCCGTCTTTGGATGAGATGCCGCATGGGAAAAGACGATGGTAACGCAACGTCTATCGCAACCGCGCGGAGCATGGCGGGCGTTTTGCGAGCGCAACCGGGGCTCGCCTCGCAACCTGGACGCGCCTACAGAGCCGGCTGCCGCTCATACAGAAACTCCGGACGCCGCACCGTCGTGGCGCCGCCTCGCTTCCGCGCCAGGCAATAAAGCTGCTCGCCGCGCAGCGCGCCGGGAAGGTCCAGCTGCTTCAGCAACTCCCCCACCCACACATCGGAATCGTAACCGCCGATCTTCTCGGTGAACAGGTATTCGACCTGGAGTCCCGCCGCCGCGATGGCGTCGCGCAATTCCCTGGGCGTGTACTCCCGCACGTGGGGCGATTCGGTTTCCACCCACGGGTACAAAGAGTAGACCTGCGGATTCTGACCCGCCGTCAACGCGCGCGCGACGGACGTATAACTCACCACGTTCGGCGTGGTCACGATCAGGGCGCCGCCATCGCACAGCACGCGGGCGCATTCCAATAACAGAAACATCGGGTCGCGCGACATATGCTCCAGAATTTCGCAAGCCAGCACCAGATCGAAGTGACCGTCCGGATACGGGTAGCGATCCTTCTCCGCGTTGAAAATATCCGTCTCGCACTCGAAGATCACTTTCCCCTGCGACGACGCGGCGCGCTTGACGCTCCACCCGGGCGCCCCGATGTACGCGCCCCGCACTTCCCCATAGCCAAGCAAGCAACCGAGAGCCGGCGCCATGTACATGTACGAGCCAAGCTCAAGCGCGCGCCCACCGCGTAGAGGCGGCGGGGCCAGCGCCAGCGTGCGCGCCGTCCGATGAAGGTGGGTCGACAGATACTCCCTCGAAGCCTCAGTTGCGTGGTCTAGCGACTGCAGAAACTCAACGCACTCCGCGTACCGGTCATTCGGGCCCGGCGTCGCTTCCAGCCGGGCGCACTCCGCGTGCCGCTTGACCAGATCCCGAAGATCGCCCCGCTCGCGCAGCCCGCGCAGGGCCTCGCGGATCCCGGCTAGGTCCTGCCCGATTCGTTGCTCCACCGTGGCAACCATCTCGCCACGCGTCGCGATCTGGTCCTGATGGCTATTCGATTCCAGCACCGCTATGCCATGCAGGATCTGCTCCTTCCAGCGGCGCAGCCGTTTGAGCGCCAGCCAGATGGCCAAGATCGTCACTGCTTGAATCAGGCCGAATGCCGCGACTAAAGACCAGTCTGGGCTTGAGAGGTTCATGCAATACGCCGGATCCGCGCCGGCTGGAGATGGGGCGGTCCCGGCTTCTGCTCAGTCATGGAAGCTCACACTGCCATTCTGGCCGAAAGCCTCGCCTTGGCGCAAACGCCGCATTCACTTACGGGCGACAGCATCAAGCAAGAGTGGCTTCGATCTGAAACTCCGCCGACCGCACGCCGCCGAATTCGGCCTGTAGGACGTAACGCCCCGGCGTGAGGCGGGCATCCGCGAGCACATTGACCTGGCGCAAACCGGCGGCGTCGGCAGGGCCGGCGAACTGGACGGATTGCCGGCGGCTTTCCAGTTCCACCTTCACGTTCGCGCGATCCGCATTCTCCGGAAGGCCGCGCACCCAGAGGCTGAAGCGGCGATGACGCAGCGAGAACCGATCGGGCGTCCAATCGAGGCCGTCGCACGCCGCGGTGATCTCGATCGCCGCCGCGCGTTCCGGAATATCGACCGCGATCCGCGCGGCATTGCTCCATTCGGATCCTTCGGTCCGCACGCGCACGCTGTGCCAGCCCGCGTCGAGTCCCGGCGGAAGCTTGAGAGTGCAAAGCCAGAGTCCGTCCTCACTTTTCACAACCGAAACGGGAGCCGCACCGAAACCGCCAACTTCGGCTTGTACGTTGTCCGGATTCCAAAGCGCGGCGCACTCGGCTTGGCATTGCACGTACTCATCTTCCGTGGAGCGGAAATTAATGCCGAAGTTTTCCGCGTGAACGGCAGCGTGCAAGTGGGACAGGCCTCCTGGCCTGTCTTGCTGTTGCAAGTTCGCACCCGCGGCCCCGAAGCCGGCCCCAAAGACAGGCCGGGAGGCCTGTCCTACCCAATGCCGGTAGCAGCCCACCGCCGCGCCATAATCGTGGACCTCGATCAACTCCGCACGCGCGAAACCGGCGGTGCGGCACATGCCCAGAAGACACTGTGGAGTGGCTGCGAACCAATTATCGAACTGGCCGCCGAATCCGTCCCGTTCAAAGAACTTGAGCAGCGGGAACGCTTCCACATTGACGCCGGGCAGGAAACGTTCGGTGAGCGCGAACGATTCCACAGCCGCGAAATTCTTCGTCACCGAGCACACGCGCTCCAGGGCCAGCAATGGGTGCTTCAGGTGGTAGAGCACGCCCAGAAACAGCACCACGTCGAAGCGGCCCAGCGCAGCCGGGCTCAGCTCGTAAACGTTCATCTGCCGGTACTCGGCGCGCGACCCCAACGCGGCGTGCATTTCGCGGAATCGTGGATTATCCCAGCGGTCGATGGCCACCACTTCGGCGCCACGGCGCTCCAGTTCGAAGGTGAACCAACCGTCCCACGCACCGATATCGAGAACGCGCTTCCCGGTGAGATCCGCGGGAATGGGGAAGCGCGCCAGCCGGTGCTTCTGCGCATCCAGACTGTTGACGCCCTCAACCAGCGCCCCATCCGGCAACTCGAAGCTATGCCACCAGCCGGTCTGCGATAACCGGCGATGCCAGTCTTCCACGTATGCCAATGGATCGGCCGGGCCGCTCATTCGGCGCGGGATTAGCCCTTGAGCGCAATCGGCGACATGTCGCGGCTGGTGATGACGCGGTCGATCATTCCATAATCCACGGCCTGGTCGGGCTCCATGATGTAATCGCGATCCACATCGCGCGCTACGCGCTCGAGAGGCTGCCCGGTGGCGTCGGCGAGCATCTTATTGAGGATCTCGCGCATGCGCAGAATCTCGCGCGCATAGATATCGATATCCGCCGCCTGGCCTGCCAGGCCCTGCATCGAAGGCTGGTGAATCATGATGCGGGAATTCGGCAGGCTGAACCGCTTGCCCTTGGCGCCTTTGGCCAAAAGGACCGCCGCCATGGAGGCCGCCTGCCCCACGCAGATCGTAACGATATCGGGGCGGATAAACGCCATGGTATCGAGAATCGCCAGACCGGCCGTGATGGAGCCGCCGGGCGAATTGACGTAAATGGAGATGTCCTTCTCCGGATCCTCCGCTTCCAGGAACAGCAACTGCGCGATGATCAGGTTCGCCACCTGATCGTCGATGGGCGTGCCCAGGAAGATGATGTTCTCTTTTAACAGCCGTGAATAAATGTCGTACGCGCGTTCCCCGCGGGAGGTCTGCTCGACCACCATGGGAACAAGAACCGAGGATGCCATTATGCCTCCGGATATTTAGATGCCTGTCAACTGCGCTTGGCTGCAACCGGACCCCGCTCGCCTTCCGCTGCCGACCAAAACCCAATCGTGTTTTGCTCCAGATAACTCTATGATACTTGAACCAAGGCCCGAGGGGCGTGGCGCACGCACTTTTGCGTGCAGCGTTCACACTCTCGTGTGAACGCGACATACCTTCCAGCCCTCTGAGTGACGATTTTCGCGACCTAAGCACTCCGGAACATGGCGGCGAATGCAACGCGCGCCCCGCCCGAAATTCGCAAGCTCAGGCTGCTATCATGCCATCGGGGGGTGGAATGCTCCAAGCTGGCTTTTGCCGGACTCTCGAGTTCGGTTTGGCCTCTCTGGGGTTACCCCAGGGGAACGTGAAGACCTGAGATTTCGTCGCGCGAGCGGCGACTGCGCGGCTGCGCAGAATGGCGCGCGCAAGGTGAGACTCGTTGGAGCATTCCGCCGTCGTTTGCCATGCCGAAGCCGTCGCTTTTGACCGTACTTGCCCGCGCATTTCTCGCCGGTGAACCGGCTGTCGAACACGTGATTGCCCGCGCCCGCCGGACGCTGGGCAGGCATTGGCGTTGGCTTGGACCGTTGGCCCGACGCTATATCGAAACCTTCGCCGGCCGAACGCGTCCCCGGCGCCGCGACGTGGTTCAATTTCTTTTGCAAGACGAAGGCGTTGCCCGAGCACAGTCGAAATACCGCCACGAATTGCGCGTGGAGCAGTGGCTCACCGAGCCGCAGCAGATGCAGCCCGTGGAGGCGGCCGCGGCATGGGATGTTCCCTCCATCGAATCCGTTATGGCGTTGGCCGAGTGGCTTCTGCTCACTCCGGGCGAGCTGGAATGGTTCGCCGATCTCAAAGGGCTCGGATACCGCCGCAAAGATCGCCCGAAACTGCGCCACTTTCATTACCGGGTGCTGGCGAAGACTTCCCGCGGCATTCGATTGATCGAGGCGCCCAAGCCGCGGCTGAAGGCGCTGCAACGCCAGATTCTGTCGCTGATTCTCGACCGGATCCCACCGCATTCCGCGGTACACGGGTTCCGCAAAGGGCGCTCCATCAAGACGTTCGCCGCCCCTCACGTGGGCCGCCACATTGTCTTGCGGATGGACCTGCGGGATTTCTTTCCCTCCATTTCCGGCGCCAGGATTCAGACTTTGTTTCGCACCGTTGGCTATCCCGAATCGGTTGCCGATCTGCTCGGCGGCATCTGCACTAATGCCACGCCGCGCGATGTGTGGCGCCAGGCTGCGATTGACGTCGATCCCTTTCAACTGGCCGAGGCCCGCGCGCTGTACGCTCGACCGCATTTGCCTCAAGGGGCGCCCACCTCGCCGGCGCTCGCCAATCTTTGTGCCTATCGCGCCGATTGCCGCTTGACAGGCCTGGCGAAATCGGTTGACGCCCGCTATACGCGCTACGCCGACGATCTCGCGTTTTCCGGCGATGAAGCCTTTGCGCGCAATGTCGAACGGTTCGCAGCGCATGTCGCGGCCATCTTACTCGAAGAGGGTTTCACAGCGAATCACCGCAAGACGCGCATCATGCGCCAGGGCGTGCGGCAACACCTGGCGGGACTCGCAGTCAACCGGCGCCTGAATGTGATACGGGCCGACTTCGACCGTCTCAAGGCGACGCTCCACAATTGCGTCCGCCTGGGTCCGGAGAGTCAAAATCGGGACGCGCACGACAGCTTTCGGTCGCATCTCGATGGCCGGGTGGGATTCGTCGAGACTATCAATCCGGCCAAGGGGAAACGCCTCCGCGCGTTATTCGAAAAGATCCGATGGCAATGACGGATTCAGCGGCGCATGCGTAGCGGGGTTGCGAGCATGTCCGGCCCGCGGGTTGCTATTTGTGGTGTTCGAGCTCGTGGATGACGAGCTTGGTTTCGAGCCGCTCGATGGCCCGCTCAATTCGGACGAACCCGGCGGCAGTTTCGGCCCTCAGGGCTTCCATCTCGGCCCGCAGGGTCTGCTTGGTCTCGCCGATTTCGGCCCGCAGGGTCTGCTTGGTCTCGCCGATTTCGGCGCGGAGGGTTTCCTTAGTGTCGGTGATCCGGCTGTTCGAGTAAAGCAGCAAGCTGAGTGGAACAATGATAGCGATCGCAAGGGTTAACAATTGCGCGTCTGTCATTGGTCGCTATTCCTCGTCTGCCTTTCTCAGTTTACCTAAATCCGCGACCCCGCGCCGTGAATTCCGATCGGGCTCCTCCAGGCCTAATTCCTCCCTAAAACTGAAAGTAAATAAACGGAATCGAAGCATCGATCACTCCAAACACCTCCAGACAAAACAGCATCACCGCCAGCCCCGCCGCATAAGCCCACGCGGGCGCAGTCATCAGCCGCTCCACTGCGTCCCATTGCTCTTCAACCATCGCGACCACCAACGCCACTAATGCCAGGCCGAAATGCCAAGGCTGCAGCAGCATCTTGCCAGGCCCGCCAGTGAACATCTGGCCGATCACTTGCACGCTTTGCCGCAAATCCGCGGCGCGGAAAAAGACCCAGCCCACCAGCACCAGCGCGAACGTGAAGATCGCTTGCAACGGATACAGCAGCGTCCATCCCTGGCGCTCTTCGCGTCTGCCGCGGATCGCCCGTTCCACGCTGAGCAGCGCGCCGTGATATCCGCCCCAAATCAGGAAATTCCAACTCGCGCCATGCCACATTCCGCCCAGCAGCATGGTGAGCATCAGATTGCGGTAAGTCATCGAGCGCCCGTCCCGGTTGCCGCCCAGCGGGATGTAGAGATAGTCCCGCAGCCAGGTCGAAAGCGAAATGTGCCAGCGATGCCAGAAGTCCGTGATGCTGCGCGCCAGGTAGGGGCGGCGGAAGTTTATCGGGAAGTGGAACCCCAGCAGCTTCGCCATCCCAATCGCCATATCCGTGTAGCCCGAAAAATCGAAATAGATCTGCATGCCGAACGCGAACACCCCGCACCATGCCGTGAGCCTTCCAGGGTTGGCGGCCAGGTTGCCGAAATAGGCGTTGGCCACGGCCGCGAACTGGTCCGCGAAGGCCATCTTTTTCGTGAGCCCCAGCGCGATCAGAAACAGGCCGCGCGAAACCTCGTCCGCGGCGGGCGCGCGCCAATGGTATAGGTCGCGGAAGAAATCGCGCGCGCGCACAATCGGCCCCGCTACCAATTGCGGGAAGAAGCAGATGAACAACGCGTAGTCGATGGGGCTCCGTACCACCTGCTGCTGCCCGCGATAGACGTCTACCACGTACGAGATGCTTTGGAACGTGTGGAAGCTGATGCCCAGCGGCAGTACGATATCGAGCCAGAAGGAGTGCGCCGGCTTCCCCAGCGCCAGCGCGATATTGTCGGCGGCGAAATTGTAATACTTGAAAAATCCCAGGAAGCCCAGGTTGGCCGCCAGGCTCATCACCAGGATCGCTTTGCGCTTGCCGGGCGCCGCGGTGCGCTCCAGCCAGCGGCCGGCCGTATAGTCGATAGCCGTCAGCGTGAGCAGCAGCGCGATGAACTTGGGGTTCCAGCTCGCGTAGAAGAAATAGCTCGCGGCGAGAAGCAGGTACCTGCGAAACCGCTGTGGCAAGGCGTAGAACAGCCCCAGAACCACTGCCAGGAAGACGAAGAAGCGCGTGGTGTTGAAGAGCATGGCGCTACCTTTTGGTTTCTCCGGGGGCTTTTTCGGAAGCCTCCAACATTTGCGCCACCAGCTTAGCCAGCATCGGTGAGAACTTCGCCACGCCCGCCCGGTTCAAGTGCATCCCGTCGCCGAAAAGCTCGGGATGCTCCAGCGAATCGAATGCATGCTCATCGCACAGCAGCACATTGGGCCGCGCGGCGAGCTCGCGGATGGAGCTGCTCTTCGCGCGCGATAGAAAATCCGGCCGCGGAATGGGACCGCGCGGCAGGCGCACGAACATGATCTTGGTACGCGAGTTCCGGTAGCGGTCGAGGATGCGCCCGAACCATTGCCGCCGGAACGCGGCCAGGCGACCGTTCTGCGGTTCCGGCCGGTGCAGCAGAAAATCTCCCGTGAGCTCCCACTGTTGCGCGCTGAAGCCTGGCGGGAGCTTCGCAGTCAGCGTATGCCAATCGATTTCCAGGCCCGCCATACTGGCTTCGGCGCCCGGAAAATTGTAAGTCCACTCTTCGAACCCCGCGCGGCTGAACCTCGCGAGACGAATTCGCTTCTTGGGATTGGTCAGGAACTCGCGCAGATCCGCCTGGTAGACCAGGCCTTTGAACAGGCTTCCGCGAAGGGCATCCCACTGCAGCTCAAGGCTGTGGAACGACCGGGCAAAATCGATCGCATCGGTCACCCTCAAACGGGCGATGACATAATGCAGCGAGCGCACATCGTCATCGGGCTGGTACGCCACGTCTTCATCGTCATAGCTGTTCATGCCAAATACGATGGCGCGGTAGCGGTTGGCCGAAGGGTCAAGGTCGCGCAGCATGTAGTACCAATCGCGCGGGCTGGCGCCGGCCACGCCGGCGCTGCGCAGCAAGTAGCGGGGCATTGGATTGGTTTCATTGGAAAGCTTCGGCGCCAGGCCAAAGCGCGAATCGCCCACCGTCACCACCAGGTTGTCGCCATACCGTTTCTGCGCCTGCCGCTCGCGCCAGAGAATCAACTCGAAGAGGCCGGTGGTGGAATCGGGCTGTAGAACCTGAGGGTACCAGCGCGTGCGGAAGGCCAGCGCGTCCAGGCCGAAAACGCCGAGGCATGCCAGGGCGAAGGCTATGAGGCGGCGCACAACCGTGGATGGCGGCGCCGAGCGCGCAATGTCGGCCGCGAGCGGCATGAGGATTAGATCATGGTAACCCCGGACGTTGCCTGCGAGCCTCCGAGACGGTCGCTTACATGATGATTGAAAACTTCCCATAAGCCGCTATTAGGACAGGCATCCCGGCCTTTCCCGCGGGCTTTCAGGCGGCTACTAAGTGCTAAGATTCGCGTCATGGCCTGCCCCACAAAGCGGCAGAATTGCCTGCCCCACAAAACAGGTAGAATAGGTAGGTTTGTCTGCAATGAGAAATGTAATCATCCTCGGCTCCCAGTGGGGCGACGAAGGCAAAGGGAAGATCGTCGACCTCTTCTCCGCGCAATTCGATATCGTGGCGCGCTATCAAGGCGGCAATAACGCCGGCCACACCATATTCATCGGCGAAAAAAAGTTCGTCCTGAAGCTGATTCCGAGCGGCATTCTGCGCCCCGGCAAGAAGGCGGTGATCGGCAACGGCCTGGTGATCGACCCCGCCGCGCTAATGGCCGAAATCGACGCGCTGGAAGCGTCGGGCATCGACGTCCGCGCCAATCTCTTCGTCAGCAACCGCGCCCATGTGCTGTTTCCGGCGCACCGCATGATGGAGAAGATGTCGGAGGGCCGCCCCGGCCGCATCTCCATCGGCACCACCGCGCGCGGCATCGGCCCCTGTTATGAAGACAAAATCGGCCGCCGGGGCGTGCGTATCGCCGACCTGCTGGACCGCGACAGCTTCCACGCGCAATACGATTCCGTGATGGAGGAGAAGACCGCCATCGCCAAGCTTTTCGGCATTTACGAAGAGTTGGATTTGCGCCGCATCCGCGACGAATACGACGCCTTCGCCGACCGCATACGCCCCATGGTTCGCGATACCGCCCTGCTGCTGAACCGCGCCATGGATGAGGGCAAGGCCGTGATGTTCGAGGGCGCGCAGGGCAGCATGCTCGATATCGATCATGGCACCTACCCGTTCGTCACGTCGTCGAACGCCACCGCCGGCGGCGCCTGCACCGGAACGGGCGTATCGCCCACGCGCATCTCCGGCGTGATCGGCGTTTCGAAGGCCTATGTGACGCGCGTCGGCGGGGGTCCGTTTCCCACCGAAGCGCTGGACGGCGCGGGCGAGCGGATTCGCACTCGCGGCCACGAATTCGGCGCCGTCACCGGACGCCCGCGCCGCTGCGGATGGTTCGATGCGCCGCTGCTGCGCTACACCGCGGCCATCAACGGCTTCGACAGCCTGGTGGTGACCAAGCTCGACGTGCTGGACGAGTTCGACCAGATCCCGGTCTGCGTGGCCTACCGCATTGGCGGCCGCGAGGTGAGCGAAATGCCGCCCACAGTGGCCGAAGTGGAGAAGATCGAGCCGGTCTACGAGTGCATGCCCGGCTGGAGCAGCTCCACCTTCGGCATCGATTCGTATGACGATCTGCCGCCGAGGGCCAAAGATTATCTGATGTTCCTGGAACGGTGCATCGGGGTGGAGGCGGGATGCATTTCCACCGGTCCCGAGCGCACCCAGACGATTATGCGGCCGGGGTCGCGGCTGGAAAAGCTGCTGTCTTAGCTTGGTAGGACAGGCCTGCTGGCCTGTCGCCGTGCCGCGGCGGCAGCAACCGAATCATCGCCAAAACCGTCCAACCATAAGATGCGTATTCTTCTGTTCACGGCGTGCTGCGCCCTGTCCCTTGCCGCCGCCGACGATCCGAAGGAAATTGTCCGCCGCGCTCTGCAACGCAACGCTCACAACGACGAGATCTCCCGCCAATACACGTACCTGCAGCGCGACGATGTGCGCATGCTCGATGGCGCGGGCAAGGTCAAACACCGCGACCTGCAAACGATCGATGTCACGCTGCTCGAAGGCTCGCCCTACCGCCGCACGGTTGCCCGCGACGACAAGCCGCTGCCGCCTCAGGAAGAGAAGAAGGAGCAGGAGCGGTTGAAAAGGAGCATCGAGGAGCGCCGTAGCGAGACCCCGGCGCAACGGCAGCAGCGCATCGCCGACTGGGACCGAAGACGAAATCGGGAGCGCGAAAACCTGAAGGAAGTCCCCGACGCGTTCGATTTCCGTCTCGCCGGGGACGAGCAGATCGACGGCGTTCCCGTGTGGGTGATCGAAGGCACGCCGCGCCCGGGCTTCAAACCGAAGTCGAAAGAGGCGGCCTACTTCCCCAAGGTCAAGGGCCGTATATGGGTGACTAAGAGCGATTACACGCCCGTCAAGATTGCGGTGGAGACTCTCGATACCATCTCGATCGGCGCGTTTCTGGTTCGTCTCGGCAAGGGCGGCCGCATCGGCGTGGAATTCGCTCGCATCAATGACGAAGTCTGGCTGCCCAAACACGCCACCATCACTGCGTCGGCGCGCGTCCTGCTGGTGAAGGGCTACCATTTCGACGCCGATTTCGCGTTCAGCGACTATAAGAAGTTCTCCGCCGAATCGCGCATCATAGACACGGGCCAATAGCTTACATCGAACCTGAGGGTTTGAGCACTCGCCCCGCACGGCCACGGCAGCCATTGCGTTGAGCCATTTTGGCGCGCTGCGCCGGGTCTAAGTCCTGAATCTAAAGCCTGATTTGACCGACGAACGCCAGGATCGCGCCCCAGAGGCTCGCACCCAGCAACACTCCGGCGATTACCCCGCGCGCGGCGGAAAGCTGGTGGGAGGGGCACGGTCGGCTCATTCCGGCGGGCAGGCCGTTAGTTTTCAGCGCCCAAGCTTTGTAGTTGCGAATCTTGTAAGATTCAACACACACAGCATCGGCGCGCGACAGTTCGGCAACCCTTATGCGTTGAGTTCCGAACTCCCCATAACTGAATTCGCGGTCGGGGCCCGAGGTATAAAGCGGAATCTTCATTGCCCAACCTCCGCAGATCTTTAAGCACGCAGCTTGCCAAGTCTCGCTGCTGTGGCGCTTTGTCTGAAGTTGGCTGTGCGATCGTTCACGCCACAGTTCTCGAAACCGTACCGCTTGCTACACCGGCGACCCTCACCGGCTACAACGCCTTGCCGTTAATCGTCACATTGCGCGCCGTAAGCCCTTCGACATTCTCCAGCCGGTTGGCCTGCGCCACCTTATCGAAGGTACAGTTCTCGAGCGTGATGCCGCGAATGGGGTCGTCCTTGTAACCGCGAAGATACAGCGCGTACTTACTGCTCTTAGAAGTCACATTGGCTATGTTGATGTTACGCACAGTAGGGTTGAACGGCCCGCCCGGCCCCTCTTCGTAATAAAAATCGACTTCAACCACCGCCTCGGCGACGTTGCCGATGGTGACATCGCGGAAGAACACGTTCTCCATAGTCCCGCCGCGCTGCGAATTCGATTTCATCCGCAAGGCGCGCTGCAGGTTCGGGCTGTCCATCTGGCAACGCTGCACAAATACGTTGCGCACGCTGCCGGAAACCTCGCTGCCGATCGACACGCCGCCGTGACCGTCTTTCATGGTGCAATCCTGCACAATCAGGTTCTCGCACGGAACATTGACGCGCCGGCCATCGGTGTTCCTGCCGGATTTGATGGCGATGCAATCGTCGCCCGTATCGAATATGCAGCGATCGATCAGAACATCGGCGCACGATTCGGGGTCGCAGCCATCGTTATTCGGGCCGTGACTATTGATGTTGACGCCGCGCACCGTCACGTTCCGGCAGAGCACGGGATGGATCTCCCACATGGGCGAGTTGACGATGCTCACGTCTTCGATCAGCAGATTCCGGCAGCGGTACGGTTGAATGAAGTTGGGGCGCAGATAGTGGCCCTCGCCGAAGACGCGCTGGCTCACCGGGACGTTACGGTCGCCCATGGAAATCAGGGCTTGATCGTCCTTCTGATAACTCGCGTCACCGAGTTTCCATCCGCAGTCGGTGCGCCCCTTCCACGGCCACCAGTGTTCGCAATCGGCTTGCCCATCCAGCGTGCCGGAGCCGGTGATGGCGATGTTGGTCTGCTCGAAGGCGTAGAGGAACGGCGAATAATTCATGCATTCCGTGCCTTCGAAGCGTGTATACACAACCGGCAGGTAATGTTTGGGATCGCGGCTGAAGCGCAGCGTCGCGTCCTTTTCGATATGCAGATTCACGTTGCTCTTCAGGTGAATGGCGCCAGTCAGAAATAAGCCTTTGGGAACGACGACGCGCCCTCCGCCGGCCGCGGAACAAGCGGCGATCGCTTGCGAAATGGCGTCGGTGGAGAGCTTCTTGCCGTCCCCATCCGCGCCGTATTTAGCGATATCGAAATCGCGATTGGGAAATACCGGCGGCTTGATGCGCGCCAGGATGGAGCCGGCGTAGTCGATAGCGGCCGCCCTGGATCGGGAGGCGGCTGCGGCTGCGGCGGAGACAAGAAAAGCTCGGCGATTCAACATGTCAATGCGTGTCTGGTTTGACTGGAAACGGAACAAATTTACCTTCGCAGGCGTTTGCAGCCCCCTTACCCGGAGCCCCCGCAATCTTCAAATCGTCACCCGCTGGACGAAAGTTCACCGGGCCCGGGCCCAGCGTAACTAAGGCGTGGCTGCCGGATATCTTCGCATTCGCCGGATCGTCTAATGTTACGTTGTCGAACGTAGTACCCAGCCGATGAGTGGCGTCGAAGCCATCCAATGTGATCTTGCCTGGCCCAAGCACCCGGACGTTGCGAAGAACGATATCCGTGAACTCCGGAAACTTGTCTCGAGCCGGTCCTGAATATGAGTAGTTGGAATCCATCAGAACCGGGTTCTTAGTGTCGCGAATACAGACATCTTCATAGACGATGTCATGTACCAGTCCGCCGCGGCTCGAATTGGACTTAATACGGATGCCGTTGTCGGCGCCGTCGATGGATAGGTCGGACACGCGAATGGCGCTGGCGCCGCCGTCGGTCTCGCTGCCTATTGATACTCCGTGGCCGGTATAAAAGTGGTTGTGCGAGATAGTCATGTGAGTGGTGGGCGCTCCATGACCGGCTTTGATGGCTACATTGTCGTCGCCCGCATGTATATAGCAGCGCGTAATGGTTACGTTAGTGGAGTTACCCGGGTCGATGCCGTCGGTATTTCTGGCTGTCTTAGGAGTGTCGATGACGATTCCCCAGGCGGTAAAGCCGTTTCCGCCGCTATAGGAAACGTGGAAGTTAGGCGAGTTCTTCAGCGTGATGCGGTACAACGTAAAATCGTCGGCGCCGGTGAGAACCATGATGCGCGGGCAGCTTTGGTTCAGGTTCTTGACCTTGGCCTCTTGCGCAAGGTCCCACCAGGTGACATTCTGTCCACTGAGTTTCGCGCCGCCGCGTCCATCGATTACGCCATCGCCCATCACGCCCGCGTGCGCTACGCGATTGGCTGCGATCAGCGGCTTGCAGCCGTGCCCTGCCTGAGTGACCACGCCGCAACTACCGGGCGTAATGTCGTAGTCGCGCGGATCGCGGGATCCGTAGAGAGTCGCATTGGCATCCAATACAAGTGTGACACCGGCCCGTAACTGCACGGGGCCGGATAGAAACGAATTCGCGGCGCCGTCGGGCTTCAGTTCCACGGCATGTCCGGCTTCGCAGCGGTCCAGCGCATCCTGGATAAGCTTTGTATCGGGAGCGGCGTCGTTCGGGCCGCTGGAACGCGCTGTCAGGACGGCGCAAGAGGGAGGAATGACGGGCTCAGTGACGTGGCGCAGATCTTGCGCATTCGCTGCCATGGCGAGAGCCGCAAAAGACATTGGTAGGGTATGCTTTAGCTTGCCCCGCACTTTTACAAAACCCGGACGGCAAGCTAGAGCATACCCTACCCGAATAAGTGGCTGGCGAGCCATTTCACGTATTCCTTATTGCGGCGGCGAGTCTCTTCGATGACTGGGTGAGGCAGCTCGTCGAGTCCCTGCTTAAAGAAGCGGCCGTCTTCGTTTTTGCAACCTACCATGTTGCCCAGCCAGAAGACCAGAAACAGGTTGCCATCCACGCGGCCGCTCCCGGCGTCGCCTAAGTACGAGCCGTGTCCCGAAGCGCGGTATTGCGCCGCCAGTGCGCTCTCTTCGCCGAACGCGCCCTCCGCGGCGAAACGCTCGCAGGCGGCCACCATGCGGTCGTAGAGGCCGCGCTCGGCCGAGCCTTCGCGCGCTTCGTAAAGCACGTCGAAAAGCTGCAACTGAAGCTCGCCCGAAATCTTGTAGTTCAGGCGTCCGCGCGTGGCTGAGCCTATGGACCGCAGCACTTCCGGCTGCTTGCCGCTGCCGGAATGGATGCTAAGCGTGCCATTGAAAAACCGCGCCACATCGGCCAATTCGCGCACGCGATCCTTGAGCTCCGGAACGGGGTTGCCGTGGAATTCCCCATCCACGCGCGGCATCACTTCCGGCCACATCTTGTGATGCGAATATTTTTCCAGCGCCGCGCGCGTTTCTGGATATGCCTGTCTCTTCTTGAAGCCCAGGTTCGGCGGGACCAGCTGCGCCGGGCGGCCGCGCTCCTTGAGCCAGTGCATATAGAAGATCAATTCCTTGGCGCCGGTCAGAGTCTCGGCTTCGTCGAGCGATGGCTCGAAATCGAATTGCGCGCCGTGCCTGGCCTGCAGAATGGAATCGAACAGCTCTTCATTGAGCTTGAGACTGGGAACGAACTTGACCGCCAGGCGTTTGATCTCGGCGGCATCGAAGCGATAAGACGACGCGCCGCAATCGAACGGCTTGGAAAAGGCAGCGTGTACCCAGGCGCGCTCGTCAGGCGTCAGGCGCTGCTGAAACAACTCTTCGATCTGCGTTTCGGACAGCGGCTGCGGATGGCGCAGGTCGGCGCGCAGATCGAACACGCGCGAGGTATCGGTGGTGAACTTGGTGTAGCCCGCCGCGTGACGAATCGCCTCTTTGACCCATTCCACCGACTTCGCAATCTCGGCGTCGTTCGCGCCGCTGACAATGAAGTGATCGGCCTCGGCAGTGTATCCGTAGCGGAAGCCCGAGCGGATGGCGGCCCACAACCCGGCGTGGTAGAGGTGACGTATGCTGACGCGAGTGTGTCCGGGAGCGGTGGGATTCCGTCCGTCGCGCCGCGCGATTTCGTCGTCGGTAGTCATCTCGCGCGTAGCCGAAAGCTGCACGGTGCTGGCGAGATTCAGCCCCGTCTCGCGCAAGATGTCGCGAAACGCATCGAATACGGCAGGCAGACTGACCTCGGGGTGGCGGTTACCCACCGCGATCGCCGGCCGGTCGCGCTGGGGCCGGGGAAGAAACGTGAGGTCGATGCGTTCGGCGAACGCGGCCACGTTGTCGCGATCGGTGGAGGCGAATGGGTAAACGTATGTCTTGGGGCCGTGACTGGAGTCATGACTCGAAAGCTCGGTGGGATGAGAAAGACCGCAGTCTCCCGCTGTTCCACCATATTGCAGCAGCAGTGGCGCGCCGTTCTCTTCGAAAGCGATGAACAAGGCATCGCCGGCGCGAGTGAGAGATTGCGGGAACCATGTGATGCCCGGAGTTTCGGCGGCGGCAAGCTGCTGAGCCAGACTCGCGCGGACGGAATCGTCCAAGGGGCCAACCCGATACTGCGTCAACGCGGACGGCATCAGCGTTTCCTGAGTTTTCATAGAACTGATAGTTTACGATACGGTCGCGCCGACGTTGAGTCAAATCGGGAAAACTCAACGGACGGTGAAGTGGAATTGCACGGTGCAGATCGAGAAGATCGCGTCCGCTATCCGAAATCTACCGCCGATGTATTCCCGCCGCACACCAGTACGCCGACGCGCTCACCCGCGCTTGGCCGATAGCGCCCCGAGATCAATGCCGCAAACGCCGCCGCTCCGCCAGGTTCCGCCGCAATTCGGAGCGCCTGCCACAACGCGCGCTGCGCATTCAGAATGGCTTCGTCGGGAACCAGCACAACCCGCTCGACATACTTTTGAGCGATGGGAAACATCAGCTCGCCGACGCGCTTGGGCGCAAGCGAATCGGCCGCGATGCCGCCCGCTTCCGAATCCACCGGACGTCCCGCCTGCAGAGCGTTCCAGAGCGTGGGCGCGGCTTCGGGCTCCACGCCGACGATTCGAACGCCGCCTTCGTACCATGCGGCCACGCCGCCAATCAATCCGCCGCCTCCCACCGCCACCAGCAGCGTGTCGAGGCCCGGCGCCTGCTCTTCGAATTCCAGGCCAACCGTGCCTTGGCCGAGCAGCGTTTCCGGCTGATCGTAGGCGTGGATCTGGAGCGCGCCCGACTCCGCGGCCCATTGTTCGCTGGCCGCCAGCGCATCGGCGTAGCGGTCGCCAGCGATCACCAGCTCCGCGCCGTAGCCGCGGATGCGCGCGATCTTGGTGGGCGAAGCGACGGTGGGAACGAAAATCCGCGCGGGCTTGGAAAGTTGCTTGGCCGCATAAGCGACGGCCACGCCATGATTGCCGCCCGACGCGGCCACCACGCCCGCCGCCGGTACGGTGCGCGTCAACATGCCGGCGAATGCGCCGCGCGGCTTGAACGAGCCGGTGTGCTGCAGCAACTCGAGTTTCAACCAGAGGCGAACGGACTCGAGGCCGAATTCGGCGCCGGCGATTTCGATCACCGGCGTGCGGCGTATATAAGGACGGATAATGGCCTCAGTGGCGCGGATGCTGTCGCGGGCGGCGGCGAGTGAAATGGTAGATGTCATTCTTGAATCCAGGATATACTCCAATGGAAGAGTGATCTATGCCGATCAGCCGAAGAAAGATGTTCCAGAGCGTGACACTGGCGGGTATGGCTGCCAGCGCGTCCATGTCCGCGGCGCCCGTATCCGCCGCCGCCGACGAGCCAAAGCTCGCCGAGCTGCCGAACTTCAAGTACGACATTGAAAGCCAGACGCACTGGGTTGGCCCGGGCGGTTCGGCGAAAGAAGCCACCGTGGCCGAGTTTCCCATTTCGCAAAGCATCGCGGGGGTTTCCATGCGGCTCAAACCCGGCGCCATGCGCGAGCTGCACTGGCACTCGCTGGCCGCTGAGTGGGCTTACATGCTGGAAGGGCGCTGCCGCGTCACGGTGATCACGCCCGAAGGTCAGGCTGAGGTGGCCGATTTCGAAGTGGGCGATACCTGGTATTTTCCGCGCGGGCATGGGCATGCCTTGCAAGGGCTGGGACCGGGCGAGTGTCACTTTCTGCTGGGATTCGATAACGGCCACTTTTCCGAATTCGGCACCTTCAGCGTGACCGATTGGATTGCGAGCGCGCCTCCGGATGTGGTGGCGCGGAATTTGAATCTCTCTCCGGCGCAACTGGCGCAGTTCCCCAAGAAAGAGGTGTACATCGGGACCGGCAGGGTTCCGCCGGCAGCGCCGCCGCCTCTGCGTAATGCAGATTTGCAGCCCGCGCAGTTTTCGCACAAGTATCGCTTGCTCGATCAGCCGCCAAGCAAGCTGGAGGGCGGTACGGAGCGGATTGTTTCCTCGCGCGAATTCCCCATTCAGACCACGCTGACGGCTGTGCGGCTCGATTTGGAACCGGGCGCATTGCGCGAGCTGCACTGGCACCCGCACGCCGACGAGTGGCAGTATTATATCCGCGGCCGCGCGCGCGTGGGCATATTCGGTTCGCACGGGCGCACCAAGACCGAGGAGTTCGGGCCTGGGCAGGTTGCTTTCATCCCGCAGGGATACGGGCATTATGTCGACTCTTTGGGCCCGGACCCAGCCGAGATTCTGGTCCTGTTTAACAGCGGCGTCTACCAGGAGATTTCTCTTGCGACGTGGCTCGGCGCGAACCCGGCGCATCTGCTGGAGGACAATTTCTCGGTACCCGCGGATATTGTGAGCCGGCTGCCCATCAAGTCCAAGGGCATGTTGGGCCGCCGCGGGTAGCGGCCCGACCCGCACTACTCGATCGCCACAACCTCGTGATCGAGCACCGAGCGCAGCTCGAACTCCGCCCATTTCCCGCGCACTGCCACCGCCAGTTTCCTACCCGCCACCAGGCACTCTGCGCGATGGCCGCGGACGTCGCGCGGCAGTTGCACTCGCACTTGTAACGGGCCCACGGGAATCAGCTCGTCCACCGGCGACCGCCACGCGCCTGGGTTCGTCAGATTGACCAGATGCAGAATCACGCGCCCCGGCTGGCGGTACAAGTGGCAATCGATCATTCCGGCGCCGCGCACTTCGAGTGGAATCCGGCCCGCCGTGGCCCATCGCGCCAGGTTTGCCAATAAGTCCGCATGGTCCGGCAGGTTCTCATTGGCGTAGCGGCGATCGAGATCCGCTGCCAGGTATGCTACGCGCGATTCACCCGCCACGCGTAGCGCCAGCGCCGCCACATCCGTCTTGGGCTGCCGCATCCATGCCGTTTCCGGCGGATATGTGGGAAACGGCGGGACAAAAGTCAACGGCGCCGTGACATCCGCATCGAGGCGCATCGGTTCCAGCAAGCCGCCGAACGGCACGATATCGGTTTCCTCGAAGCCGCGCAGCACCGCGTGTCGCTCGCCCTGCGGCACGGGTTCGTCACCGGCCTTCGGACCCCAAACTTGTCCTCGCAACTCCGGAGTCAGCCGCAGATAACTGTGAACGGTCTGAGTCAGATTGGGCGACCCATTAGGCGATCCGCGCCGCGGAACAGCGGACGCTGTGGCGTGCGCGCCGAACAGGCCGGCCAGCGCGAAGTCCGGCCGCGCGTCGCCCCATTCGTTATAGAGACTGGTGGCGCCGGTGGCAACCACTCCGCCGCCGCGCGCGCTGAACTGCCGGATGGCGGCGCACTGGTCGTCCGAAAGCGCGCCCAGGTTCGGCAGCGCCAGCGCGGAGAATTCTCCCGCGTCTCTCTCGATGTGGTCCGCGCAGACCGGCACGTAGGGAATGCGCGCGCGAATCAGCGCCTGAATCCATCCGCGATATGGCGCGTCCACTAACTCGGCGGCCTCATCGCGCCCGTAGTAATCGGTATTCTTCTGCGACCAAACCACGCCGATGGCTGCGACGGGACGCCGGTCCACCAGGTAGCGCGCGTGTTCCTTGTGCCAGCGAAACACCGGCTCGGCCGTATGGTAACTGCGCCGGTCCTCATGGTACGCGCCCACGTGATGCCACCATGGCTGGATGCCACCCGCGATGCCCGCGATCATCCACATGCGCGCTTCCGCGGCCGGTTTGCTGGCCAGCCGGAACTGGTTCCGCGCGTTTTGGTAGAGGGCCATACTCTCAGGCGCCAACTTGTCCCAGCCCAAGAGGCCGTGCACCAGCTTGCCGGTCTCGGCGTTTTGTTGAAACCCGGTGGCATCGGCGCGCGCCTGATGATCGAGCAGCACCATCTCAGAGCGTTTGCAGATTTCGGCGAAATTGCGGAACGACCGGCTCTGGGTGGTGATCGATCCGCTGTTCATGCCGATCCATAAACACTCGGGTCCGCCCGCGGCTTTCGTGACGCGGTTATTCAGGTCCCACACTTCGAGACGGCGCTGGTAATTCCACTCGATCCATTGCCGGTAAACCGGGCTGTTCCAATCCTTCGCGCGCGGCAGGGCCTGCCCCGCCTTCTCGCGGAATTTGCGGGCGCAGTTATCGCAGTAACAGATGGAATCGCGCCCGAGGCCGCTCCAGCTATTGTCGGTGAAGCCTTCCGGACGCGAGCGCTCCACGATCTCCGTCAGAATCCCCGGGATATATTCGTCGTAGTAGGCGCTGTTGACGCAGGTGACGTACTTATCCTCGGCGCGGTACGGCTGTCCGGAAAGCTGTCGCGCGAACCAGTCGGGATGGGCGCGGAACAGATCCTCGGCGGCGCGGTTCGAATCCATGCGCGCCAGCACCGTAAGGCCGTCGTCGTGCGCGGCGCGCGTCAGTTCCCCGAACAGATCGCGCCCGTTGAGAAACTCCGCGCGATGCTGCAGCGGGAACTTGCTGGGATAATACGCAACAATTCCGCCGGCATTGACGATCACGCCCTGGACCTCCGTGCGTTTCCAATACTCACGCCACCACGCGATGTCGTACCTGACCGGATCGCGCTCGGTGATGTTGGTCTGTCCCCATCGGAGCACGCGCCGGAACCAGGGGACGCCGCCGCTTGCGGGTCCGTTCTCAGCGTCATTTTCAAATTGCCCAGCGGAGACGGCGGCGGTTCCCGCCAAACCGGTCTCGATAAAATCGCGCCTGGTTAGCATGTCCAAACTATACTTCAGCTACTTCAGCTATGAACCGCTCATGGGCTGCGCCAACAACGCGGCATAAGCGCCTGCACGAAGAGATTGGGGTTTAGGGGACGGTCCGGTGACTCACTTCGCTTCGAACATCTGATTCGACTGCCGGTAAGTGGTTAGCGAGTTATGATCGGCAAGCATTCGGGCGCGATCGAATCGGAACCGTGCGTATTCGCCGCCGCTTTCCTGGCCTTGATAGCCTGGTACCTGGAGTCTTGGCCGATCATCCGCCGCACTTGGTCGCTCAACTCCTGCCAATCGCGAATGAAATAGCCAGCCTGGTCTCTCGCCATCACCTCGACGCGCTTCTCTTCGAGGATAGCGATCACCGCTTGGGTATCGGCTCGAGCCGGTTCTTCCTGATTGCCCGCCACTGCCGCGAAGGCCTTCGCAACGCGATCAAACTCGGCGTTGACCCGTGGCTTAATCTGTTCTGCCCACTCTATCTGGCTCGGCGTGCCGGTCATATTCCGGTTGCCGACTCGGCGAAGACCAGGCCTTTTTGAATGTTGCGCGAATGTGCCGAGACGCTTACGTATGGCATCCCCAGGAACGAATGCATCGCCACCTCGTCGATCTCGAGACAGTTGCACTTTTGCAGCCTCGCGCCCGCAATTAGGCGCGTGAGCGCCCTGAACACCATTTTTGGCTTGTCGAATCCGAAAGCGGTAGCCCTGACCTTGCTCGCCATATAGAGGAACGTCCATCCAGTGGCCGCTAGCTCGTTTTCCCGCTCGTGAAAATTCAGACTGCTATCGATCCCTATCCACGCATTCGGATACGAGTCGGTGGCGGCGCGGAAAAACAGCGGGAGAGGAGTGCCTTTTTCAATCAAAATGGTTCCGGAGGCAATCAACTGTTGGCCTTTCTTTTGAACTGAGGCTAATCTGGTAACCCACTGACCACAGTTCAAGGCCGGAATTTCGGCCCATTTGGAGGATTTACGATGGGCGGAAACACCCACACATTAACCATTATCAGTTAAGTAGGCTTGCCTGTCAATCGCGGCTATGACAAGATGGTATTGTTGGTTGACTTATTGCAGTTAAGTACAAAAACAGACAATATACTTGTGGACGTTTCCCTACTGATCAGGCGCCGGTTAAAAGAACTTGGACTGGAGCAGAAAGATCTTGCCATCGCCGCTCAAGTGACCGAGTCATATATCTCACAATTATTGGCGCGGAAGAAGGCGCCTCCCGCACCGGGGCGCACCGACATTTACGAGAAGATCGCGAAGGTATTAAAACTCCCAAGCGGCGACCTTTCGAATCTGGCTGAGCTGCAGCGTAAGGAGGAATTGAGAAAGAGAGTGGCGGAGCCGCCGCGGCCTCTATTCAAAGAGTGCCGGGAATTGATTCTGCGCAAGTGCGATAGCGCCAGGCAAAAAGAACTGCGCAGGATTTTTGAGAAGGAGCCGTTCGGAGAACTGGAACGCCTGGTCACTCAAAAACTTCTGGATGTTGCTCAGGGAGTTGCCCGGGAGGAATTGCGTAGTGAAGAGTGGCTGCGTTTAATGGCCCAGATCGGCAGCCGCAGCTATGAGCAAATGCGCGTTGCCGTTCTCGAATTCCTCGACACGGACGTCTTTAACGTTTCGGCTGAAAACTGCATCGGCTTCCTCGATCCCATGATCGACTCCTGGGATATCGACCTGATGACTTTTGCTATAGAAGTTGTGCTGAACCGCCGTCTCGCGGCCGGCAGCGTGAAGCGATTTGAGTTTGCCGAACGAGAGCCTCAACGGCCCTCCGCCGTAGCACCGGGGCTGGAGCGGTTTCTCAAAGACACGTCCTTAAGCGGCGATGCCACCGAAGAGGAAATCGAGTTTCTGAAAGCCATGAGGTTCAAAGGAAAACAACCCTCCCCAATTTACTATTACCGGGAGCTGCAAAACCTCAGGGATCCGCTTCATTTTCCGCCCGATGCGCAACCCGGCCCCGGCTTGACGGACGCGGCGCGAAGCTCGCCAGGCGGCCGGAGAATGCCTCATGAAAGAGATGTCTGAAGTCCGCAAAATCGCCTTTGTTGGCGACCATTTGCCGCGCAAATGCGGCATCGCCACGTTTACGTCCGACCTGCTCGCAGCCGTCGCAGCCGCGCATCCCCAAAGCGAGTGTTTCGCAGTGGCGGTTAACGACGTCAAAGGCGGCTATGAGTACCCTGAAGTGGTTCGCTTTGAGATTGAAGAGCAGGACCTGTCGTCTTATCTGCGCGCCGCGGATTTTCTCAACATCGGCAACGTGGACATCGTCTGCCTGCAGCACGAATTCGGCATTTTCGGCGGACCCGCCGGCGGTCACATTCTGGCATTCCTGCACGAATTGAGAATGCCTGTAATCACCACGCTCCATACGGTGTTGCGCGATCCGAAACCCGACCAGCGGCGCGTCATGCAGGAACTGATCTCACTCTCCACCCGGCTCGTAGTCATGGCGGAACGAGGGCGTAAGATGCTGCAGGAGATCTATCGCGCGCCCGCCGCCAAAATCGATCTGATCCCGCACGGTATTCCCGACGTAGGCTTCGTCGATCCGACTTACTTCAAGGATCAGTTCGGCGTGGAGGGCCGCGTGGTGCTGCTCACCTTTGGGCTGCTCTCGCCGAACAAGGGGATCGAATATGTGCTCAACGCGCTGCCGGACATTCTGGCTGAGTTTCCCGACGTGGTCTATATCGTACTGGGCGCCACCCATCCCAACGAGCTGCGCGAGCATGGCGAGGCCTACCGGCTAAGTCTGGAGATTCTTGCCAAGAAGAACAAGATCGAGAAGAATGTTATCTTCTACAACCAGTTCGTGGACCTTGAGAATCTGAAAGAGTTTATCGGCGCCGCGGACCTCTACATAACTCCTTATCTCAACGAAGCGCAGATCACGTCGGGCACGCTCGCCTACACCTTCGGCGCCGGCAAAGCGGTAGTATCCACGCCTTACTGGCACGCCGCGGAATTGCTGGCGGAAGATCGCGGCGTGCTGGTGCCGTTCGCCGACGCCCCGGCCATCGCACGCGAGGTGATTGGATTGCTGCGCGACGACAACCGCCGCCACGCCATCCGCAAGAACGCCTACCGCATCGGCCGCGATATGATCTGGAGCAATGTCGCGCAGATGTACATGCGGTCCTTTGAGTTATCGAGGACTGAGGGCGCCGCGGGGTCGCGAAAGTTTCTGGCCGCCAAGACTCTCGATCAAAAGCCGCGGGAACTGCCGCAGTTACAGTTGAGTCATCTCTCGCGCATGACCGATTCCACCGGTGTCTTCCAACACGCTATTTTCAGCGTGCCGAATTTCTCCGAAGGCTACTGTACAGACGATAACGCACGGGCCTTTATTCTCTCCGTGTTACTCGGTGAGTTGGGAGAGGACGCGGAATCCGTGGGCGCTCTAAGCACCACCTGCGCCGCCTTTCTCTATCATGCCTTCGATACCAAGACCAGACGCTTCCACAACCACATGAGCTTTTCCCGCCAGTGGCTGGACGAGCAAGGGTCCGACGATTGTCAAGGCCGCGCGCTCTGGGCGCTGGGCGTAGGCGTGGGCCGTTCGCCATCGCGGAGCTTCCAGGCCATGGCGGGACAACTCTTTGCACGGGCATTGCCGGCGCTGACGGAGCTCACTTCACCGCGGGCGTGGGCGTTCGGCCTCATAGGCATTCACGAATACCTGCGGCGGCTAGGCGGCGACAGCCTGGTGAACCAAACCCGCGAGACTCTCACCTGCCGGCTTATGGACCTGTACGAAAGGAACGTCCATGAGTACTGGTGTTGGTTTGAACAGGAACTGTCGTATGACAATGCGAAGCTCGCGCACGCTTTGATTCTGAGTGGACGCGCCACCGGACAACAGGCCGTGTTTGAAGCCGGACTGCATTCGCTACGCTGGCTGGCGGAAGTTCAGACGTCGGAGAAGGGTCACTTCCGGCCAATCGGCAGCAACGGGTTCTACGCTCGCGGCGGCGAACGCGCCAATTTCGACCAACAGCCCATTGAGGCGCAAGCCACCGTGTCGGCGTGTCTCGAAGCCTTTCGCGCCACGGCGGACCCCTGGTGGTACGAGCAGGCGCAGCGCGCATTCGACTGGTTCCTCGGCTGGAACGATCTTGGATTAGAGCTCTACTCCCCCGAGACCGGCGGCTGTCTCGACGGGTTGCATGTCGATCGCGTCAATCGGAACCAGGGAGCCGAATCCACTCTGGCGTTCTTACTCTCGCTGGCCGAAATGCGTATGGCGCACAATATGGTGACCAGTTTCAAGCAACCTATCGCCATCGAGGCGTAACCAGCTTTCTCAGAACCAAATCTCATGTCCATTCATATCAAGCGCACGGCGACCATCGTCAAGCCCGACCAGTCCCGCGTTCTTCTGCGGCGTTTCAATCCGGGTGACGCGGAACGCGCGAGCAGAATCTTCGCGAGGATCATGTCGCTTCCGGAAGAACAGGTCGGCCCACTCGTCGATGAAGTCTGCTCCGAATTCTCGCAGCGGCACCGGCAGATCCGCCAAACCTTTCTGGAGCGTTTTGAGCAAATCCGCGAGCTGCTGTCACTCGATGAGGAAGTCTCCGAACAAAGACGGCTGTTGGTCGGCTCCTATTTCCTGGCAGAATACTCCCTGGAATCCGCCGCGCTGTTCAATCCTTCCATGGTCCCGCACCCCGATCAAACCGGCATGGCGCCCGGCGCGGTGCGGTTTGTACTCAGCTTGCGCGCCACCGGGGAAGGACACATTTCTTCCATCACGTTTCGCACCGGCATTATCCACCCCGGCAATCTTGTTGAAGTGGAGCCTCCGGTCGGCTTCCTCACCGAGCCGCGGCAAGTCCCGAACCCGATATATGAGAAGGCGCTGTTTGTGCGCAAACTCTTTGAGCTGGGGTTCCATAGCGAGCTCAGTCGTCGCGTGATGCGCCGCCTGGGCGAGTCATTCGCATTGGCGGAGCTTCGCGCCAGCCTGGAAGCCGAAGCCAGGCGCTCTCTACTCTCGGATGGAATGGCTCACGAAGATCAGGACGCCGCACAGGGAATCTGGATGCTGGCCCGTTCCAACTTCCAGGTTCAGTTCGAGCCCGGGCAGCAGTTGTCCGAGTGCATTTTATTCCCGGCCACTCCCTCCCAACGCAACGGCATTGAGGACGCCCGCTTCGCCCATTTCAAAAGCGAAGACGGCTCTTACTGCTATTACGCGACCTTCACGGCCTACGATGGCAGACTCATTATGCCGCAGTTGGTGGAGACCACCGATTTTCGCCTCTTCCGGTTCATCACATTGAATGGTCCGTGCGCCGAAAACAAGGGAATGGCCATTTTCCCCCGAAAGGTCAACGGCCTTTATGCCATGCTTTCGCGCCAGGATAACGAGAACATTTATCTCATGTTTTCCGATAACGTGCACTTCTGGTATGAGCGCAAATTGCTCTTGAAACCTCTTTTCCCATGGGAGCTGATCCAAATCGGGAACTGCGGATCCCCGATTGAAACCGCCGCTGGCTGGCTGGTACTGAGCCACGGCGTCGGCCCCATGCGTCAGTACTGCATCGGCGCATTCCTGCTCGATCGCGACGACCCATCTAAAGTGATCGGCCGCCTCCGCGAGCCTCTGCTCAAGCCCAACGAAAACGAGCGGGAAGGCTACGTGCCCAACGTCGTGTATTCGTGCGGCGCTATGCTCCACAACGGCGAGCTGATCATTCCCTACGGCTTGGCCGATCACGCCACCGGTTTCGCAACCGTACCGCTGGACGAGGTACTGGCGGCCATCGAGACCACATGAGAAGCCAACGTGGGACAGACGCTTTCGTCTGTCGATCCGGCGTGGTTTCCGGCGTGAGCAAGAGGCTGGTAAAATTTGCACCCTAACAAGAAAATAGCCATCCTGTCGCCAGTAGCTTGGCGAACGCCGCCCCGGCAATACGGCGCCTGGGAGACAGTCGCAGGCAATATCACTGAGGGCCTGGTCCGCCGTGGCTGGGATGTGACTCTCTTCGCCACCGGGGATTCTGTGACCGGCGCTCACCTGCATGCGGTGGTGGATAAAGGATATGAAGAGGACCGCACTGTCGATCCTAAAGTAGCCGAATACCTTCATATCTCCGAAGCCTTCGAGCACGCCTCCGAGTTCGATCTTATCCACAGTAACTACGACTTCATGGCGCTCACCTACAGTCGCCTGGTCAAGACGCCCGTCCTGACTACCATCCACGGATTCTCTTCGCCCGCAATCATGCCTGTCTACCGGAAGTATGGCGACGGATATTTTGTCTCCATCAGCGACTCCGATCGCGCGCCAGGCCTGAATTACCTCGCGACTGTCTATAATGGAATCGACTTATCGCTGTATCCGTTTCAGGAATCGGGCGGCGACGACTTGATTTTTCTGGGGCGAATTCACCCGGATAAGGGCGTCCATCTGGCCATCGAAACCGCCCGGCTCGCCGGGCTGCCGCTGCTCATCGCAGGCATTATCCAGGACCAGGCGTACTTCCGGGAGCAGGTGGAGCCCCGCCTTAATCAGACTATCCAATATATCGGGCCGGTAGACGTTGCCGGCAAGAATGAGTTATTCGCGCGCGCCCGAGCTCTGCTGCATCTGAACACAATCCCCGAGCGCTTCGGACTTGTTCTGGCCGAGGCCAACGCCGCCGGCGTCCCCGTGATCGCCATGGATCTCGGCTCCTGCCGTGAAGTGATCGAAAACGGCCGCACGGGATTTCTGGTCGACGGCGTCGATCAGGCGGCGCAGGCCCTGGATCGCCTTTCTGAAATCGATCGCAGCGTCTGCCGTCAAAGGGTCCAGCGATGCTTCTCCATCTCAACTATGGTGGAAGCGTATGAACGGGTCTACGCGGCGATTTTCAAACTGGAGGCGACGAAACAGTCATGAAGACCGACATTGTCAGACGGTATGCTCACAATCCCATCCTCACTAAGGCCGACATTCCCTACCATGTAGAAACGGTCCATAACGCCGCGGTGGTGAAGCATCAGAGCGAATATATCATGCTGTTCCGCTCTCATCTCCGCACCGGTAGGTCCATTATTGGTTTGGCGCGCAGTCCGGACGGATTCCATTTCACCGCCGATCCGCAGCCCTTTCTAACTCCCGCGCTGGACGGCCCGTTTGCCGCCTATGAAGAGTATGGCGTGGAAGACCCGCGAGTGACTCCGCTCGATGGCGAATATCTAATCACTTACAGCGCATACTCGCGCAATGGAGTAAGGATCGCCCTCGCCAAGACCAAAGACTTCGTTCAGGTGGAAAGATTTTCCCTAATCACAGAGGCGGATTATCGGAATGTGGTGATCTTTCCCGAGAAGTTTGACGGACTCTACGCGAGGCTCGACCGGCCTCACTCGGAAATCTCTCCCTGGTCTATCTGGATTTCCTACTCTCCGGACCTGCGCTTTTGGGGCGACTCTCAGCTCATCATGAAGCCGGTACAATATCACTGGGACGAAATGAAGATCGGTCCCGGCGCGCCGCCCATCAAAACCGCCCAGGGTTGGCTCTCCATCTATCACGGAGTTTTCCAGACTATGGATGGATCGGTCTATCGTCTGGGGGTCGCTCTTCACGATCTGCGGAATCCCGCGGCCTTTATCGGCGTCGGCGACTCTTGGATACTGCAGCCCGAAGACCCCTGGGAAGTCACGGGATATGTGCACAACGTGGTCTTCACCTGCGGCGCCGTTGCCGAACCCGATGGAACCGTGAAGATCTATTGGGGCGGCGCAGACACGGTCATGTGCGTGGGCGAAGCCAACCTCTCGGATCTGGTGGCCCTATGCCTGGAGCACGGGAGACCGGCCAGATAATACAGTTGACAAGCTGGGCCGGCATTAAGCCATAGCTAACTCATCGTGAGGGGATTCGCCGGATCACTCGTCCGCCCCGTTCGTCGGGAGTCGATCGCGTGAAAGAGTCGCGCGCGGGCGCCGCTTCGCGAGTCGCTACGCCACCCGCTTCACGAGAGGAACGCGGCTTCACAGTTTCCGGCGGCACTTCCACCAGATAGTCATAGATTCCCCGCCGCCGCTCGACGAGGTCGGGTGGCGCCACGACGATCTTTTCAAGAATCTTATAGCCTTCCACGCTCTCACCCACCTCATGATTGAATCGGGAGCGAACCGTTTTGGTTGTCATCGTCAGTGCTTTCCCGTGTCTCGCTTTTTTGCGTTTTTCGTCTGGGTCACTGCCCTGCTGGAATGCCGAATACAGGGCGGACGTCCTGCTGAAGTCTAACCCGGCGGAAAACAGCTAAGCCGCTCGGCTCATGGTCGGTACTGCCAACTTCAGTTTAACAGATGGTGGGAAGAAACCGGATCTTGATCGATGAAATCGAACTCCTCGCCAGGACTTCAGCAGTTACTTTGCACGGAGTTCCACTGCCGTCGTCGATGCCGCGAGGCTGCCTTTCATGCCTTCGCGGACGACCGTACGCACCTGATAGATCCCCGCCGGCGCATTCAGCGTCGCGATCGTTTTCAATCCGCTCTTCTTGAGCGAGGCGAGTTTTTCGTCTGTCAGCGCCAGCTCCATGATCGACTCCTTGCCAGTGATGAAACCGCCGCCGGCGTCGAGCAGCGTCATCAGGAAAACGATCTGCTGCATGTGGCGGCCGTTGGCGGTTGTGAATTGCAATCGATTCATGTCGACAGTGATGCCGATGGAAACGGGAAGCATGCCTTCCTTAGTCCCATCTGGCTGGCCGCCCGCCAAGGCCACTGCCGCCGGCACGTCGCGCAACGTCTGCTTGGAAAAAACCGCGTCGTCGAGCGGAGCGCGCGCCGTTAGCGCCTTCTCCGAATCGTCCGGCCGCGAAAGGTAGCCGGGGCGGAATTCCACAACGTCGCCCAGCTTGGATTTGAAGCGGATTTTCAGCGTGTGGAATTTGCCGTCGGGTCCTCCGGGATTGAAGGCGAGCAGATAGGTGACTTCCGGATTGGCGGCCGTCTCCATGGCGCCGGCGAGGTCGTTGGTGTTTTCGAACAAATGGCCGCCAGTCCCCTGAGTGATTTCTTTGAGTGGCCGGTTCAATCGCCAGGTGTTTGGGTTGGGAGTGAGACCCTTCGCGTCGATTGCGTGAATGACGACGTTCCAGCGGACAGCCGCATCGATAATCTTTTGGACTTCAGCCTCGACGTCATGCTCATTCCCTACATGGATGATGAAGCCGGAAGACATCAGCACCAGAATCCGCTGGCCGTGCGCTTCCGACAGTCTCTTTGCCGCCGCGCCGAGTCCTGCTAACGTGCCGACCGAGTCCGCCTGATATTCTTCAATGGAGTGAATGACGTGCGTATGCAAATTCAGGCGCTCCAACTTTTCGGCGAACAGTTTTGCATCGTTGGTGAAATCGAGATCGCCTGAGCCGGACGTAGTGACGATCGACGTCAGGTCCGACGGCTTCAGGCCTTTAGCGATGAATTTGCGCGCTGCTTGCTTCACGAACGGCAAATCGAAGTTGGCCGTGTTGATGTTGCCCATGTGAAGATCGTCGAAGAAAAAGGTGACGAATTTCGGCTCGGGCGGCGGCCCGGCGGGTTTGGCGTCCGCCCGCAGCTCGGACAATACCGTGATCTGTTGGGGAACTCCATTATCCAGGACCTCGAAATCGGATGCGCGCAACCCGCCAATGGCGTGGCCGAGCGAGTCTCGAACAGTGAGTCCGGTCTGAACCAGGTTGGATTCAGCGCGCAGAATCATCGAGGGTGGAGTGTATGGGTAAGTACGGATGACCACCTCTTGCGAAGGCGTTTGAGCGCGGAGAGCGAACATGCACAGAATTAGAAAAGCGGCGGCACGGGAACAAAGCGCCATAGGTCATTATAGGCTCACGCTTGCAGCCGCCCCGCCTTGCGCGCTTGACATCCCGCGCGCCATACCTCACCCTGATCCTTGATGCCGCTCTATCAGATAGTAGTGCTGGGAATTGTTCAGGGCCTCACCGAGTTCCTGCCGGTCAGCAGCACTGCGCACCTTTACCTCACTTCCTGGATCTTCGGCTGGCAGACCGAGGGCCTCGATTTTGACATTATGCTGCACATCGGCACTCTGCTCGCCGTGGTGATTTATTTTTTCCGCGATTGGGTGCAGATTGCCGCGCAGGGCTTCGGCATGCGCTTTGGACAAGATGCGGCGCTCAAGCACAATACCATGCTGCTGTGGTGGCTCGCTATCGGCAGCATTCCGGTGGGCATCGCCGGGCTGCTCTTCAACAAGCAGGCGGATGGCCCGTGGCGCAATCCTTTCGTGATCGGCGGAATGCTGATCGGGGTCGGGCTGCTGATGCTGGCGGCGGAAAGCGCCGGCCGCCACGTGCGCGATCTGAGCATGGTCACGCTGGCGGACTCCGTCAGCGTCGGGCTGGCGCAGGCGTTGGCGGTGATTCCGGGCGCGTCGCGGAGCGGCACAACCATCGCCGCGGGGCTGTTCCGCAATCTGGATCGCGAATCGGCCGCGCGTTTTTCTTTCCTGCTATCCACCCCCGCCATCACCGCGGCGGCCGCCAAGACGCTGTACGATATCCATAAGCAGCACGGCCTTCACGACCTTGTCAACACGCAGTTTGTAGTGGGCGTGGGCGTCAGCGCCATCACCGGGTGCGCGGTGATCGCCTGGTTCCTGCAATATTTGCATCGCAGCACGCTGCGGCCGTTCATATATTACCGGATTGTTTTTGGCATAATAGTGCTTGCTCTGGCTTTCATCCGCCGGCCAGCGTGATGAAGCTGCTATCGCCGTCGCCTCACAAAAGGCTGAACGAAATCACCGGCTTCCTGCTGCTTGCAGCGGGACTGGTGATGCTGTTGAGCCTTATCTCGTACCACGCCTTCGACCCGTCGCTGGATACGGCAAGCTCCGCGCGCCCGCTGAATCTGGTGGGCTACCCGGGCTCGTATCTTTCGGATTTCTTTTTCCAAATGTTCGGCGCCGCGGCGTTTCTATTCCCGCTGCTCACGTTTCTGCTGGCATGGAGATGGATCCGGTCGGAGGAGATTGAAGCCGGCGCGGTGAAACTGGCCGGGACGCTGACCTTGACCCTGAGCGCCTGCGCCGCGCTCTCGTTCACGCCGTGGCGGCTGTTCAGCGGCAACATCCGGATCGGCGGCACGCTGGGCTTTGCCGTCGCGACCTGGCTGGTGGATTCGCTGAATCTCGCGGGAGCCCTGGTGGTCACGGCCACGGCCGTCATCATCTCCGTCTACCTGGTTTCCACCTTCACTCTGGCCGCGCTCAGCGGTTGGTTTGCGGCGCCGATGGCGTGGTGGGAGCGCCGCCGCGAGGCCTTCGGCGAATGGCGCGAGCGCATGCACCAGCAGTCGGTTGAAAAAGCGGTGGAGCGCGGCCGCAAGCGCACCGAGGCGGCGGCAGCGTCACCCGAAACGCGCCGCATTACCAGGAAGCAGGCCGAACCGGAAGTGCAGCCAGTGGCGGAAACGCCGCCGTGGGAAACCGCGCATGAGCCGGAGCCCGCGGCCGTCGCAGAGGAGCCGGAATACGCGGCGGTCGAAGAGATCCCCATCTGCCCCATTGAAGATTTGCCGCCCGAGCCCGTGCCCGCGCTGGTGCCCAGTCACCATGCCGCGCCCGCGCCCGAGCGACGGCCGATGTCCTTCGAAATGCCGCCCAGCGAGCTGCTGAACGAAGCGCCCGGGCGCAGCGCTTACGACGAGCAGGAGCTCAAGGAAACGGCGGTGCGCATCAAATCGAAATTCGAAGAGTTCAACGTGCTTGGCAACGTGGTGCAGATCAACCCCGGGCCGGTTGTGACTACGTTCGAGTTCAAGCCCGACGCCGGCATCAAATATAGCCGCATCACGAATCTGATGGAAGATTTGTGCCTGGGCCTGCACGCGGAATCGGTTCTCATCGAACGCATTCCGGGCAAGCCGACGGTCGGCATTGAAGTGCCGAATACCAAGCGCGAAATCATCGCGCTGCGGCAGATGCTGGAATCGGACGAATTCCGCAACTCGCATTCGCCGCTCACCATCGCGCTGGGCAAGGACATCAACGGCCGCATCCGCGTGGCCGCGCTGGACGCCATGCCGCACCTGCTGATCGCGGGCTCGACCGGATCGGGCAAGAGCGTCATGATCAATTCGATGATCATGTCGATTCTCTACAAGGCCACGCCCGACGACGTGCGCTTCATCATGGTGGACCCCAAACGCGTAGAGCTGGGCATGTACGAGAATATTCCGCACCTGCTCACGCCGGTGATTGTGGACCCCAAGAAGGCCACCAACGCGCTGCGCAACGCGGTGCTGGAAATGGAGCGCCGGCTGCGCCTGCTGGCGGAAGTGGGCGCACGCAACATCGAGCAGTACAACAAGAAGATTCGCAAGCTGCAGGAACAGCCGCGCAGTCTGTTCGAGGACGAAGCGGAGACCGAAGAGCCGAAGCCGCTCCCCTACATTCTGATCCTCATCGACGAATTGGCGGACCTGATGATGCTCGAAGGCCGCAACGTGGAAGAGAGCGTGACGCGCCTGGCGCAGATGGCGCGCGCCGTGGGCA